>CAZZHQ010000172.1:0-4927 GCA_964654015.1 uncultured Dehalococcoidales bacterium | reverse complement strand
TAACTCCATCCAGGCTACTTGTTTTGAAATGAAAATGTGGCAATATCCAGATCACGATGCAACACTGCTCCCGGAAACTCAGAGATATGTTCTTCTATTACCTTTATCTGCTCTGCCGTGCATGAATCTATCACTATAGGTTTCATGCTATTCATTTCCAGGAGAGACGGCAATAAGACTTCAGCCGTGGGACCATTGGGGTCCATGGCTATTTCATAACTTCCTATGTTCCCTCTCTTTGCAAACTCCCGCCAGTTGTAGGTTGTCATTACATATCCGGAGTGCATGTGGAACGTCGAGTAATCATACCCAGCTACTTCCTGAATGTGATGTGGTAAGAAAAACTCGTTGTACATCTTCGGCGAAACAAGCGATGCCTCATCTTCCTGGCTTCGTACATTATATTCTGGTGCCCATATCCCAAACGGATTACAGTAGCCTCCTCTGAATTTCCCTCCCTTATCAAGCTGCATTTTAGCCGTCTCTATGTATATCTTCGAACAGAGGTCAAGCAATTGCTGTATTAAATCTTTACTCCCAGGATCAAGCATCATGCCGATAAACTTCTCATGACCCAGTAATGCCCCTACCATGTCTCCAGGCCCTCTCATTAATGTATGGGCTCTGGGATATTTGTCCCCTAATATTTCATCCAGACCCTGGTATCCATCCCTCAGTTTCCGGTACCATACGCTCCCTTCCAGATTATCTAGCAGCTTTCGAAGATGAGCAGGCAAATCCATGGGCGCAATATCAGAAGGATTTGCCACCATGCTGGCTCCCCTTCCCAACGCATATATATGGCAGCCAACGATTGCCTCCATCCATGGGATTACTTCGTCAACTTCTACATATTCAAATATATCATTATTTATATGTGGATGGACTCTACAGGCTACTTCAGTCTCTTTTACCAGCCTCTCTATATCCAACATCTCAGGAGTAAAGTCACCTTTTATATTCTCATCGTGAACTCTGATTCTAAGTGGTGAGCGGCTATAGTCCCACTCCCCCCGCAGCACCAACCCTTTCGAGTTACTCCAATATTTTTTATGGGAATTAATCATTCTGTTTTCTATTTCTAACTCATTTCTATCTGACATTTTAAGCATTCTCCTTGTTTGTTAATTCTTTCTATAGTCTATTATTTAATACAGACTAATTGAGTTTTTATTATCCAATAAGAATTTTAGCTTTCTTAACAGACTCAACCGCATCTTTGGCATAGGCATCAGCTCCGGTTATGTTATTAAGGTAATAAAAGTGAAAATAAATCTGAAATATTTTACTTTATTTCGAAAATATGTCAATAGTTTATTCTGGCTGAGAATGGGTAATCTATAAACTGAAAAAAAACACTATCAACATCTTCTAACGAAGCAATAACAGTCAGTGATTACTCTCATCCAAGTGCATCAGGAAAATACTGTAAGGTAGCATCGGGAATCACAGCTACCTTAGCTTTGTTACCATAGCTTTCCTTTAGTTGCTGGATAACTTCTGCCCATGACCTTGCCCATGTTATTAATTCATACGGAGCCAGCCAGTCACCACCCGTTCTATCTGGGTAAGGATTAAGTACAATAAGTTTTTTAGTTCTATCTGGCAAGCTAGTCTTAGGTAGCCAAGCTCGACCTCCAAATTTCTTCCCAAAGCTCCTCCCCCAGTAGTGTGTAATTTGTCCTTCTGGAACAATAGCTATAATTACCATTTCTCCGCCTTCCGGTTTTAAAAGTGGTGATGCTATCAGTGGAGCAAGAGCCATTTCATTTGCCTTTCCATAGCAATTGGCAACAACAATATCAACATTAGATACCATATCAGTAGCATACTGTTTTCTGGCAAATTTCACACCTTCAGCATATTCCTTAACAACGTCTCCTACAAGAAGTGCAGTGATTTCTTTTTTTAGATTGAGTAGTGCATCTATTTTTATATCAAGCCCTGCCATCTTAGCTGCCTCATCCATATCCTGTCTAACAATATTACCTTCATATTTTCCAAACCCAACTGTTGGTGATTTATTTAGCCTTGAGTGGTTGAGGTCTATAGTTTTTATTGATGCAACACCCGGGATAATTATCTTACTACCACCACCAAAACCATATGGGTGTGGCACTATACCACCAATTCCTATTTTTAGGTCACATGACATGAACTCACTATTAATAGATACTGGTGTACCCTGACTGGTCACTCCAAGAGGAGTGCAGTTTTCATATGGATTATGGTTATAAACAAGAAATCTGCCAGTTATTTCATCACCCAGTTTTTTTCTAAACGCAATATTATCCATTGAACCATGTGCGCCAAGAGCAGCTATAAACCGTATTTGGTCATCAGAAATACCCGCATCAGCAAGTTGTTCCAGTACATACGGTACTAAGACCTTAGTTGGAGTTGGCCTGGTCAAATCATCAAAAAGAATGACTACTTCTTTCTTCCCTTTTGCAAGCTCTTTTATAGGTTTACAACCAATGGGACTAGAAAATGCTGCTCTTATCTCTTTGTCGGATAGCGCGGGAGCATCAGCTCCTTTCATATTACAAACATTGACGTCCCACGAACCAGGAAACTCAAGCTCATATTTTTCATCGCCATACCAGGCAACTATCGGTACTACTATTTTTTTACTATTAGCCACTAATCCTCTCCAGTTTTATTTTATTTCTTCCATTACTTAATCATCAAATTTGGTAGCCATAGGATTATCTGTGGGAAAACGATACATAAAAGAAGGCCCACTACTATTAGTCCAACAAACGGAATAACTCCACGAATTATATGGCTTATTTCTACCCCCCACTCCGGCTTCTTGGCACCCTGCAGGTAAAAGATTGCATAAGCAAATGGCGGAGTCATAAAGGACATTTGAAGGTTAACGCAAACCATTATAGCAAACCACAATTTGTCGAATCCCAGAATAGGAACTATAGGCGTAATTATGGGAATCATAATAAATATTATGCCCAGCCAATCGATAAACATACCTAACATGAATATTATGAACATGATCATCACGAAAGCACCCCAATGCCCAAAAGGTGTTGCCAGGACAAAATCGGCTACTACATCTCCACATCCTGATGCTAAAAATATACCAGTAAACATAGAAGCAGACCCACCTATCCAGAAAGCCATAGCAGTAATAATAATTCCATCTCTTGCTACTTCCTTTATTACTCTCCAGTTAAGCTGTCGATATGCTGCAGCCATAAGAGTAGATACAAAAAAACCTACAGCTGCTGCTTCAGTCGGAGTAGCAATACCTAAAAATATGCTGCCGAGAACAGATGCTATTAGCAAAACCATAGGAAAAAAAGAAGTAAAAAGCGTAATAAGCTTCTTACTAAATGGTATTTCCTTTCGCTGTTCAGCAGGCATTGACGGAGCTACTTCAGGCTTTAAAAAGCTCCATATTAAAATATAGATAATATACAAGGCTGCAAGCATAAGACCCGGTACAATGGCTCCCATGAAAAGCTGTCCTACTGATATGTTAGCCATAGGACCGTAAAATACCAACATTACACTTGGGGGAATGAGAATACCTAACGTCCCACCTGCACAAACAGCACCGCAAGCTAATTCCTTCTTATATTTATGGTCGAGCATCGTGGGAAGTGCTACTAGCGCCAAAGCAGTGACTGAAGCAGCAATTACACCGACGCATGCAGCTAAAGCAGTCCCTAGCAATATTGTAGCTACAGCCAGGCCACCTCGAGATCCCCCAAGCCACAGATATAATGTATCGAAAACCTTTGTAGCTACTCCAGACCGCTCTATCATCAACCCCATACCAATAAATAAGGGTGCTGCTAGAATTATATAGTTTGATATCAGACCATAGAATTGAGTATAGAGAAGAGCAATGGACTCTGGACCCCAGGTAAGTAAACCTGTAAGGCATGCCATACCAGCAAGACTGAAAGCCAATGGGAACCCAAGTAAGATCGCTACTAACAATCCACTAAACATAACTATAGTAATAACTACAGGAGATAGTTCAATCATAACAATACCTCGCAATAACTATTTTCGATATATCTCATGAAAATAGCGATTATAAGTTTTCATTCTTCACTAAAAAATATATGTCTCGGATAAATACAACTAATCCTTGTATCAGCAGCAACGTAAATCCAATAGCTATGATAGTCCTGTATGGGTAAAGCGGCGGGTACCAAAAACCATAAGAGCCTTTCTCTAATATCGACCATGCCTGTATTGCCCTTATCCACGAGTATCTGGTGATTAAAAATATCGAAGGGAAAAATAGAATTCCCATTAGTATTGTATTAATTATCGATCTTGTTCTTATAGGAAATAATCTGCTTATAATATCGATACTTACGTGTTTATTAATTTGAAGTGTGTATGCTGCCCCCATAACGCATATAGTGCCACCGATCATGTAACTTATATGAAAAGACCAAGCTGTAGGAGCTCTAAATATATATCTCAATACCACGTCATATACAATGATAATCATTAACACATAGAGCAACCAACGTATATAGATTGCTAACCAAGCATTAATATGATTAATCGCTCCCACAACATTTTCCAGAACACCACGAATAGCATTTGTTCTCAAAATATTCCCTCCTGCTATCAGACCTACAAATAGCCACCGTTATGTTGGTAATAACGGTGGCTATCTCTATAAAACTATCTACTTAAACTTTATTATCAAGTTTATTTTTATTCTGAGACCCAATCTGTAATACGAGTCTGACATGCTCCATAAAGCTTCTTGAATTCTTTTTGTGAGTTAAAAATTTTGTCAAAGAGTGGATCTTCCGCACAATATCTTGCATATACTGGTACTGAAGCTTTAAGGATACCTCTTTGAACGTCTTCGGGGAGATCATAAATTTCTACGCCATAGTCAAGCATCATTTGATAGGCGACGCCATCCTGATAG
>CAZZHQ010000171.1:0-4949 GCA_964654015.1 uncultured Dehalococcoidales bacterium | reverse complement strand
CTCCGTCTCTTTATTTTACCTGACTTTGGTGTCCGTTAATTCCATCCTACCTCACCCGAAGGTCGTTGGTTCGAATCCTGCCACTGTTGATTTTGTATTTTACTGAGTCACCGTAGCCGTACTTTGAATACATGTCGGGTCAGATTAAACAAGTTAAAAAGGCCCAACTAATTTCATTAGCCTTACCTTGCCCCGAAAGGTTATACTGTTCATTAACATGAAGGGGTCAAAATTATTCTATGGATATACCATTGTTGCCTCAGGCTTCAGCATACAGGCAATAGGTATCGGTACCTATATTGCCTTCGGTATCTTTTTCAAGCCACTGCTTACCGATTTTAACTGGTCGAGGGCAACACTATCCAGTGCTCAGTCACTGGCACTCGTAATCGCAGGATTGTTCGCTATGTTCCTTGGTAGATTGAATGACAAGTTCGGCCCACGGATTTTAATGACAGCCGGCGGTTTATTCTTCGGGTTAGGGATCCTACTCATGTCAGTGCTCGGTAGCGTATGGCAATTGTACCTCTTCTATGGCGTGTTAGTTGGTATTGGGTTGAGTGCGATTGACATCATCCCCCTAACAACAGTGGCACGGTGGTTTATTCGACGGAGAGGGGTGATGACTGGCACTCTCAAGGTTGGTACAGGTGCCGGTCAACTCGTTATACCCATGTTAGCTAGTGTGCTCATCACGGTTTATGGTTGGAGCACCTCATACATTATCATTGGTGCTATCGTGATGTTTCTGCTTATTATTATCGGGCAGCTCTTGCGACGTGACCCCGCTAGTATGGGGCTCTTACCAGATGGAAACACGATGACCCAAACCGTAAGCCCTGAACCTATAGAAACTAGCTATTATCCTCACGAGGCGTTGCGAACTCGACAGCTCTGGACGATTTGCATGGCCTATTTCCTCACCATGTATACTCTTCTCACAATAATGTTACATATCGTACCACATGCTACCGATATCAGAATATCTGGAACACTAGCGGCCAGTGTCCTATCGGTAATTGGTGGAATAAGTATGGCAGGTCGGTTCGTTATCGGTGCTACTATAGATCGTATAGGTAGTAAGTCCTCTATGGTTATTTGTTTAGTCTTGCTTATCTCAGCTCTACTGTGGTTACAGTTGGCGAGTGAGCTCTGGATGCTCTATTTATTTGCTATTGTCTATGGTTTTAGTCATGGCGGACTATGCACTGTGATTTCACCCATTGTCGCTGAGTATTTTGGGCTTCGTTCTCATGGTGCTCTCTTTGGAATTATCTACTTCATTTCTATGGTTGGAGGTGCTACGGGACCAGTTATCGCCGGGTATATTTTTGACATTACTACGAGCTATAACCTCGCGTTTTGGATCTGCACTGCGAGCAGTGCTATAGCGCTGGGGCTTATTCTCTTTCTGCAAACGATAAATAATGGCAAAGAAATAACAAGGCAAAGCCTATAGTATCGTTATGAAGTCTTATAACCCGAAGCTCGTTGTTCCGAATCCAACCCCCACTATAAGAATCTTAAGAACCAAAAGCGCCTAACTTTTTATAGCCAGGCGCCTTCAATTCACTTAAACAATTTCTGAATTCAAATTATCTACCATTGAACAAACATGGGGATGTATGTCAACTGATGCGTACAAATATTTAATACCGTTTACCTTTTCTGTTAGGGGAAAGTGAGTATTGCATTAACTCATAATAGCTATTAATACTTGCAACTTATTTGCTCAGGTATCAAAATATATATTATGAAACTACATGACCTTGGATTTAATGAATGGTTCATACAAAGACTTAATGAATCTAGTAAAACTGACTATCGTTTAGCCCGTATCACTTCTGTTAATAAAGGCAGTTATCTTACAAGAAATGAGGATGGTGAAGTCCTATCTGAACTTGCCGGTGAGTTCATTTTTTCTGCGGAATCGAAACTTAATTACCCCGTGGTTGGAGATTGGGCATTTGTACAATACTACAACGCTAATACGCTCGCAATTATTCACGATCTGTTTCCTAGAAAAACGATACTAAGACGTAAGACGGCCGGCAAGAAAGTCGATTATCAGATTATTGCCTCTAATATCGATATTGCACTAATTGTTCAATCATGTGACTTCAATTTCAATCTCCGCAGATTGGAACGATACTTGGTAATGGTGAACGACGGTCATATCAACCCCGTGATTCTATTGAGCAAGAGCGACTTGGTTAGCCAAAAAGACTTGGATAATAAAGTTTCAGAGATAAGAAATACAGGTATCAAATGCGAAATCATCGCGTATAGTATTGAAACTAGTTTAGGATTACCCCAAATTCAACAACTGTTGCGACCTGGTATGACCTATTGCATGCTTGGTTCATCTGGCGTGGGTAAAACCACTCTCCTGAATAATCTAATAGGCCAAGGCGAATTTAAAATAAACATAGTCCGAGAAAAAGATGGCAAAGGAAGACATACAACATCACGGCGACAATTAGTAGTACTTGACCAAGGGGCAATGTTAATCGACACTCCAGGAATGAGAGAGCTCGGTAATATTGGTGTCAAGGCGGGTATTGAAGAAAGTTTTTCAGATATTACCAAGCTAGCAAAAAATTGCCGTTTTAGGGATTGTACGCATACTAACGAAGCTGGTTGCTCAGTCCTAAGAGCCGTCCAAACTGGCAGCTTAAACGAAACTCATTATCTGGACTACCTTAAATTAAAAAAGGAATCTGAACATTATCAAATGTCATACCTTGAAAAACGCAAGAAGGATAAGAAATTCGGGCAGTTCATCAAGTCTGCAATGAAACAGAATAAGAAGAAATGACTAATTTAAAGCTCTTACCTTATCCCCTCATGTCTTCTCTGGCATGATAGTAACAGCTTCACCCCGTGATGGATAAGAGTAAGTGATAAAAAACAAACATCGGGATGTTTGTCCAGCCAGGCGTATAAATATTTGATACCGTTTCCCTTTTCTATTAAGTGAAAGCCATTTCTTGGGCAAGTTAGGATATCTGATTTCACTGTACCTTAAGTTCTGAAGTACAGCTTGGGCACCTAGTAGCCTTAATTGGGATAGCTGTATAGCAAAAAGGGCAATCTTTTGTACTGAGTGCCGTAGCTGCCTCCGTTGCCTTCTTGCGAGCCTGTGACTTTGCTATTGGACGAACGATAAGAAAGAAAATGACTATAGCTATTATAAGAAAGTTGATAATACTAATGACAAATAGCCCATAATTGATCGTAATAGCACCGGCAGCTTGGGCATCAACAAGAGAAGCATAAGGACCAATAGGCGAACCTTGTTTTAGCACAACAACGAGATTAGAAAAGTCCACGTTTCCCAAGGCAAGGCCAATTGGAGGCATGATAATATCCTTTACAAGCGAACTAATTATGGCACCGAAGGCAACACCGATTACGATACCTACAGCTAAGTCGACTACATTACCTCTCGTTATGAATGCCTTAAAATCTTTTAAAATCTTTGGTGCTCCCCTTTTCTGTTTGATTCCCCTAATTTTACTCGAATTTCCTTTATTGTCAACCCTCCTTTTTAAAAGCATAAATTACCAAGTTGAGAGTGCTAAAATGTAGTCACTATATAAAGTAGAAAAACATCGGGATGTCTGTCTTTTTCCCAGCAGCATTGCTCAGGTAGCACTGGCATCTGGCCTGCCCCCGGTAGTAGCACCTATTTCTCTGTCACTCAAGCATATTCTGAGTTCAACTCTGCACCTACTATCAAGATAATGGCAGAGTAGTAAATCCATACTAGAAATATAATAACGGAAGCGATGGAACCATAAATCATTTCATAATTAGCGAAATTCGCCAAATATAAGACAAACAAACTTTTTGCCGCATCAAAGAATACAATCCCAAAGATCGTACCGGGCCATACATACTTCCATTTTATCTTCTCATTTGGAACGAACTTATATATGAGTACAAAAGCAATACCTATGTAGACCGTCAGCGATAATGAGACACAAATAGGGCCACAATAACCGTACACTCCAGATAGGTGGAACAAGCTCCTGAGAGGTAGTAGACTGACTAAAGAGTGAAAGGAGTGAGTTGTGTCCCAAGAAAACAAAGATAAAGCTGATGCTGCCGAGGCCAGAACCCAGCAAACCAGGGGCTTTATGCAGCAGGTTAGAGTAGCATCCAGACGGAAGTACACCCCGGAGGAGAAGGTCCGCACCTTTACCCAAATGTGGTAAAATAAATGGTGTAGACTGACTAGATTTCCAGAGCTAATTGTAATAGTCTGTAAACTGATTATTAAGTCGATATTCTTTCATTAGAAAAGAAATTGAATAGCGGTACGACTAGTTCCATTATTATCCAATGTTGGGAGGTAGAACGATGACAGACCAAGAAGAACAATCACTGAAAGAGGCCAAGCGAAAGGAAAAGCGTGCTACTGAGGAAATTGAGCAATTAGCTAGAGACCAGGCAAGAAGGAAAGCTAATTTAGCTAGAGAACAGGCGATTGAAGAGGATCAGAAAGAAAGGAAGACCAAGCGAACGGGAAAAAGAGCTGTTGAGGAAATTGGTCAATCAGCTAGAGATCAGGCGAGAAAAAAGGTCAATTTAGCTAGAGAACAGGCAATTGTCGAGGCTCAGGAGGCGAGAAAGCTCAAGGCCAAAAAGCAACCACCACAGTAAGCTAGAAATGTAAGAACAGAGAACGAGGAAATGATACAGGATGCTAAATATATCCGCTGGTTTGAAGGGATCAAGATTGGAGATATTCCTATTGTTGGCGGTAAGAATGCCTCGCTAGTCGGTAGGGTGTACTACTTATTGGCTTTGTGGTGCGAAAAATACTTTTATTTTAATAATCCCTGAAAACCAATGAGTTTATGTATGGGAGGAATTATGTCTCGTGGTAAAATTGAACGCAATATTGCTATGGAACTAGTGCGTGTTACCGAAGCGGCAGCTAT
>CAZZHQ010000170.1:0-4991 GCA_964654015.1 uncultured Dehalococcoidales bacterium | reverse complement strand
GACTGGCGAAACCGCAAGTCTAGCGGCTGATATTGAGAGGCGTAGGATTTCCAAAATGAAGAAATGGGTTAGATTATACCCGTTTAACCCGCTCGCCTGGTCAGATCTATCACTCAGTTATGCATCGCTAGGACAAAACGAAAAAGCCAAATTGGCTATGAACGTGGCTCTTACACTCGGCAAATCAAACAGGTTCATTTTGCGGTCCGCGGCACGTTGCTATGTGCATATGGAAGACCCTGAACGGGCCGTAGCCATCCTGAGAAACTCAGAGCTTTGCAGAATAGACCCGTGGATTGCTTCGGCAGAAATTGCAATTGCCGAAAGCCAAGGCCTGAAAAGCAAATGCATCGACAAAGCCAAGGATTTGATGCGGGATGACAGCCTAACTTCATTCTCCACAAGCGAGCTTAGGGCCTGTATGGGAACTGTAGAGATTGACCATGGCTCAACGAGGGCGGGCAAGAAACTTATGAGGCGGGCCGCTTTGGATCCGACCGAAAATGCCATTGCGCAGGTGAAGTGGATGGAGATGAAGCTACGGACAGAGATAATAGATGCCGCTCCGGGACAGAAAATAATTCCAGCATCGTTTGAAGCAGAGACTCGAGAACTATACTCCAGCAAGCAGTTTAGGGAAAGCGTCGGCGCGGCGACCAAGTGGATGGCTTTTCAGCCGTTGAGCGCAAAGCCTGTCAATTTCGCTTCCTTTATTGCGGGGACATTGCTGGAAGATGATAGGTGGGCTCTATCTATTATAGACAAGGCACTACCCATGGTGATACGGAAGGAGCCACTTCTGGCGAATGATCGTGCATTCAGTCTGGCGAGGATTGGGGATGTGGAGGCTGCTGAACGGGAATTAGGCAAGCTGAGTATTGATGACCTGGAGGCTCCTAGGAATTTTGTGGTCATGGCAACGCAAGGGTTGATTGCATTTAGATCCGATAACTCAGAGTTGGGAAGAAGATGTTATGGCGAAGCGGTGCAGGGATTTGAGAAGATAGGTCGACCCGATCAAGCCGCGGTAGCAACGTATTTTTGGGCAGCGGAAGAAAAGAGAGCAGGTTCTGAATTCGCGGAAAGAAGAATAAAGGATGCCAAGAACAGGGTAAAACGCTGGAGGATTTTCGGCATCGAGGACCTGGCTGAGAAGCTATAGAAAGGCATAATAGACTTTTGAAGAGACGGTACCGAGTTGTCACACTTGTCACACATATTACGGCCAGATATGAATCCACGTTGTGTTAAGTTGTCCTGGAGTAAAGAATCAATCGGCTAAAGGGCATATTCACATCGGACGCAAATCCGACAATGGGCCAAGTTTCCACTGAGGAAGGCATCCATGTGTGTGTTGTGCTTAGGTTTGGTATTGGTACTATCCTCCCATATTTTGAGGCCACCCCCAGGTAGAGAGGATGCCTATCCAGCAACGACCCGATTCAATTACTGAAAGGTAAGGTTATCAGGAAGTCGGTAGTGTATCATTTTGAAATCCCCGGTATTGATCCAAACAGACGACCAAGAACGCCTAATCACACTATATCCTCATTTAACCTCGTAGCGAGATGGGCCATGAACTCCTTTACATGTTCAAAGATTGTATCTGCACGTTGCTCATCATAGGTATCTCTCACATGCATAACATGATTTCTCCACGCATTTTTGAAATACCTGAATTGTAAAGCTGCTTCAGAATAGAATTGCTCTTTTGGTTTCCATTCATTTCCAGAGGGATTTTTGCTAAAATCCTTGATTTTTGCCTCAATCTCACTAATGATGTTTCCCCAATTTCTTCGGTCAGAAGAAACTCCCAGTTCTTTGGCTAAAACATCAAGACCAATTTCTAGGACTCTTATTGAATGAAAAACACTTGCTGTCCATTGGTCAAGAGCCAAACACTTACCAGCATTACTAATATCGACTTCAGCTGAAGGAAACTTTGCGGCTACTTCATTTCCAAACAAATTGTCCTCGGTAAATAATTTCTGCTTACTCGGCTCAATAGAAAAGAATGCCCTGGACTTCATTTCGTCAATTATTCTATTTTCTAACTCATCGAACAATCTTACTACATTACTCAATGAAATTTGGGCATTTAGGGAAAGAAAATCCTTTATTCTTTCGATTGCCATTTCAGAAAGTGTAAGGCCCAACTTACGACATAATGTTTCAGCAGCCTCAGCATCATGAAGGCATTCCTGTTTTTCTTTTTCTGTTAAATTGGAATCTTCTATTCCGACACCCAATTTTCTAAGGGCGTGAATTCCCCCCATGAAAAGAAATTGCTCGGGCTCGAACGCTTTCATAAGAATTCCTTATAGAGTGGTATAACTAATCATAGTACATCACTGCAAAAATCAAAATGATACATTACCAGGAAGTCCGACGGCCTCCATGCGGGCCAATCTAAACCGATGATTCACTCCCATCGCTCTTTCGGGGAACGCTGCTTGTCATTGAATTCCGGAAGCTGACCGAATTCGTCATAATATTCAGCCATGCATTCATATTCATAGCTGGCTACGTCACCCTTTAGCCTTAAGTTCAAAGGACTATTCCAGCTCAGTTGACGTCCTTGCGAGCATACTGATACATATAACCGCTCCATCAAAGATATGGGCTCAGGATACTTTTTAAGAAACCTTCGGGCACCACCATGTCCTTCCTTATGATGGATGGTATTATCAAATTGCATGAGACGGGATTTGAGGCCACCCTTTGAATTGGTCATTCCAATGTAGACGATCTCTCGTTGCCAAGCAAATGAGCAATCGGACATGTCAACTGATGATATTGCAAGCGCATATACTCCAGGGAAATCGATACCCTCGATTGTATTTCTGTCAATCCATTTTTTCCAGTGAGAAAACGATCCTTCCATAGCCTTATCTATATGATATTTAATCGACGTTAATTAACGCCGCGACACCATTGCCAAAGCTTGGTACCATCTAAGGTGTCTATGTCAGGCATTACGCCCGCACTGATGGCGGAGGGTATCTGTGAATATGCCGCATCCTGAACTTTCGCCAAGTCAGCGGACGTCTTCTTGAAGGCACCCATATAGTCCACTGAGTAATAGGAGACACCTTGTTCATCCAGCTTGTTTCTGAAGTCGAGCCGGACGTGGTTAACCAGGTACATAATCGCAATGAAGTGATCCATACCAGCCTCCTGTGTTGCCCGCGATATTATGCGCTCCAATTTCGTTCGGTTTCCAGGTTTCCCTGGGGCTGTAATCAGTGTGTCCGCCGAGTCAGTTGATGTCACGATCGCCCCGTAATAATTAAAAAGGTAGAGGAATAGACTTGCTCTGGTCACCGAGGGTGTGTCGACTTTGCTGGTGATTACCGCGAGGTAGACGTTTAGGGACGGCACCAATCCAGCGATAGGCTCGCCCTTATTAACGAAGATGATTGAGTCGGTCTTGTCACCATCTGCATCGGTCGTTACGACGCATTTACCGTCGATCGTCGGCTGAACACTCTTATGAGCAAGTGCCAGCGCATCTTGCGCCGCCTGGCTTGCTATATTGGCGATGTCGTTTGACTGGCTGGATAGAGTGTTGGCCTGCGTAGCAATTCCGTTAGATTCTCTTGCCAGGTTTTTTGCCTCACTGGATACGCAAAATGAGAGAGATGCGACTATTAGGCCCACTACGGCGGCGAGAGCGGTGATCAAGTGGAAAGCGTTTTTCGTCATATACGTAAGCACCGAATTCTTTCTCATCTGTGAAACCCTCCTGTGGGTGATGCGTTGTCACCGACCACATGCTACTCAGTATACTGCTTGAGCAAATATCGACTCAACTACTAACAGTTTGCCAAGAAGTCCGTCGCTTCCTCAGCGGCAGGACAGTGGCACAAACTTGGTTAATTATATTGATAGCGGTCTGGGAAACTGCAGGTTAATATCAAATAAAATATCATATCGATATTTGGCAGGTCAGTAGTAACCCACAGTATCCAAATCGTCTATAATTTGATGTCGCTTTTTACAATTGATTCGCCTGATTTTGGTTTCTTGCCATCCTGCCACCCTTGGAAATATCATTGACAACCGTTCAGTCAAGATATATTATGCCAGTAATTGGCAATAAGTGATCATTACCTAACGGCGGATTGGTATGGGTAATCACGGATTCATAGTTAAACCAAGAGATACCCAGATTCTATTGGAGGTAAGTTGATAGATGGCAAGTGCAGATGTTTTATCGTATCCGTATTGGCAAAAATTATATAACAGAAATGGTTTCCTTATAGGTAGAAGCAAATTACTCGGCAAGTCAGCAGTATTTATGTGGTTTGATGAACAAGTTTGGGACATCAATCATACATTCTGGCAGTGGTTTTCTGATGCCAAGGAATTGCTTGGTTTTATGCAATTTGTTTTCTTCCCTCGTCATATCTCTTATTTAATAAAAGAAAAAGAACCGGATAAGTTACCTAAATTAGGTCAACTCTTGGCTCTGGTGGAAACTCGCAAGGATGCTGATTGTGCTGATGATAACTTTGCTGACATAGCTGCATTTGTTAAATTTATTGATATGCTTAATTCTCTTCATAATTCTCCTCCGGCAGTTATTATGAGAAAATTGAAATTAATATATCGTAATTTTAATAAAATGAATGTGGATCCCTCCCATTCTTATGGCCTCACGATTGCGGCGTTTTCTGATATAGCTGAATTGGGCAAGGAAATCATTCGACGCGCGAAAATTAATCATGATTACTCTACTAAGTGGGAAAGGGATTGGGTTGCATCGTGTGATAACGCGCTATCAAATCGCAGAGCTATGTCTAAAGTGATTGATGCCATAAAGTTGATTAGTTAATCCCTTATATTTGAATCAGCATATTTAGATAGATTTTAGGTTTGAGTAAAGATATCTAAATCTACTGCGCCTTATTGATTATAATGTACCGGGGTACATCGGATGAATAATAAAACGTATTCCACCATTCAAATAATCATCCTGGCGTCCCTGA
>CAZZHQ010000169.1:0-5002 GCA_964654015.1 uncultured Dehalococcoidales bacterium | reverse complement strand
TTATAGGAGCAGAACCCGCTCTTAACCACCTGTCCAAATTTCGGGGACCACCTCAGGATACGTACTATGGATGTGATCATAAGCCTTCTGAATCACAAGAAGAATAAGCGTGTAAAGGATAGTACACTTGGTACTTATGAGAAACATCTCTACCGTTTCGAAAGAGAATTTCCATGGATACCAGAAGAACTCAGTCTGATTTTAGATTATCTTGCAGGTTTTACCGGTGAAACCGGTAGGTATAAACGCAACCAGCAGGATCTTCTAAATATGCTTTACAAACATGCAACCCGGTTCTTTAGGATGGCTAAGAATCCAATGTTGGGATTAGAAAGGCCGCAGGTTACTGAGAGACCCATAAAGACGCTCTCTCTGCAAATGGTCAAACTACTAAATGACACTCCGAAGACGTTGGCCGAAAGGGTTGTTCTCGACATGCTTCTAGGCCATGGTTGGAGACAAGTTGAGGTGAGGCGTATTCTAGCCGGTGACGTGGTTGATATTCATGGAGGATCAATGTTGTGCCGTGGCAAGGAGCGTCAGGAAATGGCTCCAATATTACCAGAGACCGAAGAGAGGCTAAAGGAACTTACCCAGGGATTGAGTTTGAGTGACCACGTATTTCTATCGAACCGAATTTACCGTGGCGCGAGGCAAGCACTCGGTGAAGATGGCATGTCGCAAATGATTGTTCGGCTATATGCAAGGGCTGGCATTAAGGAGATGACGGGCCATGATCTCCGCCGCTCATTCGCCACAATAGTAGCAGCAGCGAGTAATGACGAACTTTTGGCTATGAGATTGTTGCGAGATAAGGTACCGGGCCAGAGTGATCGTTACATTCATTTTCCGTTATCTCGTTTGGCGGAGGCCTTGAGCCGATACTCGCCTTTACGGATTATCGAGGATAAGGAAACGGGCTCAGGCACCGCGCCAGAACCCGCTTGTCTTTCTGGTGGAGACGGGGGAGACCCTCTCTTTCCCTGAAACAAAGATACTATGTTTTGTGTAATTATTACGAGACTAACATTATATCCGAACCAGTTTTTGGTGGGCAGATCAATCCGTGCTATCAATCTTGCCGATCATGTTAGAATTGCCTCAAAACATTAGACATTTGAAGCTGCCTCTTCCAGTCAACGGCGCTCCTCACCACATTCCAGAGGATCACCTTTTGCGGCTATCGCCATACATTTGTTACAGGAAATGCAGAGAGCAGGCGTCGTCTCTCCCCTTTGCCAGCGTGCAATGAGGCCGGGTTCACGAATCAAGGGACGGCACATCGAGACGAGATCAGCATCGCCACTTTCTATGATATTCCTTGCCATCTCAAGGGTCCGTATGCCACCGACCGCTATTACTGGCACCTTAACTGCCCGTTTAACAAGAGCGGCTCTCTCCCTAAAGTAGGCTAGCTCCCCTTCGCCTTCCTTCAATGTTTGGATGGCATTGCCGAAACCATTACTTATCTCAATGGCGAAAATACCTGCCTCTGCCATTGCCTGAGCAGTATGGATGCCCTCGCCTGCTGTAAGTCCACCGTCCTTGTCATCCTCGATTCCCAGTTTGATAAGCACGGGAAAAGCGTCACCAATGGCGCGGCGTACTGCCCGTAGCACTTCAAAGTGAAACCTCCGCCTATTCCGTGAGCTCCCTCCCCAGTGGTCAGTACGGTGGTTATAGAGAGGCGATAGAAACTGACTCATTAAATAGCCATGGGCGCCATGAAGCTGTACGGCATCAAAGCCGGCTTCGGCAGCTCGTACTGCGGCGGCGGCGAAGTCGGCAATCGTAGCCTCAATATCTTCGCCGGTCATCTCCCGATGCGGTCTCTTAATCCTGGGCATTGCTGAGACTGCCAGGGCGGTTAGACCGACATGCCGAAGATAATTCGTGCTGATGCCCGAGTGAGCTATCTGCAAGGCAATTTTGGCATCCCCCTCATGCGCGGCCTGCACTATGCGACGCAAGCCGGGGATCATATCATCACTATACACGCCGTACTGAGCGTAGCCTGCTTGACCAAGAGGTGAGACAAAGGTATGCCCACTGATAATCAGGCCGACTCCTCCTTGGCCAAGATCCCGGTACAGAGCCACCGATGTATCGGTAACAGCGCCAGTGCTATCCGCCGTGGCATCCCACGTCGCTGACCTCACGAAGCGGTTCTTCAAAACGAGATTGCCTATTCTATACTGCTGGAACAAACCAATAGACATAACACCTCTTGAAATCAAAGGCACAGGAAATACAGATAAAAATCAGAGCTAAAGAAATGTCCAAGCACACGCTGCGATTCTTTCAAATAAAATCATGTTTCCTCATTATGGCAACAATACTCTACCATCATCTATTGTAACAGGCGAGCACTGCTTGAGTTAACGTGTAACATTTAGCCATCATGTGCAGTATAAAAGTTGAAAGGGTTTTTAGTTCACCATTTTTTGGCCATCGCCCCCACCAGGTCTTTTTCCCGCACATGGGGCATCTCACTGATACTGCCCCCTGTAGTAGCACCACCTACAGAGTTAGGATATTGAGCATTTTAGCTCCAGGTTCAGGTGGCTGGTATCTGAATAAGTAACTTTGTATCGAGACGATTATAAATCAGAAATATAACAAAAACAAGTGAGAGTCGAACTCTAACTATAAACAATGTTGGCATTTGTTTAGGAAAGTTTTAGATTCTCAATTGCTTTTATTATATCTTGCAGCAAGTCTCCGTAATAAGGTACTTTAGGCATTTCTCTTTTGATGTCAGCTAAATCGTGTTTGATATCTCCCAACCGTGTTTTTATATCTGTAAGTATTTCAATAAGTTTCTGATCACTATCGGCCATTTTCTTACTCCTTAGTCGATCTCTCCCTGAAACAATGGTTTTGTGTTTTGTCTAGCCTAACATCAATACTAGACTCCTTATGAGGGGCAGGTCAACCTATCAGTTATTGCCACAACCACTAGTGAATTGACGTGAAGAATCAGTATTATTCACTTTTATAGAAATCTTGCCCGCAACCGTAGCAATGGTAGACCTTCACCCTTTGACCGCGAAATACTTTTACTTCGCCTTTGGAGATAAATTTCAGACTGCCGCAGTTGTTACACCCTAAACCGTCAATACGTTTTTTAGCTACTTCAGTTTTGGGTGCATTTAAAATATCTTCCAAGCTAAAGCTTGGTAAACTCTTGGGTATTTTTATTTGCTTTTTCTTCTTTTTCAATTTATATAACCACTAATAAACATAAAATGGCAGCGATGGGATTTGCTTCAAGTGATCTACCCCCAATAGTGGCACCACTTCTTAATTATGAGTCAATCGTGAGCTTGCCCCAATCTTCGGAGAGTCGAACTACACCTGAAATAATGCCGGGGTATATTTTAACCTATTTTTAATATTACTCCATTAAGACATTGAGCCCACCGGATTCTATCACTTTTCTTAAATCCCGCATCATTCTGTTCCTTAGATTCTCTCTGAGCCTCCTAGGAAAAACAATATCTTCTAGAGTCTGTGTATTTGATGCGATATTTAACAGTAAACTGTTGGGGATAATATTAGCTGAGGGCATATTGACTAATTTTGCATATTCTTCTCTGACAGCATGTAATTGCTGAAATCGAGACTTGCACTCATCATTAAGGCCCTTATAGCCTTTGATTCTCTGGTAATTGTCCTTAGGATCATTGAGATAGTCTCTGTTCTGGATACGGATGTTCCTAAGGATAAATAAATCTAATAACCGCCTCTCGTATATCTTTCTTAATATGATATCTTTTAGTCTTGGTAGATATATTACATCATTTAAAGCGTATTCAAGTGCTTCCTCACCCAAAGGTCTGCGAAGCCAGTTGTATCTCTGAAATTTCGTTTTATGCTTCAGTTCTACCCCGAACTCCGCGTAAATCACGGAATGAAGGTCTTTCTTTTTATAATTCAGTAATTCAACTCCTGGCCTTAGGTCTAATATTGATTTAATAGTCATATTCTTGGAATTCACTAGTAAAGATATATCATTTGGAGCATCATACATTATCTTGAGGATATCTCGGTTTTCAAAGAGATTTCTCAGAGTCCCGTCGTCAATATTATATGGATCAACTATAATAGTATTAATTCCGTCATATATCTGTATTAGACACAACTGCTGCCCATAAGCATACATGTGGTTGTTAGCTTCGGTATCTAATGCAATGACGATCTGTTTAGCTGCCAACAGATCGTCTAAGTATTTCTGAAGGCCGTTGTTGGTATCAATTAGATTGTAGTTAGGCAATCTGGAGTATCTTTACCTCAGCTTTCTTTATTGGCAAACAAGACCCGCATACATAACTGGCAATCCACAATATTCGAGTTGGGCCCTTGCCAAGTATACCAGTCTTGCCTCGCTCATTTTCATATAGGTGTCTCGCAACTAGTTTTAGAAGCACAGCCGTGCTCTACGGAGATCGACTTTAAATTAGGTAACTATCCCCTTATAGCACGTATATCACATATATATATATGGGTGTATAATTCTCTTAATAAGCTAGTTCGGAGAATTATTATGAGCAGAGTTGCCGTGCTATCAACATCGTCTATTGCTGTTATCGTAGTGGCGTTTAAATTTGTAGCTGATTATGATTCAGCCTTACCTCAATTTTGGGTAGGCGTTGCTCTGTTTTTAGTATCTTTTTATGGATTGTATGTAGCACAGGATTGGGCAAAACAATCAGATAAAAAACGAGATACTGATTCTTATAACTCTCAACTATATTTGTATCATATTTTAAAAGAATTTAAGAAACTTAATAAAAGTAATGCTAAAAAAGAAGATAAGGAGTAATACGTGGTGTCAAGGGATAATCACCTTAAATTATTATCTATTTGACTCGACCAACTTGACCGTTTTCCAAGCGGACTTTTATGCCATGGGGGTGGGTAGGAGATTTCGTCAGAATATCTTTAACTATCCCTTCGGTTAGTTTTCTGGATCGCTGGTCTTTCTTCAATATTATTGAGA
>CAZZHQ010000168.1:0-5021 GCA_964654015.1 uncultured Dehalococcoidales bacterium | reverse complement strand
CCGCCGATTCTGTACTGGCGAAGGTTTGGCTGGATGTAACGCTGGCAAATCAAATCGTGTGGTGCTTACTTCACTTTTAACTCGTGGGGTGTTCCTAATCAGTGCTTCCCAATTAGCATAAGGGAATTTGATATTGGCTTTTTCCGCAGGCGTTACTGAATTGCTGGAAGTCGAAAGTGTTTCGTGTGGCCTGAAATAATTGTAATGAATAATAAAGCCATCAATTATTGTGCTGGCCGTATCAATGCTCTTTAAATCACGCATAACCTTTGTACGTGATTTAATCGTACCATGCATACGCTCAATCAGGTTATTGTTTTGCTTTGACGTGAACTTCTTAATTTGTAAATGTCTGGTTTCCTTTCCAAAGGTCAAAGGTACGGCATTAATGTAGGCGGGAAGGCTATCTGTCATGATAACCTTGGGAACCTTGCCAGAGCGCTCATAGGCCTCTTTTAGCACGGCCTGTACATCTTCTATCCTTCGATAAGGCGATATGCGAGAAGCTAATAAAAATCTTGTCTTATAATCAAGAACATCAAGAAGCCAGCATAGTTTACCTGCTATGTCAATTACCGTTTCATCGGCGCACCATACGTAACTAGAATCAGGATGATAGCCCTCTGTTATCTTTATAGCATCTTTGGTAAATCGCTCAACCCATCCGTAAATGCCATAATCAGATACATCGCAACTATATATTTGCTTTATCACACGTTTAATTTCATTTAGCGATAAGCCTTCATAGTACATTGATACTGCTGCTGCAACTTGATTGATTGGGAATTGCATCTTAGATAACGTATCAAGTTCGGTAAATTTACGCTCGCAATCTTTGCAGTAGTAACGCTGTATACCTTCATGAGTACCAAACTTGATAGTATTGGCAGATTGGCAATATTTACAAGGTATTCCGTCCATCATGTTCAATTCACATACATTTTAGCTTCACTATTTTGGATTATAGCTAAACGGAAACTTTCTGTATATAGTTATAGATAACTGTTTTAACGATTGACGCTGATTGGTATAATTTTCGCATCATGGACAACAATCCCATGCGTCTAGGATCGTTGAAATTTGCCATTGAGGTACGTGGGAGCAGATCAGACAACAAGTTTTAATAGGTTGGCAAAAACTTATGTACAGCTAATATTTTTGGCGTTAGACTCATTATAATTGAAGAGGCCAGGATTTTAAGTAAATCTAACGGGACACCATTTCTACCCGCCTACTAAGCAATTCTTCGATATGTTTTGTAATTTCCCGGCGTTCATGATCCTTCAAGCCCTTCTCAAGTTCATCGATATAATCTCTTGATAACCGATCTGGATCAACAATAGCAATAAGTGGCAAAAGAATGAGTTGGGGCCAATATGCTCTTTCCAGCACCTCAGCTGTGGGCTTATGGTAAAGGTGTGCAAGCCTTATTAATAATGAGTTTGGTGGCATTCTTTTACCATTTTCATACTGATTTAATTCTTGCCTGTTCTTAAGTCCGAGATCAATAGCCGCTTTAGCTTGGTTTAACTCAGTATTTTCCTCTCGTAATCTTCGAAGGTAGCTGCCAAATTTTTCGTAAGGCGGTACTTTTGAATATCTTCTTTGCTTTGTCATGGCTTTTAACTGGGCACGGATGGTAACATAATGTTAACACATTGTCAATATTGAAATACATTTATGTTAATTCATTTCTGATTTTCTTTAAATTATTTTATATCTGTCGTTATATAGTTGTGTTATTGTTTACTATTTGTTAACATGAATATAAAGCACACTGTGATAGTAGTTACATGAAAAAAATAATAAAACGGTGTAAAATTAGCGCTTCCAAAGGAGGTGGGTAATGATGGTGGTTTCTGCTAGGCCTTATGCTATAAGTCCAGCTGAACTTGCAACTGTTGCAAATAGGGTTGTTAATTGCCTACCGATGCTGAGCAAGATTCAGCCTAGGGAAAGAGAGGGTATTCTGGGGAAAGCCATTGAATTTATTGGAATGGTTGGTCGCGGAGAACAGATCATGAAAACCGGCCAGTTAAGAGCTAATGCATCAGATAGTTTGAGAAATTACGGTTGGTTTACTCGTGCTTTCAGTTTGTCATCGCGTAGACATGAAGTATCTAGTAAACAAGATTTCTCCGACGAGTTACGCCAATTACGTGATACCCTTACGGCATTAAGAAACGGTGAAACTATGCCAGATGAAAAAATTGCCGAAATAAAAGAGTTATTCGCATATTTATGTAAAATTGCTTTGTCAGTTGACAACGTGCCCACAGATAAACTTACTATCACTTAAAAAATTATTATGTCCTGACAGTGAATCGATGCCTCCAGATTCAGTAGGTGAAAGATACTATAGCGATACCACTGAAGGCATTCGACGGCTCGAACAATATCTGTGTGAGCAAAAACCCCGACCCACTTATCCGGATCGTACGACACTAATTCACGTTGGCATAAAGATATGCCAAATGATGAGAGTCGCACTCGCAAATGAGCGAGAATCTAGTTCTCACAGTCCTGGTTTTGATATTTTTCAACTTTGTGCCACCTATAATAAACACCTAGCAGACTTCGAAAAACAAATCCTGAATTTCATTCCTTTGATTGATCCCTATGCCCAACCTTTTGAAATTATAGAACCAATCAAATCGTTCATCCGGAAGTTTGAACCAAACTTCGTTCTAATCCTGCGAAGTTATTCTAAAAATATGTACGAACTTAATGCCATCCAAAACCTCTATTCATCATACGTAAATATTTTCTCTCCATATGTCCCTGAAGAATATCTAAGCTTTAATGAAGCGCCGAAGTGGTTTGTTTTTCTTTCCTTCCCGCATATTCATTCACGTGATGTTCTCCGCCATATCATCACTGTCAGTCATGAGATGCTACATCTAAGAGACTACGTACTCGGAATAACAAGCAGTCTCTTAAATGAGATATACATTTCTGAAAGTGATATACAGACTCTCGTTGACCAAATTGGAAATTTCCAGATTCCCACAGCAATTTCATCGTCACCTCCTTTGACAATGGAGACAATTTATTCTCGTCACGAAATAGAACGAGAAACTAAAGAGATTTGCAGTAATATCTTGGAAAACTGGCTCAGCGAAATCGTTGCCGATTTACTTGCTACCAGTGTTTTTGGTCCAGCCTATTTCTTTTCTCTTGCGCATTTGTCATTGTCTTTAGGAATTATGGATCAGCACTCAGCTAGTCATCCATCCTCAAGATTTCGCCTAAAAATAATGTGGGAAATATTGAATAATTTAGGATACATCGATGGGCACGGGGGGTCTGATAGAGAAGTTTATTTGGAATTAGGAAAATGGCAAACGTATCTAGATGAAGATGTGAATCCGATATGCATTCCTCCCGTTTATGAGCCCCATTGTAAAATTGCCGAACTAAAGGTATTGGCAACAAAGACAACGATATTAACTAAAGTTGCGGACGTAACTGAAGTTGAGAGTTATAAGGCAGATATATTTAAAAGTAAGGTTCCGAAATTAGTAGAGCTTTTAGATCATGGCATTTCGCCTGCTGAGATTAAGGAAGGGGGGAGGATCACACCAGCAGATTTGCCCTCAATCTTAAATGCGGGATACATTTTCTTTTTAACTCATCTAGAGCGCATTTACTCAATCCTTGGCAATTACGGAGATAACCACTTGCATGTTTCAAAGCTAAATGAATTGCTATTGCATGCAATACAAGCAAGTACTATTTTTCAACGGTGGCTTAATTTGCATAGCAGGCAATATATTGTAGTTTCAAAAGGAAGAAGGAATATTTGCGCTAAGGGAACGCATGGAGCAGCACCTTCAGAGATCGAGCTTTTGAGTAAGATGAATACTGCAAATATCAGTGAACGACTGATAATAACGCCCTATCTAGAAATCGATCTGCACAACGGTACAATTGATTTGCATCTTGGAACGAAGTTTCTGCTTTTTAAGCTGACTCAACATGGTGCGATTGACCCATCAACTATAACTGAAGAACAAGCATTTGAATTACTGGAAAGACAACAGTTGCGATTGGGCGACGCACTCGTCCTTCATCCCAGGCAACTCTTATTGGCAAGCACATTAGAATATGTATCAATCCCTCTTGACCTCGGGGCGACGGTTATTACCCGTTCATCATATGGCCGCTTGGGATTGATTACTGCAACTTCCATATTTGTTCATCCCGGTTTTAAAGGATGTCTGACACTCGAATTGACCAAC
This sequence comes from uncultured Dehalococcoidales bacterium, assembly GCA_964654015.1. Lineage (GTDB taxonomy): Bacteria > Chloroflexota > Dehalococcoidia > GIF9 > AB-539-J10 > JAUUZT01. The sequence goes on along the minus strand of CAZZHQ010000168.1, from coordinate 780 downwards.
GTGGGTAATAGTCCAATTACTCTTCGACCAGGGGAGCGTATAGCTCAGCTCGTATTTGAATATCATATTCCGAGTGGCAAGTCATTCACATCTAAATATCTACTTGCAACAGGGCCGGAATTCCCAAAGATGTGGGAAGATAAGGATCGTGAGTTTCCGTCTCAGTTGGGCACCAGCAACTGAATCTCCTTTGACACTTCTGCTATACTGGTATAATCATCGTTTGGGAGGCTAGTGATGTCAGCTAAATGGAACGTTCTCCAGTTGGGGGCCAGAATTAGGCTTAAAGGGGAAACTAGTGCGGATGATATTGATGGAGTAATTACATCATACTTCTCTGGTGAGGACAATACCATAAAAGGATATATTTTTAATCCGGATGATAAATCACGGACTCCAATGCCTCTCACATCAATACCCCTCGCATTGGATGATAAATTTGAAATTCTTAAACAGATTATCGTTAAATGCCCCTGGTGTAGCATAACTTTTCCGATTGAAATTGAAAATAAATACAAAGGTGCAAATGCAATTCCCCAAGATGGCAATCAACCCCTTACAGAAGGCTTTGATTACCCATGTCCCAATTGTACACGTCAACTTTTTATCCATTGTTATAGATAACTGTTTTAACGATTGGCTGAAAGGATATCCGATGTTGCTAACGGGATTGAATCAGATTTCGAGGCATTAACGGGCTGTGAAGTCCAGATTATTTCCCTTTATGTCAATAACCACGAGCTTTGACCCACCCATTTTCATGTAGATTGACCCACCCGG
>CAZZHQ010000167.1:0-5055 GCA_964654015.1 uncultured Dehalococcoidales bacterium | reverse complement strand
GCAGTCATAGACTCCCCAATGAATTGTGCACCTCACCAGAACCCGTAGGCTTATCATACCCACTGGTAGACTTAAATGCATCTGCTAGCTTCAGAATAATATACAAGATGTATTGTTATTATATCGCCTCTTCTTTAAGACCCCTTGGATCGGCTTTTAATCTTGGGTTTCCAAGATGAATCTCTTCGATGGTGACAGCTGTTCCAAGCATCTTGCTGATACTTTAGGCAGTCTTAGTATTTTTTGTCAAACTGTATTATGTATGGGTCGTAGCCGATTACGGACTGAATAAATTCCCAAGCGTCTTTTTCGGCACGATTACCTTCAGGGCTGAGGGTATAGTGCGAATAGTAACAGGGGTCTCGGTAAAAGGTTCACCGTCAACATGCACTGGCAGGACGCGGGATGCCTCGATAGTAATTTCACTACATTGGTAGTACTCAACCTTCGGGTCTCGGAGATGCTGACGAGAGAGTACTTTCAGAGCGTGCTGTACAAAGGTGAAAAAACCATTCCCTTTAAAAACACACACATCCAACTTGCCGTCGTTTAGACGGGCCTTAGCCCCTATCGACAAAAAGCCGCCATAGAGTTGTATATTACTAACAACAATTAGCGGCGTGCTGACCTTGGTCACTTTACCATCTAGATTCAGGCAAATGTCGGTGCTAGAGTATCGGCGGGCTGTCCCCAATGCAGGCAATAAGTAGGCCCAGGAACCCAGGGTCTTTTTGTCCGTCAGCGATATACTTTCTGCGATCGCTGCATCCAGACCAATACCTGCCCACAACAAGAAGTAGCGACCAGAGACCTCACCAACATCTACGGCAATAGTACATCCTTCCACCAGCACTTTTGCAGCACCCAATAACACCCCTCGATAATAATTTGCAGGTAACGGACGTGCAATACGTTTCTCCATATCAGCTACAAATTTGGCCGCTTTCGCACTTTGTAGTATTGGATTCAATACTGGGATACCCATTTGCAAAGCCCACACGTTGGTGGTCCCTATGGGTAGCACTCCCAGTGCCACGTCACTGCCCAACAATCCATTAGCGACCTCGTTGATGGTGCCATCGCCACCAGCAGCTATAACGATCCTTGCACCTCTCTCGACAGCCTGGCGAGCCAGCTTGATCGCTTCTTTAGGCTCAATTGTTTCTCGACAAGAGACAGCCCATCCGTAGCGGCTCAGGAAAGCAACTACGTTTTCCAGTTCATGCCTGACATCTACCTGTCCACTGTAAGGATTGTAGATCAGCTCAGTCTGCATTTACGTCCATTCTGTTTCGCTTCTCTATGCCTATTGAATACTATCTCCTCGACTCACCCCTGTCAATCGAGAGGTAACGCGGCTGATACGCATCTTCAGTGTGACCCACGTGAGAAATCGCTCCAATTTACCGCTAGCAGAATTGAACTTAGGCTTGAATCATAACCTCATTGCACATTTTGACGAAATGTTACCCCCAAATTAATTCATTTTAAACCTCATTCCTCCGCTTTACACAGACGATTGACAGAATAGCAGAATGATGGTATCATTGCCGCAAATGAAGACACCGGACGAAATCATGAAACCAACAACAAAGACCACTTTATATTTGCCTGAACAGCTACACTCGGAAGTCAAGATCGAGGCAGCTAGAAGGCGAATTCCCATGACTAGGTTGATTATTCAGGCTATTGAGCACGAGCTGGAAAGACTCAAAAACGGCAAATAGATCGTCTGGTAGAAACCTGATGAAAGGCCAGGATGCGTGAGGAAGGGTAGAAGCTAAAGTGTAAGGAAGAAACCTAATGCAAGTTGTAATTGAAAACCCTATCCTCAATTCTCCGTTTCAGGAGCCGACACGGCATTTCCGTTTCTCCGATGAAGGCATAACAAATGATATCGTAGAAGCTAGGCGCGTAAGCTCCTATTTTATTCCTATCGCCAAACCTAAAAAGAAGGGTAAAGCTGCCCAGCTTGCCTTTGATACCGAGTGGACTAAAGACCGTATTGAGGAAAATGAGTTTATCAACCGTATACGCGGCAGAGTGTCAGTGTGGCGGAAGGGGAATTATGAAGGTATCACGAAGACAACCCGACGCCTACTAGAATACTGGATAAATCCCGAGCGAGAACGAAAGCTGTTCTTCTGCCAGATTGAAGCCCTGGAAACCGCTATCTATCTAACTGAGGTAGCTAACAAGTACGGCGATTCCTGGATCGAGAACAGCCTTAGGCAATTTAATGCCGACGCTAATCCGGAGCTATTTCGCATAGCCTTTAAGATGGCAACAGGCAGTGGCAAGACTGTGGTTATGGCGATGGTTATCGCCTGGCACGTACTGAACAAGCAGGCAAATCCCCAGGACGCCCGGTTTTCGGATGCATTCCTTATCGTCACGCCGGGAATCACTATACGTGACCGGCTGCGTGTTCTACTGCCGAATGACCCGCAAAACTATTATCGCCAGAGAGATATCCTGCCGATTTCGTGGATGGAAGAGCTCGGTAAGGCGAAAATCATCATCACCAACTTTCACGCCTTTAAGTCGCGGGAGCTGGTCAACGCCGGCAAACTAACTAAGGATATCCTGTTAAAAGGCCAAAATAATTCCCTTACCGAAACGCCCGACCAGATGGTACGTCGGGTTTGCCGTGAGCTGGGAAATAAAAAGAATATTATCGTCATCAATGATGAAGCCCATCACTGCTACCGCCGCCGTGCTGATGGTGAAGATATCAAGCTGGTTGGTGACGAACGGAAAGAGGCTGAGAAGCGAGAGGAAGAAGCCCGTGTCTGGATATCCGGGCTGGAGGCAGTTAAGAAAAAAATCGGAGTAAAGGCCACCTATGACCTTTCCGCCACCCCGTTTTTCCTGAGTGGCTCAGGCTATCCCGAGGGAACATTATTCCCCTGGGTCGTCTCGGATTTTTCGCTCATTGACGCTATTGAGTGTGGAATCGTCAAGGTGCCTCGGGTACCGGTTGCTGATGATTCTATGACCAGCTAGTTACCCACCTACCGCAATATCTGGGCGCTCATCCGGGACCATCTCCCGAAAAAAGGCCGCGGCACCAAAGACGAGAGCGGCGGAGGGACCAATCTACCCAAGGAACTGGAAGGCGCTCTCTACAGCCTCTATGGAAACTATGAGAAATACTACCGTAGGTGGGAGCAGAACACTGAAGCTAGAGCTAAAGGGCAGACCCCGCCTGTGTTTATTGTTGTCTGCAACAACACCAACGTTTCCAAGCTGGTATATGATTGGATTTCTGGGTGGGACAAGAAACTATCGGATGACTCTACAGTAGTCGTTCCCGGCAACCTGCCGATATTCCGCAATTCTGACGATGGCGGCAACTGGCTCTCTACACCTAATACTATCCTCATTGATAGCGAGCAGCTTGAGTCGGGCGAAGCCATGAGCAAGGAATTTAAGAGAATAGCTGCCCTCGCCATTGATGAATTCAAAAGAGAATACTCTATTCGCTTCCCAGGGCGAGACGCAGAGAAACTAACTGACGAAGACCTTCTGCGTGAGGTGATGAACACCGTAGGCAAGCCGGGGAAGCTCGGGGAAAATGTTAAGTGCGTGGTTTCTGTCTCCATGCTGACGGAAGGATGGGATGCCAATACGGTTACTCATATCATGGGTGTTCGCGCCTTCGGCACCCAGCTCTTGTGCGAACAGGTGGTGGGGCGCGGATTACGCCGTATGAGCTATGTCCCAAACAGCGATGATAAATTCGACCCGGAGTATGCCGAGGTCTACGGGGTGCCCTTCTCCTTCATTCCCTGTTCCGGCTCGGCAGCTGACCCGAAACCCGGTCTCATGCCCACCCGCGTGCGCGCTCTGGATGAGAGAATCGCCTTCGAGATTACCTTCCCGCGACTTACGGGCTATCGCTATGACTTGCCCCGGGAACGCCTGACAGCTAATTTCAATGAGGATTCCCGGATGTCGCTGTCTACCCGGGACATACCAACTAGGACGGAAAACGCGCCCATTGTCGGGGAAACCAGCATCCATACCCTTGATGACCTGAAAAACCACAGGGAACAGGAAGTGGCTTTCCTTCTGGCCAGACTAACGCTTGACAAGTATTTCCGGGACGACGACGGCAATGATAAACCCTGGCTCTTTCCGCAGCTCGTCGGCATCGCCAGGCAGTGGCTGAAAACGTGTGTCACCCTCAAAGACAACACCTTCCCCCAACTCCTTCTGCTGATTGAATTTGCCCACGATGCCGCCGACCGCATCTATAAAGCCATCATTGCCTCACAAGATGGACCTAAACATTTGAAGCCTATCTTGCGCCCGTATGATTATACCGGTTCCACTAGGTACGTTGACTTTGATACAACACGTCCGGTCTACTCTACTGACCCGAACAAATGCCATATCTCTCACGTGGTGGCGGATACTGAGTCATGGGAGCAGAAGATGGCGCAGGTGTTGGAGGAGATGGACGAGGTCGTCTGCTACGTCAAGAATCATAACTTGAATTTCACTATCCCCTATACATTAGACGGTGAGGACAGAAACTACATCCCTGACTTCGTCGTGCGGGTACAGGACGACAGGGAAGATCTGTTGAATCTAATCATTGAAGTGACCGGAGAGAAAAAGAAAGACAAAGCTGCTAAGGTAGCCACTGCCCGCACTCTCTGGGTACCGGCGGTGAATAACCACGGCGGCTTCGGGCGCTGGGCATTCCTGGAGATTGCTGACCCCTGGGATGCCAAGAATACCATCAGGGCATTTGTCCGACAAAAGGAGAGTAAACAGTGAAGTCATTTGCCTATGACGAGATAGGCTACTGGTCCGAGATTAAACTTGATATTGTTCGGAAATATGCAAGCGCCTACTCGGCCATTATGAGTACCCAGCCTGCCATTAAAAAGCATATTTACATTGATGCATTTGCAGGGGCGGGAAGGCATGTCTCAAGACGCACAGGGGGGTTCGTGCCCGGAAGCCCATTGAACGCGCTGGAGGTTGTTCCTCCTTGTATCTTATTAATATATGAACGTTATACTAAACATAGTTACCAGCGGT
>CAZZHQ010000166.1:0-5086 GCA_964654015.1 uncultured Dehalococcoidales bacterium | reverse complement strand
CCTCATTATAGCCCTACTGCCTTCGTTATGCGATTACTCGGACAGGCTCCTAGGCCAAACGATTTCCCCAGTATTCGGATTTTTGATTCCGTAATAAAGATTTGGGCGCTCTTCAGCACTTTTATTACAGGTATATGTAGCCGAATTCCAAGGGCCTCTTTGATGGTTGTCAAGATTTTTGTAATTCTTAAGTTGCTCTGCAGATCGAGTTAATCTATTTGGTTTCCAGCTATCTTTGTGCTTTGCATATACTGCAATATATTCGTGATCACTACTAAAATATTTCGCATCGTTTGCTGGGGAAACTCTTTTATACCATGTCAACAAAGTCACGAAATTTCTTGGTCCGAAGACTTCATCCAATATAGTCTTTAAGTTCGTCAACTCGTTATCGTCAATACTTATGAAGATAGCTCCATCTTCTCGTAGAAACTGTTTGAGAATGGCAAGCCTGGGATACATCATGCATAGCCACTTATCATGCCGAGATAGGTCCTCCGCTTCGCCGCCGACCACCTTCCCCAACCATTTTCTCATTTCAGGGCTGTTGACTGCATCATTGTAAACCCAGTTCTCATTGCCCGTGTTATACGGCGGATCGATGTAAATACACTTAACCTGGCCAGCATAGTATGGTAGCAGTGCCTTAAGCGCAACAAGGTTATCCCCTTCCACAATCAGATTGCCTTCACCAGTACCTCTGCACGATAGTTCGGGCACTTCTTCCAGCAGGTGAAAGGGCACCTGCTTATCGTAGTTCACAACCGCTTCTTTACCGATCCAGGTTAATGCCGGCATTATGCCTATCTACCTCCATTAGTCGTTGTCGATTCTATCCCAGTTAACGCCTCATTGCAAGATGGCTCGCCAGCGCCCCACATCACATTTTTGCAAAGGATTGTTTTTCAAATAATAATGGTTTAGTACGTTTGTTGAAGTTGACAGCCACGGGATGGAATGCTATTCTCCTAGTTGTTTTGTAAATAGGGGAAGACGGTTAATAGGATGCGATTAGTTAAGGTAATTACCGAACTTCGCTTCTTAAATAGATTACATCTATTGAAGCCATATGAAGACCTGCATTTGGCCATTTTGGGCCAAGAATTGAAGGAAACAGATAAAGTCTTCGCGCCCGGCATGGTTTTTGATGCAAAACAAAAGAAAATTAGGACCACTTTGGAATTAAACCGATTCGCCGCAGATCTTGAGGATGTACCAAATATAGGTCATTGCGTACAGACCATCTCAGGAACTGTGAAGAAAGTTGATGATATAGTTCACCTGCCTCGAATGAGTCGTGTGGGCATTAGGAGTATGTGGATAGAGCCCTCCACGGATAAATTTGAAGATTTGCTGGGAAAATATAAAGAAAAGATGCTGAAAAATAATGCAATATCTGAACAAGCATATGATGTTGGGCTAGTTTTGGATTTACATGCGGATGGCTGTAAATTGAATTTGACAACCGGTCCCATGGAGTTGCAGCAGCTAAAGAAACAAGTGCTGCTTTTTGAGCCGGATCAGTTACCAGATTTATTCGTTTATGTGGACGCCGATTATGCAACAACTAGTGAATCAGATTATTCAGGCAAATTCTTGAATGATTTCATACGGCAAGGCCTTGAACGTGGATCTGAATATGCGCAAACACTTTTTAATGTTATAAAGGGGTAGAATTATGAGCGGTGTTGGCCTTTTAGATAAAACTACAAGTAGTACGGAAACTGATGAGCGGCTAGTATTGACTGCTTCGGATGTCGGCAGCGATGTTGTTCTTGGCGCGTATCGTTTTAGTGAATTGCCGTTCACAAATTATATGCCGGAGCCATCACTTAAATGGACATCTGCCTGGGGCCCCATGAGTTGGACTATGTCAGATATTCGTGCTATATCCTCACCGGTTCCTGTATCAATATATGGGAATGTGTGGACCAGGCCAAACATAGCAGCTATGTTAGATGAACCTATTGGTTCTCCCGTTGTTTTATCAAGAGAGGATGCATTGGAAATAGCCCGGATTGCATTTGGCAGCAATCCTGCTCTTTTGTCAGGGGAAGAATTCGTACGTAAGGTTAGACCAGCAATTGGGCGGTCCATACTTAAGAAACTCGGGCGTGCACATGGCTGATGCACTTTTTGATACTACTGTTTTTATCGATTATCGTCGCGGAGATAACGGTGCCAGGGCATTAATTCAGCTCGTGCTGGATGGGGCCAAGTCTGCCTCTTTTTCTGCATTAACCGTTGCTGAACTTTGGCAAGGTGATATGAAAGATCGTCAAGAAGAGCTGGAATATGCCGCACTTTTCGCCTTCATGGAGGAGGCCCCGTTAAGAAGTCAGGATGCTAAAGAAGCGGGTTGTAAAATCAGAAAATATACGGATAACCAGAAGGCACAGTATTTTGCAGATGCTCTGATTGCATCCACAGCTGAGTGCCGCAATGAGCCCTTATTTACGAGAAATGGCAAACATATGTCTCTCTTTCATCCAAATGTTCAAACGTATTAATTGACTGCAGAACGTCTTGGTTTAAGGTAGTTACGTGAGCTGCTCTATTCTCTGGCTCTCACGTAGAAAATAATCATAGCTACAATAAAGAGAAGAAGGAATCCTACTAAAGCACACACATATACGGTAGATTGTAAATTGTTATCTTTCTATGGAAATCCTCGATTCAACATAAATAATATCAATCACGTTTATTAATGTAGATACAGATGGGAATACTTGAGTGGACTAAAATAGATACCCCAGATTCAGTACCTCATCTTATTAAGGAGATATTCAATCCCCAAGGTCGGGGAGCGTCCATAATAAAAATCGCAATGTGCAATGACAGTGTTACGATGTGGGCTGTAGTGAGACGTGGTGATCGTAATGGCTTAAACTACGGTGGAGCGCAAACATGCCTACTGCGATCGAATACTCTCGGAATGAGTTGGGATGAGCTAGCTTATAATAATTTATGCCGCTTCCAGACTGCAGTTGCTTATTGCAGCCTTGTATGGGACATAGCAGTTGCTCCAGATGATCCCAATATTATTTGTGTTGTATGCTCTGACATTAATAAGGATCCATTGGTTCAAGAGATCTGGATATCCATGGATAAAGGAAATACCTGGAAAAATATGGGATTCCAGGGTATCCAAAGGAATGCTTTTATTAGTTCAATTGATATTTCACTAAGTTATGGAAAGAGAAAAATTGTCGTTGGCCTACGCGATGGCTCTGGGAAAAGTACATCAAACATATTGATTGCCACTATAACGGACATGCCATCATGGACTATTCAGAATAATCGAGGAAATTCCGAATCCCTGTATTCTATTATCGGAGATATCCTATGTGCGAAGTTTTCACCTAATTTCTCTATTGACCATACAATCGTGACTTTGTATACGGATGGCTCTTCAACCCATGGTGGGACTTGGCTAACAACCGGCGAACATGACATTCAGAATGATTCCACAATTTGGCAGAGAAAAGAAGCTCATATCGAAGTAAAAAGCAAAAGCGGCCAAGATGGTGATTCACCAACGATTGCTGAGATTATTGGTGGCAATCTGGAACTGCCATTCAATTTTAGTGGACACGATCGGAGTAGGTGCCGATTCTATGTCAGCACGGATGCTGCAGGCAGAACAATCGACAGAAGTCCTCATTGCGGCATATTTACTATATTGAATGGAAGTGTCGACATATTAATGGATAATACTAATGAATTGAAGGAACCTGAGTATGGATTAACTTGTAGGCGGATTTCCAGTATTGCAATTGCCCCAAATAAATTATTGGCTGGTGGAGTATTAGGTAATGCTGACCTAGCTGTCGTGCCTACATGGAACCTTTATTTGGGAGAGGACACTGGTTTATCGAGACTATTTCGTCCTCTTAAACTTGCGACCGGTGCTGGTTCACTTTGTAATAAAAACGGTGACGCGAAACTTGGTTTTGGAAATGCCCAAGTGATCTGGTCCCCTGATTACTCTATGTGTTTTACTGGGACTGGAAGCGCTGCACTTGGTCCTTGGGCGCTGCCAAAAATAGATCAAAACAATGCGATAATCCCTAACACTAATTGGCCTGCTGGTTATTTTAATGTCGCTTCAGATGATGAATCATCCTTAAGTATTAGCAGGGACAGTGGCGAGACATGGAATCAATTGAGTTTGATAAATACTTCCATTTCTAAGTTAAACGATGTGGCCGTTGCCTCTAAACTGACAACAATTTATTTAGCTTCTATTAAAAGTAGTGAAGGTTATTTATCTGCCAGTGTTTGGCGATCTACCATTGACCCCAATGTAAGCGCTCCATATCCCGCAGTACCTCCGATAGGAGCAAATTGGGAACGTGTCTTTCTGTGGCGTAAAGAAATCAAAGCTCCATCATTAGATGAAATCACATTTTTACTTCGAATGGTTCCAACTTTAGAGGACGGCGAAGGTCGTATTGTTGCAGTAGCTGAGAAGGGGTCGAACAAATTCTATTGGTCGCCGGATTTTGGATATTATTGGGTCCCTATTGAAGCTAAGGTCGAGATTGAAGATTTCATATTTGAAAGCACTACAAATTTATATGTCATAGATAAATATGGTATTTTACAGAGGTTGCCATATACAGGAACTATCTGGTCCAATAATTTAAACGTTACAGATATCGGCTTGGGATCAGCATATTGCATTATTTCATCTAATGGTTATGTCATAGTTGGTGCTTCTGAGTCAGGCCCCCTTTGCACTATTGCTTATTGTAAATCCGGCTCTGGAATCTGGACAATCCTGCAAGACCAAATGCAATATAAAGGTAATTTGAGCGCAGCAATAGATCCAGATGTGGATAATAATGGATTTATATACATAGCCAATGATGCTGAAAACGGTTCCATTTACAGGCAATCTATTCCTTTTCATCAAAAATGGCCAGTCTCTGATATTATCTCAAATACAGTTAACACTTTGGCTGATAAAGTTGAGAACAAATGGCAGCCTGTTTCATATAGAGGATTAGTAATTGCTAGAACTCCCAAATCTCATCCGGCGCTTTATTCTATAGTCAAAGATAAATCTGACAGGAAACAAGAT
>CAZZHQ010000165.1:0-5104 GCA_964654015.1 uncultured Dehalococcoidales bacterium | reverse complement strand
AGCAGGAATAACAGGAAGGGGTGCCATTTAAGCACCCCTTCCTGTTTATGTTCTATTAACAGAAGTGTTTACTTTACTACTTTATCATTACGTTTGGCAGCCACAGAATTACCTGAGGGAATATTATGCACAGGATGAGTCCTACGATGATAAGACCGATAAAGGGAAAAACACCCCGGATTATGTCAGCAGTACTAACCCCTAACTCAGGTGCAGCTGAACCTTTAACGAAGAATATGGCAGGAGCCATGGGAGGAGTATTGAAGGCCATCTGGAGGTTAATACATATCATCATTGCAAACCAGATAGGGTTGAAATCTAAAGCAAGGGCCAGTGGAGATATTATCGGAATTATGATGAACAGAATTCCTATCCAGTCGATGAAGAAACCAAGGATGAAGACGATGAACATAATCATGGCAAATGCACCCCATCGACCGAAAGGAGCATTCATGATGTACTCCTCTACTACCTCTCCACAACCAAGGCTGAGAAATATGCCTACGAAGGCAAAAGACATTGTCCCTATGAAAGCAACGAAGGCGTATATCCTCAGTGTCTCAAGAGTAATATCTTTCAGTAGATGCCAGCTATACTTGCGGTGGGCGACAACCAGAAGTGTTGATGCCAGAGCACCTACGGCGGATGCCTCAGTAGGTGAGGCGATACCAAGAAAGATAACGCCGAGAACAGAAAAGACAATTATTCCTGGTGGCACCAATGAGATAACAAGCATTTTTAGTTTCTTAGTGAAAGGGACTGACCTCTCTTCAACAGGAACCACCGGAGCAATACCTTTTTGAATGAGACAACGTATAGCAATGTAGGTACAGTATAGAAGGGAAAGAAGAAGACCGGGTCCAAAAGCTGCCATAAACAGCTTGCCTACTGAGAGTTGAGCCATGGGGCCATAAATTACCAGCATAATGCTTGGTGGAATAAGAATACCCAGGGTTCCCCCAACAGCACAGGAGCCGGCAGCCAGGCTTTTACTATAGCCTCGCTTTATCATCGAGGGGAGAGCAACCAGGGTTAACATAGTGACCGAGGCAGCAATTACTCCCACACAGGCAGCCATAATAGTACCTACCAGTACGGTTGTTATAGCAAGACCACCCCTGAATCCTCCAAACCAGAGGAACAGGGCGCTGTACATGTCTTCCACTATTCCTGAGCGCTCCAGCATGAGGCCCATAAAAACAAACATGGGCAGAGCCAGGAGGCTGTAGTTTTGCGCCAAATTATATATACGCATATAGAGTATCTCGAATGTAGTCGTTGGGGATAAACATAAATAACCAACGATTAGTGCTATAGCGCCAACGACAGCACCGATATAGTAACCGCTCAAGACGGCAAGTAATATGCCTCCGAGCATTATCAGGGTAATAACTTCAGGACTCAGGTTAATCATAAGGTTTATTCCTTACCAGCAAGTATAGATCACGGAAAAACTGAGCTAAAGCTTGAAGGGCAAAGATGCATAGTCCTACCACCATTACCGTTCTAAAGGGAGCCGCTGGAGGATACCACCAGCTCTCAATTCTTATCTCGCCCGTTACCCAGGACTTTACCGCCCAGGAGAGAGAGGTATTTATCAATACGTAAAGCAATGGGAAAAGAAATAGCAGGCAGAAAACAACATCAATAATAGCCTTTTTTTTAGGAGATAATTTTACGTAAATAACATCAATTCTAAGGTTTCCTTGATGAACATGAACATATCCCCAACCCATAAAAATGATAGTACCGCCGAGCATCATGCCGACAAGATGTGCCCACGTCGTTGGGGCATCGAAAACATATCTCATCATGGTTTCATAGCTTAGTATTAAGACGAGGGCAACACAAGCCCAACTGAATATCCTTCCTGTATATTCGCTTATTGAATCAATGACTTTTAGTACTTTTTTCAATATTGCCTCACAACTACCCCTTACCCTGAGTAGTATACTCAGGGTAAGGGGTTAAACTTAGTGTCTTTTGGACCTGTTTATATTTATCTATAGACGCGGAAATGCTGAGCGTACAGCCTGTTGATAAGCATACATGGAGTCGTATACCTCGGCATATAGAGGATCCTTGGTGCGGGCTTCAGCGTAGAATGCAGCTGATTCTTTAGCATAAGCAGCTTCTATCTCATCGGAAAGGAATTCTACCTGACAGCCATAGTCTCTAAACTTCTGGGTAGACTCTACGTCGTTGGCCACAAAGTACCAGTAAACCTTTAACACCAGGGCCTTAAATTCGTTTTCTACTATAAGCTTGAGATCAGCTGGCAGTGCATCCCATTCATCCTGGTTAACAAATGCGTTCTGCCATTCCATTGGCTGACGTGTCCCTGAGAGATAGACATAGTGGGCTACTTCCTGGTCTGCAGCATCCCAGTTACCTGTAGGGTTAGTATGATCAAAGGCATCAACTACGCCTCGTTGCATTGATTCATAGATTTCAACAGCAGGGAAGTGCACCATTGAGATACCCATCCTGGCCAGAATTTCGCCGCCATCACCAAAAGCGCGCATTTTCAGCCCTTGCAGGTCAGCTACTGTGGTTACTTCCTTGCTGGAAGACATGAATATCTCGGGAGTCAGCATAATCCCACAACCCGGGAGAAGGTGTACGTTCATCCCAGAAACCATCTTGTCCATCAGTGCTATGCCACCACCTGTTTCCATCCAGCCGAGAAACTCGATAGGAGACATCCCGCCCGAAACATAGGTAACCAGACTGGCAGCGGGAAAGTGTGTCACCCAATACCCGGGGCAATTCAAACCAAAGGCAATGGCGCCAGTATCTGCTGCATCAAGTTCTGTTTCCGCGGGCACAATGCCGCCTGCAGAGTACAGGTCAATCTCTAACCGTCCACCACTTGCAGCCTTAACATTTTCACAGGCTTCTTTTTCCATTGCGTATGCAGGTGATGATGGCTCCGCATGAGTTTGTCCAACCCACTTAATTACTTCACCTGAAGGTGCAGGGGTCGGTGTTGTCCCTTCAGGTGCTTTAGGGGCGCAACCGGCAGCAACCAGGCTGATAATCACAACCGCTGCTAACAATATCACAAATATCTTTGATTTCACTTTATTTGGTCCTCCTTTTTATAAATCCAATCCTTAGTAATTTTCACCATCTTTCTGCTATATAGATCACCTCCTTCAATTATTCACTATAGATATACTCTATTATTTACCTGTGAATCACTAAATAAACGATACATTAATACACTATCCCCAAAAAGTGCAGTTGTCAAGAATTTTACTATTCATTTTTATCAGAATTAGTTAAAAATGTCCTGTTTTTTTATCTGGTTGAGTTACCACGCAGTTAACATAAGGTTTTTAAGGTTCTTGATGACTATGGCATGCGAATACTCAAAGACTATCCAATGAACTGGATACAGAGCATAGCCTTAAACAGGCCAGTCGCTATATACGACAGGACGGCCCCCCTGAGGAAGATATTAGGCTTGCCGAAAAGAGAAGGATTGCTATTAGCGCTGTTTCTCTAACTCCTCTCGATTAAGCCAGTATTTGGGTTTTCCACCCTTGAAGACCTCGACAATCTGGCTGAACACCCCACGACGGAGGGCGAGAAACGAGTTCTCCGAATACCCTGCAGAATGCCCGGTGATAATAACATTATCAAGTTTCAATAAAGGCTCATCGGTGCGGCAAGGCTCATCTTCAGTCACATCCAGTCCTGCCCCAGCAATAATGCCCGCTTTCAGTGCATCGTAAATTGCCTTATTATCCACCAGACCACCTCGTGCCGTATTCACCAGGTAAGCAGTCTTTTTCATTTTTCCAATCGTCTTGGAGTTAAACATGTGATGAGTCGATTTTGAAAGAGGGGCATGTATGGAAATGACGTCGGAGGTTCTTAGCAGGGTATCAAAATCCACCAGTTTCACACCTATCGATTTTGCATCATCGGGAGAGATAAAAGGGTCAAAGGCTATGACCTTAAAATCAAATGCCTGTGCTCTTCTAGCCACGATGCGGCCGATATTCCCCATGGCAAACAGACCGAAGGTCTGTCCCTCCATGCGAAATACCGGGTAGTTTTCTACCCATGACCACCCTGCTCCTTTCCATTCTCCATTCTTTATTTTCTGGCTGATGTTAAGTTTTCGCATCAAAGCAAGTGCCAGTGCCATGGCATGGTCGGCCACATCCTGCTCACAATAACCACGTAAATGAGCTGCATACACTCCATGACGAGTAAGCGCAGGCAGGTCCAGGGCATCAAATCCTATCCCCATCCGAACGGCGATTTTACACTTTTTAGCAACGTCCAGTATCTTATCAGTAATCGGGACAGAAGCTGTCACCAGCGCATCAGCGTCGGCAGCCAGCGGCAGTGCGCTTGCTTCATCAATGACATTTGCCATGACTATCTCGCCATCTATCTCCTCCAGCATTTTCTTCTCCATTGCCGTATCAACATTAGGATAGTCCAGTACCAGCACTTTATACTTTGCCATAGTTCCTCCTTTAATTTATAAAGTCAGTCATGATGATAAACAACACTACCATAGATGTCAACCGTTTATGCGGGCTGTTGTCAAAATGACAATTTCCATGTAATACCCGCGGAAGCGGGTATCCACACCAATGTTGACTTGATAGCGGAAAGATAAATAACAAGGTTTCGAAGCGAGACAGAGGACAGAGGGAGTAAATAAACAATAATGGCAAAAAAGGTGGTCAGAAGGGTAATCAGACCGCCCGAAAGCACGGGTTCTACAGCTATGCCCTGACCGAGGCGGAGAAGCTCCTTATGGAGGAGGCGCTGGAGTTGCAGGGGAGTTATAAATACCCTGCAAAGTGCACTAAAATAGGATGATTAATACCCCTTTGATTGTTAAAATTTTAATTATAAGCATAAGCTCTTGATAATAGGGCAGTCACAGTATAATATGGAATACGGAGATAGGGCACGAACGATAACCCTGAGATAAATGACGGCCACGGAATCGAAGTGTGGTTTCAGCAGGAGGCCTTGAAGATGAAGGATGAAACAAAAACCAAAGAGGAACTAATAAAAGAGTTACAGCAGTTCCGCAGACAAGTTACCAGGCTGGAGAAAGCAGAACACGAGT
>CAZZHQ010000164.1:0-5112 GCA_964654015.1 uncultured Dehalococcoidales bacterium | reverse complement strand
ACCAGCATTATTCCAAAGCACATCCAATTGTCCGTAGATGTTTTTAGCTGTTTTAACCATATTTTCCACATCTGTTGCCTTGGTTATATCAGTCTTAACGAAAATACTTTCACTACCTGTTTTATTGATGATGCTTACTGTTTCCTCCCCACCTTTGTCATCTAAATCAGCGACAACTACCTTAGCTCCCTCTGCAGCAAATAGTATTGCCCCTGCCCTCCCTATCCCTGTACCACTCCCTGTTACAATTGATACTTTTCCATCTAGCCTGCCCATAATCACATCTCCTTTCCCACGATTTTATTCTCGCTGGCCATTTTAGAGGGGCTACTGGTGACCCAAGAATTCATGTTTATCGGCTACGCTAGTATTACACAGACCGTTCTCGATGTGCAGTAGCCCCTCTCCTGGTCATAATTGTAGAAACCTTAATAACCGGATAGCTTCATATCCTTAGTGGGAGTCACCAGTCCCTCTATTTCGCCCGGCGGAATATCCAAGACTGGCCATAAATCAAAATCATCGTACTGCATCTTGCCAAACCTCGCTGGGGCTCCCCACCTCGGCGTATTAACGTTCTCTTTGGTAATTACCGGCCAGGTAGGTAATACTACATGCTCCGGAATATCAAGACCGCAGCAGACGGAAGAAAACATTGCCTTGCAAACGATATCAGCCTGCTCCCAAGGGCTATGGTGAACACACACATCAACCCAGCCCTCATCAATACCCCTTAAAACATCTCTATCTGCATCCAGGTAAAGCATGGTAACATGGTCTGGATGACCAACAGGATGAAGACGACCTAATTGCCTTAAGGCCTCGAAATTCCCTGTAGGTCCACCTCCCTGGTCGAAAATTGCATTTAGCTCAGGATGCGCAGGAAATGCATCAAGTATAGCATTCATTTTGAGCTCTTCGCTTCCCTGGCAATCAGGAGACTCCATTATTGTTATCAGAGAATTCCCCTCGACAGCGGCCCTGAATCCTTCGTCCCGAGCACGTACGGTCGGAAGTGCCATAGGGCACCAGACTTCGTAAAAATTGAGCGGTTCACCGGTGTCCTCAACCATCTGTACTGCATACTCACCTAATAGGTGACCCCTTGTAAATTCATCAGGACCCTCTTTAAAAGTCACCTCGTCGGTCGCAAGTAATGTGTCATAATTAAAAACAGGGATACCAGCTGCCTCAAGTTTCTCTACAGGTGGCGACAGAGCAGATGCATCCAAACCAAAAATTGTAACAGCATCGGGACGTGATACTATCAGATCTTCTAAAACAGCTACATGTTTCGCCGTTTCTAATTCTGTGTCGTATAAGGTACAGGTTCCACCTGCTCTCTCTATATAGGTCTTTAATACCTCTACAGCAGTGCTTGGGAACGGGGCATAGAGTATAGCGGACGTAAGCGCAAAATGATAAGGTGTCCCGTCTGGCTTCAATGCCAAACCGGGCCAAGGGTTATATCCATCTGGTAGTGCAACGTACCCTGCACTGTATTCATCTGTAGGGTAACCCGTTGGCTCTGGTGTCGGCTCTGGTGTTGGCTTAGCACAGCCAGACAGGATCAAGCCAACTACCACTATGAACGTTAATCCAAGTATGATTCTTCTTTGCATATCAACTCCCTTTACTTAAGGTTATTTTGATTCATAAGATACCTTTGATAACCCTGCAATAAGCATCACCTCCCTAGTCTTTATGCTTCTAAGTCAGAATATTCTAACCCTATCAACCTCACATAACATCCCACATAATCTGTATTCTGTTTTTTGATTCTAATGAAAATACAACCAACTTATGTGGAAAACAACTAGCCGAAATTAAGATCTATGATGAAAGGATGGAAGTAATACTAACCTGACCCTACCTAACGTCTGCGCATAGAATCAACTGCTACAGCAGCATATATCACAGCCCCCTTTACCAAACCCTGTAAAGTTGGGCTTAACCCAATTATGTTCATACCATTGTTAATAACGCCGATAATAATAACTCCAAGTATTACGCCAATCAGAGTACCTCTTCCCCCACCCAAGCTAACCCCACCGATAGCAACTGCTGCTATAGTATCTAATTCAAGGCCAGATGCTGTGTAACACGAGGCAACCATATTGCGTGAGACGAGCATTAAACCAGCAAGCCCGGCACAGAATGAAGAAATAACATAGACTGAAAATATGCTGTTCGGGACGCCTATACCGGATAACCAAGCGCTTACAGGATTGCCCCCAACAGCGTAGATTGAACGTCCAAAGGTGGTATGATACATAATGAAATAAACTACTACAGCCGATAATATGAAAATAATAGCTGGTAATGGCAGTCCGCCAATATCACCTTGGCCAAAGATGGCCAGGCTGCGTGGTAGCCTTAAGAAGCTGAATCCACCACCGATTTGAAATACTCCCCCCAAAGTTATTTGCCATACAGCGAGCGTAACTATGAGTGCGGGCATACGAATTCTAGAAACAGCGAAACCATTGAAGGCTCCTATACCAATTCCAGCCAGTAGCATAATTAGTACAGCCGTTGGCAATGAAACAGGAGTACCAACAATGTTCAACTCGCTCTCTGTCAACAACGCCGCGCCTAGATTTGCGCTCATACATGCCACTGCACCAACTGATAAATCGATGCCGCCAGTCAAAATAACGAAGAACTGACCTATCGACGCCACACCCCTAATAGCGCTTTGCAATATAACGTTCATGATATTATCTGTTGATACTGATAGGCCTTTAGTCATCACAGCAAATACAGTTATGATCACCACCAGAATGCCACCAAGAACAGCATTTTCATGTCTGAATACCCGTCGGACGGTTGAACGGACGATAGAATCAGAGTCTTTTTGATTTTCTACACTTGTAAACATATTTAGTTCATCTCTACTAACTGTATTATTCTTTCAACACAAGTTGAATATATTGAACTGATGATAGACTAACGTCTACGCAGATAATCAACAGCAACGGCGGAAAATATCACTACCCCTCTTAATACTCGTTGTAGAGTCACTGCTACTCCAACCAGGTTCATTCCATTGTTCATTACGCCGATAATCATGACGCCGAGTACTGTCCCTACTAAGGTACCCTTACCACCACCCAAACTCACGCCACCAACAACAACGGCAGCAATGCAATCCAATTCAAGTCCTGTAGCAGTCCACATTCCCCCTGACATATTATGCGATACTAGTACCAAACCAGTAAGTGCTGCGAGAAATCCAGAAATGACATATACTATGAATACTGTGTTTCTCACATTTATACCCGAGAGCCAAGCAGTGACCGGATTCCCTCCAACAGCGTAAACAGAATGTCCGAAAGTGGTGTGGTGTAGTACGAAATACGCCGCAGCAGCCGTCACGACAAAGATTATTATTGGTACCGGAACTCCTAAGATTGACTCTTGTCCGAAGAAAGCCATACTATGAGGTAGACCTGATATTTCTACCCCCTGGGTAAGTTGGAAAACACCCCCGTTTGCCATTTGCCACACAGCTAGAGTTACTATTAGTGCCGACATCCGAATCCGAGAAACACTAAAACCATTAAAAACTCCAATTCCTGCTCCAACTAATAGCATGACTGCTATGGCTGTAGCTAAAGAAACGGGGCTACCGACTATACTCCTGGGTCCCTCAGTCAATAATGATGCACCTAGCACAGCACATAACCCGGCGACTGCACCAACTGATAGGTCGATTCCAGCGGTTAAAATCACAAATAACTGGCCAACGGATATTATCCCCCGCATCGAGCTCTGCAGGAGAACATTCTTGATATTGCTCATCGAGATTGACATGCCGCTAGTCATATTTGCAAAAGCAACGACAAGTACTACCAATACAATGGTGAGGATGGCGTTTTCATGCCTGAAGATATTCCTGACAATCCCTTGAGCTCTGACAGTACTCTGTTCTGATGTGGTCTCGTTATCTATCATGCTTTTCCCATTCTGTTCTTCACATCTATTGATGCCATACAATGCCTAATGAAATGAATCATTACGAGCTAGTTATTAGTTACTTCTTTACCCAATACTAGTTGCAGGAGTTGTTGCTCAGAAGTCTGATGTGGTAAGAGTTCACCAATAATCCTACCCAAGCGCATTACTACGATGCGGTCAGAGGCTAACATTATTTCCCTGAGATCAGATGAACAAAGCAGTACGCCTAGTCCTCGCTTAGCATGCCCACGTATCACATCATAAATTTCCTCACGCGCGCCGACATCGACGCCGCGCGTTGGTTCATCTAGTATTAGAAGTTTGATATCAGCGGCAAGCCATTTGCCGATAACTACCTTCTGTTGATTCCCCCCACTCAAAAATCTCATTAGCCTAGATGGCTCAGGGGGACGAAGGGAAACGTCCCTAATAATACCCCGTACTAGATTCTGAGCTAGTCCACCTACTTTCACAAAGCCCTTTGTTATCCTATGATAGGCTGTTAGAACTATATTGAATAGTACAGATTGGTCTTGGATAATACCTTCTGCCTGGCGGTCCTCAGTAACGAAACCTATACCCATTTTCTTCGCTTTGCCCGGGCACAGTGATATGCTATCCACATTATTACTATCAAACAGGTATCTGCCATGCAAAGATACGGTCTTAGGTAATGCTCCAAATATTGCTTTACACAGCTCAGTTTTACCAGCACCAATTTGACCAGCCAAACCAACGATTTCCCCCTTCCCAACAGTCACGTTAACACCGGAAAACAGTCCTTCCGCTGTAAAGTCTTGGAGCTCAATCACATTTTCCTTTGGTTTCGTATATATGCCTTCTCGGTGAATCTCAGCGCTCACCTTCTTACCAGTCATTTCTTCTACTAGGGTTGAAACATCTATGTCATTAATACCACAGGTGCCTGCGATATTCCCATCTCTTATGATCGTAACCCTATCAACTAGATGAAAGACTTCATCTAGTTTATGGGATATATACACGATTGCCACACCCTTGCTTCGAAGGAAATTAACTAGATCATATAAATGCACCACCTCATCATAGGAAAGAGCTGATGTCGGCTCATCCATTATGAAAACCAAAGGATCATAAGAAAGCGCCCGAGCAATCTCAACTTCCTGTTGTTCC
>CAZZHQ010000163.1:0-5205 GCA_964654015.1 uncultured Dehalococcoidales bacterium | reverse complement strand
GGTTTATCTCCAAAGCCTTGTTGCATTCAGATATGGCTTTGTCATACTCCTTTTTGGAATCATATGCCCACGCAAGGCCAAAGTGAGCGTCTAGAAGCTTCGGATCCAACTCTATAGCCTTGGTATATTCCACAATGGCTTGGTCATATTGCTTTTGCTCCCAGATGTAACTATCACCCTTGGTCACATGTTCTTGCGCAGAAATTGAAGCAACTGATGAAGTTGTAGCTGATGAGTTTGCGCATCCTGAATTAACAGTGCTTGTCACAAATCTGCCCACAGCAAGCGCCAGGATAATTAAAATGCCGATAGCCCATCGAGGAACCTTGGTAGACTCCACATGATCAGTGGAATCTGAAGTTGGTTTTGGTTTCATGTGAACTTCTGCGGTTAAAGTAGTCTTCACATCATCCAATTCAACATATATATTCTCGCTACTCTTTACTCCCCAATCCAGGCCAGTTGCTTCGATTTCTACTTTTAAGGGTAATCCCTTTGCAATTGACGAGTAATGCTTGTCAATTATTTTCAGCCATGATTTTGGATTACTTACTTTTAATATGTCAAAGGGGCCACCAGTATTATCAACTACAAATGAAGCTTTCTTTGACTGTCCTGGTTCCATGTCGTTAAAAACTATATTTGAAGGTGTAACCACAGGCTTTGGTTTGGTTGCGGCATATGTTCCAGTGGAGTTGTCTCTATGCGTTTTTGTTTGCGCTTGATCAGTCGACCCACCCGTAGGCCGGTTCCCAGGTTGGAGCAAGTATTCCCATGCGGTTTTCTTCTCAATGAAGTCTTTGGTTGCCCTTTCCTTAATGCGCTCAGACAATCCCGCAGTTTTATCGGGGTGCAGCACATTTAACCAATAGTTGCGCTGCTCCTTTATTTGCTTTTCAGAGGCATCCGGGGAAATACCCAAAATGCCACATGCTGTTATCCAGTCCATGCTATTTCCCGGTTAACCTTCTTCCTTAAGATAATGAATCGGTTTTCGCAACAAGAATATACTCGTGATAAATACAGCACCACAAATACAATCAAGCCACTGCCAAATATCCTTTTCAAAATGAATTGTAAAGATAGGATTGAACAAGATAGCAACAATACAAAATACAATTGCCACCCAAACCTTTTTATATGTGTAAGCTTTATAAGCTATAAATATTGCAATGCCGCAGATAATCCATCTGAGAAATTGATAATATCCATACGGTAAAAGAGATATACCAATGAATAACATGATAGCGGCAATAATCGCTGGCCATAAGTGAGGCCTCCCTGCCATGATATCTTTTACCTTTTGAATATTACTACCGCCCTTCATGCCCGATATTATACGCTTATGTGTGACGCTGTAGAATACCCCAATTTACACTTACAGGTTCTCGAAATTCTGCCAGACTCGCTCAATATTCCGCACGTTCCAACTATTTCTAAATTCTTAACCGGGCATCGGCTACTTCACTAATCGCCTTGTGTTTGCCTTCAGAAAACTAATTGTGTTTGTATACTTTATGACAATCTTGGGGTCGGTCTGCACAATTTTTACGTTTTCTAGCTTATCCAAGCAGGGGTTCTTCCCATTTATCTCTGTCCAATTACCTATTATGCAAGCTGGCAAGCACTTTTGAAGCTCTTTGTTACAGAGCTTATATGGGATATCCCAATATGCGTAGTTGAGTCTTTCGCTTGCAGGTAGACCCACCGCATCCATATGTTTAATAGCTGATGGAGACAGAACAAAACCAATCCAATCCTGATTTTCCCCATAATGATATGCTTCAACAAGGGCTTTTCCGAAAAATATATTTCTGTCTTTATCTGCATATAAATCATCACACGACATCGCACCACGAACCGGCTTAGCTTCACTGTCACAAATAAGAAAGTAAATGAACCATCGAGTTGTAGCTTCAATAACAGTAAAAGAGGATGCTGAATCGTCTGGTGTATACAAGAGAAATGTATCAGAAAACCATGTTTTATCAATATGGGGCTTAATGCCGTACTCTTCAGTGAAATGCTCAATGGCTCGAGTATAGTATGAAAATATATCGATGATTCCTCTGGTGCGAGTTAACTCAGTAAACCCTAGCAAATCCAGATAGCTGACCCATCTTTTCGCATGATATTTAGGGTCAAATTCAATCTCATCGCTCATAAGTTCACCTCAAGTATCAGGGCTTCTAACGCTTTTTTACGAAGCTTCCGATATTTTATCGTATCAGTATTGCTAAAACAACAGAGTTTCAACCAGGTATACCCATTATTAGCTGTAATCAGACAAAGGCCTTCGGGAGTCCTTGTTGTATTTACACTTATTATTTTCTCAGATACCATTCTTATAAAAGGCAAAATTCAACAGAAAAGTATCTCTGAAGGTAATTGGGCGTCCGGGAATAGCAAGGCCGTTAAAATCGCGTATATGAAACAAATTGAAGGCCAGTTGGTATAAACCGCCGGAGGCATTTATATGGCATGGCATTTATAAAGTGAAGAGACAGGATGTAGAAAGTGGTGAAAGTATTTTTTACAGTAAAATCTATAACAGCATTTCTAAAACCAGTATATTGATTATTTGTCACAGCCATCGGGCACGGCCCTGCCATGTGCGTTCGCAAGGCCGGCCCCTAAAAAGCAATACCCCGCCAATTATTTATATATGGTATGTTTGCTATTTCCCTCTGCCGGGTATCCCATATTATTATAAATAGCGGGGTATTACACTTAAGACTTTATATAGGGTAGTAGTTTAGGTTCATAAAGCGTGACAGCTTATGGATGCGTTCTATATCCTCCTGATTAACTGTGTCTCTGTCATTTTTCAGGGCATTTGCCATTGCCAGCCTCTGCAAATTCTTCTGTAGCCTAAATCCATACGCTTTCTCTGGGTTTTTGCCGGATTTATCCAGGGCAACCAACTGAGTAGCCAGTTTGCTGATTTCCATCGCTTTCTGCTTATTCAGCTTTATTTCGACATCTTCTTCAGGCAGATTTAAGGTGATTTTTTCATCTGACAGATATCGCCTTTCTGCAATAGCGTCATGTATCAGTACCTGTGTGATGATGTCATAATCGTATGATACAACGATCATGCGTGACATAAAGCCCATGCGTGTCCAATGATGTCTGCCATCGAGCATCATTTCTTTTGCTAAGGTCGCAATTAGGCCACATTTGACCGCTATTGCCTGGCGATCAACCTCATTGTTGTCGTCCTCACTGTCTTTCTTCTCACAGTTATCCTTCTCCTCCTCATCGTCATCCTCGCCGGGCTTTACTTCCAGATGTTCAGCATATGTAGCAGTGCGTACAATGCCTTCCTCAATCAAACTGTTGAAAAAAGCTATGAGGTTATGAACGGTTTCCTTTTGCCTGCTCATAGGTTTCACCAGGTCTGGAATAATCAAGTGCCGTATTTCTCGCGTGCAAATCTTTTTGCCATAGTACTTAATAATTCCATAAGCAGTTGCGTCACCAAGCTCTAGACATCCCTTATTGTGCGAGAACTTCAATACCAGGTTAGTCTTGCCTGCTTCCGGTGATGCTGTAATTAATACACTTACTGGCTGCTCACCTTTAATGTAGGCACTATATATAGCCAGTTCAATAATGCCTAATATCCTTTTTACTTTTATCATGTTATTTCTCCTAATTTATTTATGTTGGTTAAATGTTGGGCAGCTCGTTAAAGCTGTTTGATCTTGACCGTTCTTTTGTGAGTTATAACTCTCCTGTATTCATGCGCCTCCTTCTAGGCAAATAAAAAAAGGCGGGCCAAAGAGATTTCTCTCTTTGACAACGCCTTACTTTTTACCTTCATGCGAGTTACAGTCACAGCCTAGACTTGACTGGTAATCCCGCAGCTCCTACTAATGAAAGCAGGCCCATTAATACAAGGGTTGTCTATTCAGTTGTGTGTCTCACGATGAAAATATATCACGAAAATGTACATTTTGTCAAGTGTGGTTTATAGCTAAAGAATATTACCGGAATGTACATCGTAAAAGATGCCATATATGCATACTATATGGTTTATATGACATGGAGTAAAACCGGATATACCATTTCTTAATAAATGGTGGGGTATTAGCTTCCGCCAATCATATTAGTAAGGAGCAATGTCCTATACGTATAAGCGGGCAGTAGGTTGAAGCTATTTGATCGTACCTGTCCCTTCGTGAGTCATTACGGCGCTATATATTATAAATCGGCTATCCATATTAACCTTGGCCATACATTCGGCTAAATCAACGTGGGAATTCTTGACCTGATCGACGAATGCGTGTAAATTACCGCTATTAATCAAAGGAGGTGTGAAAATAACAAGTGGAGTGGGAGATACAGTTACTCCCTGGTACAAAGGTGTTCACGAGTGGAAAGTTAAGAAAGTAGCAACGCTGCATGAGCCACTTGAATGGGATGATGATAAGCATGGTCACGTTGGATATGATCCTAAGATATTGAAGTTGGAGTCTCCGTCTTTGGGTGAAGTGTTGTGGTTCAATTATTGGATTTCGACGGATAAGACGCAGGGCAAAATGGCACACGGCGGTGGTCCTCCCATGGTTGAAGAGCCAGTATTCTTGGAATTGATACGGGAAGCTATCAGGCAAGATATGTTCAGTCGGGAATTCTTAAAGGACTTAAAGGAAGAAATACTGATAAAACTATAATATGCCAGTAATTTACAACTATCGGTGTACGAACTGCAATCTGTCTTTTCCCCAAGGTTGGGGAAGCTATATGTATGTTAAAAACAGTCATGGAGAAAAAATAGTATGTCCTCATCCTGCGGAAATGGGTGTTGTCTACGAGGTATTGGGTAAAGATGCGTCAGACGAATTGATACGTGAGACGACTGGGCATAATTCTTATTGTTTGTGTTTAAGCTGCCTCAGCCAGTTCGAGTTGGATGTAGACAAACAAATGAGAAATTGTCCCAGTTGCCATTCAAATTGGGTGAGAACGGTACTTGAGCTGGTAGATGATATATGTCCTCAGTGCAATATCGGGACAATTATGGAAGAAGACACAGGCTGGCAATGCTAAACTGCCAATATAATTAATGAGTCCAAAAGTCGTTAAATTTAGTTGTCCCTAGCCCTAAAACGGCGTATGCCTCGAACAGATATTGAGTAACCTGGTCGTCCACCTGTATAACACGAACTTTCATATTTGAGACTCTTCGTCTTGCATCCT
>CAZZHQ010000162.1:0-5213 GCA_964654015.1 uncultured Dehalococcoidales bacterium | reverse complement strand
GGTGGATTCCTGCTAGCTAGATTTCAATTCGATGAGATTCTTCCCCTTCACTTCTTTCAGGGCTTCGGCTCACTCGCTCAAGAATGACAAAGCGAGGGAGAAACATAAAACACTAAATCCTAAGTTCTAAATACTAAACAAATACAAAGCACGAAACTTTAAATCCGAAACTTACTGCCTCCATGCCAAGTCCCATTCTGGATTCCGACTTCCGTCGGAATGGTGGAAAAGGGAGCATCCCCTTCTAGATTCCTGCTAGCTAGATTTCA
The DNA here is from genome assembly GCA_964654015.1 of uncultured Dehalococcoidales bacterium. GTDB lineage: Bacteria > Chloroflexota > Dehalococcoidia > GIF9 > AB-539-J10 > JAUUZT01. The sequence goes on along the minus strand of CAZZHQ010000162.1, from coordinate 4,944 downwards.
ATTCGATGAGATTCTTCCCCTTCACTTCTTTCAGGGCTTCGGCTCACTCGCTCAAGAATGACAACGATGGGTATGTATAGATAATTTCAATGACTGCATTTGTATGCCTGCGCTATTTTGGGCATAATATAAGCAGTGAGGTCTGTTATGAGATATAAAGTCAATGTGAAAAAAACTGATGAAGGCTATTCTATTTGCTGTCCAGGATTGCCTGGTTGCTGGTCACAGGGAGATGCTGTTGAAGACGCCATCAATAATCTTAAAGAAGCTGCCGAACTCCATATAGAGGAATTGGGTATCGAGAACATCAGCTTAAGAAAAATAAGCCGTAGAAAGCTAGAGTTAGTAGTGTAAGATGCCTAAATTGCCGAGGATAACAGGGAGTGAATTAGTGAAGGCATGATAAAAAGAATTATTTTTTATTACACGTTATAAGTGCAGTTATATGAAAATGACAAACAAGGCTAGATTTCATGTTTTTAATTGCTATATACTAATAATTGCAGTAAGGAGGTTATAGCAATGGGACGCATATTTGAAGCTACTATCGAAAAGCGTGACAGATGGTACATCGGATGGGTAGACGCGGTCCCAGGTGCTTTCAGCCAGGGACGGACAGTCAAAGAAGTTGAGGAAAATCTGAAAGAAGCAGTTCAGCTTATACTTGAAACTCATCAGGAACTGAGAGGCACTGGTACTACCAGAAAAATCCTAAAGAGAAATATCCAGGTTCAAGTATAAGAACATGAAGGGGGGTAGGAACACCAAACACTAAATCCTAAGTTCTAAATACTAAACAAATACAAATTACGAAACTTTAAATTCGAAACTTACTGCATCCATGCCAAGTCCCATTCTGGATTCCGACTTCCGTCGGAATGGTGGAAAAGGGAGCATCCCCTTCTAGATTCCTGCTAGCTAGATTTCAATTCGATGAGATTCTTCCCCTTCACTTCTTTCAGGGCTTCGGCTCACACGCTCAAGAATGACAAAGCGAGATAGAAACACCAAACACTAAATCCTAAGTTCTAAATACTAAACAAACACAAAGCACGAAACTTTAAATCCAAAACTTACTGCCTCCACGCCATTCCACCACCGGGTGGATTCCTGCTAGCTAGATTTCAACGCGGTGAGATTCTTCGCTGCGCTCAAGAATGACAAAGGAAAAACGAGCGGGAATGACAGGAGATAAACAGGTCAGCTAACGAGAAAAGCCCAAACTGGCAAGAAACATAGCTAAAATTACATAAAGATTAATAAAAAACTTGCTTTATTGAGTTTTCATTGTAATAATAGAGCGGATTCGTACGGAGACTATATACAGGTGAAGATAGGTAAATTAACACGGTGGATTCTGGTTATTGGTGTTGTAGCCGTAGCTCTTATTTGGCTTAGCGGTAATACCATACGTGAGAGAGGACAGCAAGGCAAACTGAACGACAGTATTGCAATTTCAGGAAACCAGCTCGTTTTTTTTACAACAGAGCATCAGCAGACAGTTACAAACTATACAGCACAAAAGAATGAACTGGAGGAGATTCTTGGCGAGCCCATCCTCTCTATTTCAGATTTCATAGCTATATTTGAATCACCCGGTAAATCGATAGAATTTACCGAATATATATATGAAGATGCCTATCAATCCGACGTAACAATACTGAACATAGCAACATCACTACCGCAAGAACATGTAATCATAAAAGATACCGAGGCCGGTGATAAAATAACACTCATGACCTACGAGACCAGCTCAATTCAAATAACTGCTGAAGGAGAAGTAGTAGCGCTACTCAACTTTCTGGATAAGCTTAGTACCAGGTTTCAGGCCAGCTACATTAGCCAGGTTAGTATCAAAGTCCCGGAAGGAGTATATGAGGATGCGGAGACGGATAAGGATGATGAAGAGGACGGGATCACTGCTTCCGAACCTGAAAAAGCCAGCATTACAATTGACCTGGAAATCTATGCCTACGAGGACGAGAATGGCTAGTCAGGCTACCAGCATATTCATCGACGATTCTGTGGTCAGCATATTAACGGCTGGCGGAAAACATGTGCAAAAATGGGGCAACATTCCGCTGGAGCCAGGAATGGTTAGAGACGGGGCTATCATCGACATGGATGGCGTAGCCGACAGGGTTAAAGAGCTTTGTAAAACCGAACACGCAGGAGGAAAGGTTATTGCCGGCGTTAGCGGCATTAACTGTCTCTATCGCATAATCACATTGCCCAATCTTCCCAGCAAGATGCTGCCCGAGGCAGTAGAGAGGGAAGCTGCCAGGGTCCTGGGTGTCCCCCTGGGGCAACTTTATCTTTCCTGGCAAACACTGCCGTCAAACAAAACGGAAACAAGAGTTTACCTTGCTGCCTCGCCTAAAAAGACCGTAGACACTCTCATCTCGACACTACGAAAGGCTGGACTAAACCCTTATTTACTGGATTTGAAACCCCTGGCACTGGCAAGGACAGGTTCCGAGCATGAGGCCATCATACTAGATGTCCAACCTGCAAGCTTTGATATAGTTATTCTAACCAACACTATTCCACAGGTAGTACGCAGCCTGTCCCTGGCCCCGGATGCTTCAGAGGAAGAGAGACTCTCCATTATAAGAGATGAACTGGAGAGAGCCATTACATTCTATGACTCCAGTCATAAAGATTCGCCACTGGACCCATCAGTTCCATTATTGGTCAGTGGAGAGATAGCAGGGCAGGAAGACGCATGGGAACTGCTGGTTGGAGAGCAGGGCCGACCGGTCAGAATATTACCCTGCCCACTCGAAGCTGAAGATGAGTTCCCATCCAGCCAGTACACAACCAATATTGGCCTGACCTTTAAGAAAATCGCTGCTAAGGGGGGTACAGCCTTTTCACTGGTTAATTTTAATGTCCTCCCTGAAGTTTTTCGCCCCAAGCCACGCCCTGTACACGAAGTGTTATTCATACCTGTGCTTATAGGCGGCATCGCGCTGGTAGCGCTGGGAGCTTTTACTCTTGCCTACACCGTTGCAAAACCAAATACTCCTTTCTCGGATTACCCCGCAATTCTGGGGGCTTTTATCACCTCCGGCACATCACCCCATGTAGACGAGTTACAGTTACAACTGGACAACCTAACTCAAACAATCTCATTAAAAACCATCGAGTCTCAAGCTGAAATCAAGGATTACGAGGCAGAGATAAAAACCCTGACAGGGCAAGTTAGCATCCGAAAACAGGAACAGGAAGAACTGGTTGGGGCCTACACCAGCGTACTGGACCCCCTTGAATCCAGCAAGGGAATAATCAACACTGACCTGGGAGAGATGAACAGAGGGGCAGGGAAATTAAACCTGTTAACTGTGAACCATAATACCGAAACAATGACGATAAATGGTATAGCCAACGATGAGGAGCTTATATTCAGTTATGCCGATAACCTGAGGGATAGTGGTAGATTCGCCCTGGTGGTTATCAGCAATATCAGCTTTGATGAGGGCAGTTCCAGGACAAGTTTCACCCTGACATTGACCAAACCTGTGGAAGAAACGGAATAACCTGTGCCAAATCGTAACACTGGCAACTAAGCTGATGAAAAATGTACTGGAACTGCTGCATTTAGCAAAAGAAAGGCATGCCTCCGATTTACACTTCATGGTGGATTCTCCTCCAATACTGCGTATTAATGGAGGCTTGGAAGCAGTAAATGGAATGAGCGCTTTATCTTCTGCCGATACGATAAATGCACTCAACCAGTTAACCACTGAAGCACAACGAGCGGAGTTCCATAACAATATGGAACTTGATTTCAGCTACAGTATAAGCGATATTGGCAGGTTTCGCTGTAATGCATCCATGCAACGACAGTCCGTAAGCCTGGCATTGCGACTTTTACCACCTACCGTGCCCACTATAGATGAGCTGGCATTACCGTCCATCTGCAAGCAGCTTGCGCTAATGCCTCGAGGGCTGGTAGTCATCTCCGGTCCCACCGGAAGCGGTAAAACCACCACACTGGCCGCGATGATTGATCACATAAATAAAAATAAAACCTGCCATGTGGTCACTATTGAAGACCCCCTGGAATACAACCACATTAATAACAACTCAATCATCACCCAACGGGAACTGGGTACAGATACCCAGTCTTTTTCCAAAGCCCTGAAGTACGTGCTCAGGCAGGACCCCGATATAATCCTGGTAGGTGAAATGAGAGACCTGGACACTGCCGCGGCAGTTCTAAATATAGCCGAAACCGGGCACCTGGTATTTACTACAGGACATGCACCCAGTTCAGCACAGGCTATAGAAAGAATCATAGACCTGTTTCCTCCGAATGAGAGATATCTTTCCCAGGTGAGGCTGGCATCAACTCTCGATGCTGTGCTGTGCCAGACACTGGTGCCACGTGCCGATGGCAATGGCAGAGTAGTCGCTGTGGAGATAATGATGGGGAGCACCGCAGTAAAGAATCTCATACGCGAAGGGAAAATGCACCAGTTACCGAATGTAATTCGTACCGGTAGCGAAGATGGCATGAAAAACATGGACCAATCCCTGGTTGAACTTTTCCTTGCGAACAAAATAAGTGAGGAAAGTATGTATGACCTCTGCCTCAACAGGAAAGACGTTGAAAAGCTGGTTGTCAGAGGGCAGCATACTGTTCATCACAGGAAATAGAGGATGGCTCGTTTTCTTAAATCATGGCTGACTCGAATCAGTTATCATAAGGCAACCGAGACATGCTGGCTAGCTTCGTAGGAGCACTGCCCTATTTTGTCATTCCCGTCCCCCTGTCCTCAGTCGTCCGTCTTCTGTCTTCTGTCTTCTGTCATCTGTCTTCTGTCATCCTCGAGGGAGTGCCAGCGACCGAAGGATCTTTTCGATAGCTAGATTACAACGCGATAAGATTCTTCGCTTCGCTCAAGAATGACAATAGTGGGGTGCGGGCAGGACAATTCC
>CAZZHQ010000161.1:0-5227 GCA_964654015.1 uncultured Dehalococcoidales bacterium | reverse complement strand
CGCACTGGTTATAGGGACTGCAGGTAGTAAGAGCTCCCGGAGGATAAACTGGCGGATTATCACCAGGTCCAGGATCTGGATTAGGCCCAGGATTCTTGCCTCCATCTCCTCCGCTACATTCTCCACTACAAACGGAAGAAACTTCAGGTGCCTCGCACCCCCCAGCCTGCCCTCCCAATCCTTCAATACATTGACCAGAAACATCTACATTAAGAGTACACTGCGTTGACCCAGAACAATAAGGAATAGACAAATGCTGTGGAGAACCGCAAGGAATTGCTTCTTTCCATTTTGTGTATCCGCTGGCACAATCTGGCTCATTACTACTACACCCGGAGCAATTATCTACACACACAGGAGAAGGTAAACATGTATCATTCGCAACGCATCCACTAACAGCTCTTTTGCATGTGCTGTTGTCAGACGGACATACAGTCCCCAAAGTTTGGCATGCAGTTCCGTCATCGCATAGGTTAGCGACTGAACACGGCGACCCGCTATTTGCACAGCGAGCAACTCCATCACATATATTACAGTTAGAACATATTAATCGTCCTGGAAAAACGCCTGAAACCAAACATTGATTATCCGCACACTGCAAATTTTTGCACTGCTCACAAGTAGCTGAACCAGGACCTTTGCATTCAGTACAGCTAAGTTCTTGCCATATAGCTCCCCCTCCGCATCCTATTATCGCGCACTCGGAAGGAAGATTAGGAGCCACGGGTGTATTATCACAATTCTCACATTCCGGCTTAGGGGCTTGAGCTCCACATTTAGTATTTCCTGTGGGAAAACAGGTGCCACAATCCTTAACAACAAGAGGCGGTTTTTCAATTGTTTGACAACGCGGAACTTCGCCACAGTCAGTTGGCCCAGGTTCTACACAAGTCTTGTTTATAACTTTTCTTACAACATTTCCATCTTTGTTACACGATTTTTCCTCGCTGCTTGTTCCACAGTCTTTCAATTTAGTATCATGCTTAACGCATTTATTATTTTCACAAGTGTATGTTGTTTGCATCAAATAATGATGTTCTGCCGGGTCCCCTCCGCCATTTTGGTTATCACAATATGTCGTTGGCTTAGGACAGCTTTCATCACGATAGCAAGGGATATCCTGATCTGGACTTGGCTCTATATTTATTACAGTCCCTAAAAACCCACTACATGTATTTGGGTTATAATCCCCGAAAACAAGAGGCTCGAATTTTTTTACAGCGCCGGGCAATAAAGTTTGGCTATTCACTTTTAAAGGCGTCAATGCTTTAATCTGTACATAAGAGTCCTTCACTACTAATTTACACTTAGGATCTATCGGCCACGCATATGCTGTTTCTATAAATTTAGTATTTTCTAAAACCTGCGCTATTGTCTTTGATAATGACGGTTGGGCTATCTGATCAGAGGAGGGGACCATTGCACCTCCTGGATCAACTCTTTCACCATAACCAAAAGACCAAACACCCATACAACTGCTCTTTTCAGTTAATAATACAGGGGGTTTTCTGTTGGTACCTCCGCATTTAGCGCCAGGAGGGTAAGAATTAAAAAAATCATTACACCCACTCGGCCACTTATAATATATATTGTACCATACGCCCGGCAAATAGGTTCCGTTTTCACAAGCGTAATCCAACCGCCCAGATATTTCATACCTGCCACCACACTGATTATCAATTACGCATTCATCTTTCTGGTTGCACCCAGTATTGCGTTTTGATATACATTCTCCATCTTCGCAAACATAATGTGTGCAATAACCATCTACGTCTACTATATCAGTGCATGTATTTTCTCCTATTCCATCCATCAGCGTACATTTGCCAACAGCATTACAACCATAGTGCTGGCAAGGATTATCAGCGCCAGGCACGCATGTATCACTACCTTGACCGGATACAGAAACACACTGCTTCTGTGCATTGCAGGCATAATACTGGCAAGTTGGATTGGGTTCTGTCGGAAAGTCTGGATTCATAGAAACATCACAGTTATCTTTAGCACAATCAGGGGTTTGGCCAGTTAAAAAATCGGTTTGTCCCGGTTTACAGTCTCCGGAAACAGGCATAGTTTTGCACTGGCCAGTCGTGTTACAATCACTTCGTTGACAATCTTTAGTTGAATCTCCAGGAAAGCATTCGTCTTGTCCATCCCCAGCTACTAAAACGCATTTACCTGCATTAGATCCTGTGCCACAAGCAAAATGACGGCAGGCTGTATAATAAAATTCACCCGTAGTAGGATTGGTGTAACTTCTAAACATATCACACCCCGATTTGGCGCAATCAGGAACATTGAGCGGGTCTGACCCGGGATGACAGTCCGCAGGAAGATTTGTAGATACGCACTTACTCAAAGAATTACATTTAGTAGTTTGACAAGCTGTTCTGAAATCATCCGGATTGCATTGATCTGAAGCACAGGATGGATTTAATGCGGGTTTACAACTATCAGGAACGGGCGTCTCATCACAACTGGCGAAAAAAGGGTCTGGTGGGAGTGGCTCAGGAGGGGTTTTTCCCCTAACACCGCATGTTTTAACTTTACAATCTTTAGCTGGGTCACCGGGGAGACATTCGTCCTCTCCCTTACCAGATACCTTAATACACGAACCACTATTAGAACCCGTGCCACAGGCATAATGCTGACAGGTTGGGTTTGGCTCGTTGGGAAAATCTGAATTACTGAAAACATCACATTTGTCCTCTCCCCGACCGGATACAAGAACACATTGGTCTTTAGCGTTACAAGCATAATGCTGGCAAGGATGCTCTTCTGTGAGGCTGCATCGGTCAATGCCAACTCCAGAGGAATACACGCATTGATTCTGTGCATTGCAGTCTAAATGCTGGCACGACAAATTTTTGTTATCTATTATTGGTTTAGTAGGGTTACAACTATCCTGTCCAGACCCTGTCATAAGAACACACTGGTCTAAGGCATTGCAATTATAGTGCTGACAATCAACTTCGTTTGGATCGCCATCGGGGCTCGTAAAATCTCCGGGGTTGTTGTTTGGATTGCATGTACCGCTTTGGCCAGCTTCCGTATTTGCAAATACATAGCATCTCTTGTTAGCATTACAATCAAAATGCGAGCAGTCTACTGCTATCTCATCAATATTAGTAAGAATATTACATCCTATTTCTCCTGGCTTTAAGTTTACTCCAGATGCTGGCCTGCAGGCCATTCCATCACACGCAAGATGAGTGCAATCTGAATTATTATCGCATTCTTCTCCTTTGGTTGTCTTAGAACGTAAACTGCAAATAGGACCGTCATCAACACAAATACTGTGCGTACATTCAGAACTAATTTCCTTAAGCTCTATACAATCCTCACCTTTTTCATCTATCGGCCTTACGGCGCAGGCGAAACCAACACATATGTTGTGTATACATTCACTATCATCACTGCATTCTGTATATTTATCATAATCTTTCCACCATTTATAATTAGTTTCATCATAAGTAAATGTCCACGGCCTTTTGGTACATTTCCCATTAACGCAGACCGAATACGAGCACTCTGTATCTATTTTTCCGCCGCCAACGGGTGGGTTGTCATCTGAATCTATCGTGCATCTGTTTTCGCCAGAATTAGTCACTACCCAGCCTAATCCATCTACATTTTCAAACAGTTGTGGCCTTATAGTGCAATAATAACCAACACATACAGGAAAAGAACATTCGCTGTCGTCTATTATGCCTTCTGGATTGGGTCCATCGGGCGTGCACTCTTTGCCTTCCTGAGACGCCGGACGCAGAGCGCAAACTCCAGTGTAAATTCCGTTAACATCCTTACCAAGACAAATATAATGGGGTTTACATTGGCTGTCATCTGGATTACCATCTCCATCTAAACACGCCTTCCCGTTTTCGCCCACATATCTTTGTTCGCATTTATTATTATCTGTGCAAATATAATGATATACGCATTTGCTCTCATCAGGCTCACCGTTTGTAGCACAGCTCACACCTTGCTGTGAATTAGGAACCTTTTGGCATGTGTTGCCCACACCGCATATATAATGGGAATTACATTCTGTAATATCCATATTACTGCCACTCCAACCATCAGCGCACTTTATGCCTTTTTCGTCTATAAGACGCCTCTGGCATTTATCCACTCCATTTTCTACAACACAAAGCCAATGGACACACTTATCATCATCTGGCTGTCCATTTGTAGTACAATCTATTCCCCCTTCAGTTATGGGACGCTCTTTGCAGGTTCCCGAATCACAAATGTAATGAGTTGCAACCTGCGCATTTATGCTTGAAAATAATTCATTTTTCTCAAAAACAGGAATCGTAGGAAATAAGAAAAACGATAAAAAAATAACAGAAGATAGTAGTAAAATTGTTTTTTTCATTATTAAAAGAGAGGAACTAAATTAGGCACGGAGCTTCAAAAAATTATTTTGTACTGCCCAAAGGGACGGCGACTGTGGTCCCTTCTATCTGGCCGTTAAAAGACACTTTTATACTCACGTGCAATTTGTCGCCAACCTTCAAATCTTTAATACCAATTTCTTTGGTTGCTTCTTCAGACGAAGTCGTCAAAAAGTAATAAACCTTGGCGCTGTCTAAGATATTAACCGTAATACTTTTTCCCTCATATGTTAAAGTGAGATTATTACCATCTATCTTTGTTAATTCTCCATAAGCAACAATCGACGAAACTACGCCCGAAGACAGTGCTTTAACTGCTGATATTTGAGAGGCATCATTTCGCATCTGAAAATATACTCCCAGTCCGCCACCCAAAAGAAAAAGAGCCACCCCCACTATTATTAAAGTTATTATTCCTATTTTATTCATTTTATGATTTTTAAAATACTACTGTAAAACTCCGGCAGAAGGAAGAATTATTATTGTTTCTCCTCGCAATTGCCCGTCTGGCAAAACCTTAACAGAGATATTTATAGTACTGCCGACTTTTACATCATTAAAAGACGCAACTTGTTGCACTGGGCCTGTTGCGGATCCTGCTCCATTAGTGAAAGAGATAACTTGAGCCCCGTCTTTGACATCCACAGCCAAAGAGTCTCCCGAATTAGACAGGGTAATATTTCTGCCTTCTATTCTTGTAACATTTCCGTAGGCCACAATTGATGGTATTACCGCCGAAGCCAAAGAATTCGTTGTTTCAGCTTTTAGCGCCTGGGGAGCATTTTTTTGTATCTGATAAAATATTCCCAATGTAACTCCAACTGCAAAAA
>CAZZHQ010000160.1:0-5228 GCA_964654015.1 uncultured Dehalococcoidales bacterium | reverse complement strand
CCGCAGGTGTTACTGAATTGCTCGAAGTTGAAAGTGTTTCGTGCGGCCTGAAATAGTTGTAATGGATAATAAAGCCATCCAATATTGTGTTAGCAGTATCAACGCTCTTTAAATCACGCATAACCTTTGTACGTGATTTAATTGTACCCTGCATACGCTCAATTAAGTTATTGTTTGGCTTTGCTGTGAACTTCTTAACCCGTAAATGCCTTGATTCATTGCCAAAGGTCAAAGGCACTGCATTAATGTAGGCTGGAAGGTTATCTGTCATGATGACCTTTGGAACCTTGCCAGAACGCTCGTAGGCCTCTTTTAGCACAGCCTGTATATCTTCTATCCTTCGATAAGGCGATATCCGAGAAGCCAACAAAAACCTTGTCTTGTAATCAAGGACATCAAGAAGCCAGTACTGTTTGCCTGCTATATCAATTACCGTTTCGTCGGCGCACCAAACATAACCAGCTTCAGGATGATAGCCGTCTGTTATTCTTATAGCATCTTTGGTGAACCGTTCAACCCACCCGTAAATTCCATAGTCGGATACATCGCAGTTATAAATCTGTTTCAATATACGCTTGATCTCGTTTAGTGACAATCCTTCGTAGTACATCGATACTGCTGCTGCAACTTGAGCAATAGGGAATTGCATCTTTGGCAGGGTGTCAAGCTCTGTAAATTTACGCTCGCAGTCTTTGCAGTAATAAAGTTGCATATCGCCACGTGTGCCGTACTTGATAGTATTGGCAGATTGACAGTATTTACAGCTTATTTCATCCATAGCTAACCTAAATACAATTTAGCTTCACTGTTTTGGATTATAGCTAAACGCAAACTTTCTGTATATAGTTATAGATAACTGCCGCACGATTGACTGTGCTGATATAGTTTCGGGTCAGTTTGGACATAATATTCTGGTTGGTAGATCAATGATTTTACTTGATAATAGTGGTAAAATCAGCACGAGAACGTACCAGAGGCGAGTTAACATATTGCCAACTTTCCGAACGGTGCCAGTCCCAGGACTGGGTAGTATAGGAATAAGACCTAATTGCTGGTTGCGTCACATATGGCCGTTTGTCATTGGAGACGATGTTAAGGTCACTCTAAGAATTGAAAGCCTTCTCAAAGATGATAACAAACTTGAATTTATTTGGGGGCTATCGAGACACGAGGGAGTGCAATACCGCCGCGATGTAGCCGGAGGCAGTAGTTTTGTGATCTGCAAACAAGGCGTAAACGAGACCCCATTCAATATGCCGTTTCTGGCCTTATCTGGGAATTACGATCTTCAGGCAAGGATCATTTTTGGGGAAAAAGTACGCAGTGATTTGGTTGTATTAGCTCAATTCCATTTAATTGATAAGGATAGAGCTCTCTTGAACATATATTCTGCCATATTTGGGGGCATTGTAGGAGCATTGCTTACGCTACTAATAATTACGATAACCAAGTGAAAATCACTGGCATCCATATTCGTTTTGAGAAGGGGTAAGAAAGCAGTCATTTCCTCGATCGTATGGTCGTTAAATAGCGTATCAATTCACTACGCTCTTCAGCAGTAATATTGAGTAACGGATCATCAGAATGCCCCATACTATCTGGCAATTTAGTTAACAATGGAAGTTGAAACCATTGAGCATTTTCTAATATATCTATAACGGATGTGCCATAAGCATCTGCAAGTGCAACTAAGGTGACTCCGCGTAAAGTATCTCGTCTTCTATCTTCTGTCTCTATTCGAGATATATAACCCTTAGACTTTTTAAGTCTAGCAGCTATTTCTTCTTGTGTTTTACCATTCTCCAACCTAACCGTGGTTAGGTATTTGCCGATTCCAGATACATTCCTATCCTTCTTTAGTGATCTATTGCCTTTAGTCACTGCCACAACATCTCATAATAAATCCGTATTGGGGAATCTTATTATTCGCCTTATGTTGACAAAATGTCAACATAAGGCGATAATCACATTAGAGGAACATTCAGTCATGCACAAAACGAAGCTGTCAAAGCGGGTGCTTGCAAAATCTCATGACACAGAGCATAATCTATTGGCTCATAAGCTTGGGAGGGGTTCGAAGCCGAGGCTTCGAGTTTCAAGGAGGAAGTCAATGACAACCGAATTGCTTTCGCCAACCGATGTCATTGCAGCGGTCTTGGCACTTTTCTACCGCGATCACGATCTAAAAAAAATGACAACTGACCGCCGTGTACTGCATTCCGTTCTTTATCAAATGCGGCAGAAGGGAGATGATTTACTAAGTGGCTTTCGATTTGATACTAGTGATATATATCCCTATTCATCCACTTTTGATGAAGCACTTGCAAACATGCAGATTACAGGCCATTTGAAAAGAAGTAATCCCGATATGGATAAATTCGACATTGACGGGTCTGTCGAGTCGTATTTTGATAGTACTTTAAATGGGAAGTTCCCAGCAGAGCGTCTAGAACAATTAAAGAAAATCTCAGCGCAATTAGCCAAAGACCTCCGGTGACAGGTGGGGGCTAGCATGCCACCTGCTGCGTTACCCGAATTAAACAACTTTGTAAAGCGGCATCTGCCTGCGGCTAAAAGTCATGTCCGTGGCCCCAAAGTTATACATGAATGTGTTTGGGGTACTAGTCTATATAATCCGTGGGAAATTGTTTTCCTTGATACACCTCTAATACAGCGACTACGAGATATACGTCAGTTAGGCCTAGGTTACCTCACTTTTCCAACTGCCACACACTCAAGATTTGATCACACTCTCGGCACAATTACGCAATGTTCAAAATTTTCAGAAGTACTTTCACGAAAGGGCAAGCTAATAGGTGACGAGGAAACGATGCGCCTCAGATTAGCAGCATTATTCCATGACATGGGACATTGTATTTTCTCGCATGCGAGCGAAGAGGTCTATAGTCTTCTACCTGAAATGCAAGAGGAAATGAAGCCAGACAGTGAGTATGAAAAAAATGCGCCCCACGAAATTCTGACTATAAAGATTATCAATACGGAAGCTTTCCAAAATTTCTATAACGATGTAATATCGAAATATGGGATAGACTGCCCATTGGATCATTTAAAAAAACTTATAGCGGGAAAGGAGGAGCCGCTTTCAAAATATAAATCAGATGTCTTAAATGGACCCTTTGACGCCGATAAGATTGACTATCTTTTTAGAGACGGTCAATTTACTGGAATACCCCTAGCTATTGATCTTGATAGGCTCTGGTATGCTGCCGATATCAAAACTATTTCCGTAAATGACGTTAATTGGAGACGCCTCGCAATAGACTATTCTGGAACCTCTCCCCTTGAGCAAATCTTGTTTGACCGAGTACAGCTTTATCCTGCTCTATATCATCATCAAAAGGTTAGGGCGAGTGCGTGCATGTTTAAAGGTATCGTCGAATATATCCAAAAAAGTGGAGTCGATGTTTCTTTTGGAAGGCAAAAACATATTAAGTTTGATACGTTATTTGGTTTCTTGTCAGGTACCGAGATGGATTTTTTTGCTATGGGCACGCAGACCTCCGATACAAAGCTTCATAAATTGCTTCATGATTTGCAGTATCGCAGACTGCTAAAAAGATCGGTGACAATTTCTCGAAGAACTGTTGTTCAAGATAATGGTTTTGATAAATTGATGAGATTCAGACATGAGCGTAACCCTGGATTACAGGGGAGATTGCGTAAAGTGGCACAAAGCATCTGTGAACAGGCTAAGCGAAAAAAAATTGACTGCGATGTTGAGCAGATTTGGATTGACCTACCATCTCCACCAAAAGTTGCAAGAGATATAGATAGAGTATATGTAATCCTGCCCGATGATAAGGTTATATCCTTGACTGAGGTTTTCCCCATCTCTCAATGGTTAGATTTATACGACTTACACAAATGGCATGGTCATGTCTTTGTTCCGGATGGATTAGAACACAGTATGACTAAAATCGTAAAAGATGTGTTGAAAGCAGAATTCGAGTTAACAATTAAGGATGAAGGTTTTATCAGTTGCCATTTGCAGCCTCCTCCGGCTTAATACTATATCTGGTAATTGATTCACAAAATCCCGAATACAATAAATTCATAGAACATGGCGTTGTATGGCTTTACAGTTCTGTTATACTGGTATAATCATCATTTGGGGAGGTTGCCATAATAATCTGCATGGAGGTGGAATCAATTGAATGTACCGCAGGTTAAATTGATCCCTTTGCTGGAAGACCTTGCAAGCTCGCCTGATAACTCAGAACTTTACGATTTGGTAAAGCAAGAAAAGGAGGGAAAAATTAAAATCTGGGAAATCCGAAATACGCCAGAAAATCCAGGCTGGGTTATCGTAGTTTATTTAGTAATGGAGGTATGAGACTTTGGATAATAAACAGTTTGAGGAACTAATAAGGGTTATTTATGATGCTGCGCACGAATTGGCGATTGAATTGAATTCTATTGAACACAAGCTTTCTTCTATAGAAGAAGAAGTTACAGCTATCAAGCGCAAAGTTAAATAAGGAATAATCTCAACATTTTCAACTCATTGTTGCTCATTATCTACTAATTCCTCGTTCATGCCCTACCCATCCTTATCCAATGTTTCCTTATTTGATGGCATTTGGAGATTGATAATACTTACAATTCATTATTGTTGCTTCCAGACATCTTCTTCAATGTTTGATTTATATTTTTTAATTCTGTTGTTATTGATGGTATCTCACCCCGTATTGCATTAATGTCTTCTTTTATGGTTACCATATCACCCTTCATTGCTGCTATATCACTGTTAATTTGGTCGTGACGGGGATGCTTCAGGAAGTAAGCCGCAAGTATAATTGCAAGAGCACCAAAAATAACACCGAATATCGCAAAAGCTATTGCTAACTGAAATGATGTAATAGGGAAAGTGGCAGGCACTAGAGTACCCCCCACAAAGAATGATACAGATAGTGCGAGAAAGGATACGCACAATGATAATAATATTGAAAATGTTCCCCATCTGCTCTCCGTAGAATCCATATATACTGGAAATCTGATTTTAAACCACCAGCATGGATATGTAATAAATCGCTTGATTTTATTCGTGATGGTTGAACTCGTTTCGATCTTGCCCATGATTTTATTCTACCTGATATAAATAAAAGAAGCCCCCTCCTTGAGAGAGTTCGCCAACAACCATGATTTGGCAGAACCCCGGATAAAGAGGGGGCTTTTATAAACGGTATTATTTCTTCTCGGGCTTCTCT
>CAZZHQ010000159.1:0-5277 GCA_964654015.1 uncultured Dehalococcoidales bacterium | reverse complement strand
AAATACCCAACATCCCAACCAGCGAACTCATCAAAGCCCATTTCTAGACGCTGGTTTATCAATTCAAACGGCACCCCCATACCCCATAAATTCTTAGCCTGTTCTACCTTTTTGGTGTAGTCTTCCCTGAGTGCCGCTACTTTTGACGTATCATAGGCAATAATAATATTCCCATACATAGGAGCTATCTTGAGGTTAAGCGTAGACTTTACATCGTCCAAGAGAGGAATAACTACATCTTCATATAGAGCTTTGCGCGCCTGCACCATATTATCGTAAGAGGATTGCTCGAGGTCGCCCAGGAATATGGGACTGATACCGAAAGCCCCGGCGATGTCTCTCTTGTTGTGAAGCCTGGACGCTATAAAATCCATCTCGACAGGCGTCATGCTCATCTGATTCCACTTAGCTCCGGCACCTAATACCCACGGCTCTCGCTTCTTGGTTTTGGCCAGGAAGTTCTCCCGTATCTGCCGACGGGCCTCCTCGAATTGCTCAGGCGTTAAAACGGATTCATGGGTAAATACTCCATCGGGAGTCGCTCGATTCTGCATTGATATCTTTTGCGTATCCTGAGCCTCATTATCGGTATCAATAGTTCGGGCGGCTGCCATGAGTGGAGAAGTTCCCCAATATAAATCTCCTGGGTCCATCTGCATGAAATGAAGGAATTGACCAGGTGGCAATATCTTGTAGGCCCCATTCTGTTCAGTTACTTGCCAGCCTTTCAACCATTCCCCTGGCACATCAGATGGAACGGGTCTAACCAGGTCTGGCATCACTGGCCAAAATTCCTTGACCTGATTGCCAACGATTATAGGCATCCAGAGGGCATTGCCTACTAATAAGGAATGAGCGATTAGTAATTCCATCATATCCTGCCCGGAGAACTCAGGGTTAGGATTCCGCATCACCTTAGTAAACGGATGGTTGTCTATGGGTTCCCCGTCTTTATCCTGCACAATCCAGGGTATAGCTGAGGCCGCCTGCACAATCGTCCTGACAGCTCGGTAAACATAAATGCTAATCTTATATCCTTCCCTGGTAGCCTTGCGAACAGACAAATCCGTATATACTGGGATGTTCGCAGGATGGGTTGCTATGACACTGAACGGATTGATTTTATCACTGTTAGCGGCTTTAGGTAGTATGGCCAGAGCTAATCTGGCGCGCATATTATCTAGTGCATTCATGGTTGCCTCCGTTTATCGCTCTTTTTTAACATCACATATCCTGTAGCGCCTCCACCTGCCCCTGTTCCCAGCATCACCTTAAACCAATCTGGAATCTCAATGCCTCGGATAACGCAAACGACTATGCAGAGGACGATTAGCACAAGCACTACAGACGGAGTGATTCCCTTGATAAGATAGACTATTCCCTCAAATGTTGCTTTCATATCAAATCCTGATTATCTCTCTATCCTACCAGAATTGTTTATCCTTTGCCAATTCTCCTACGGCATAGCATTTTATCCTACCATAAATTCAGGATCCGGCTTCTCTAACAGCAGCTCCGTTATCGCCCAGACTAAGGCATCAAGGCGGTCTGGAGATTCACCGCTCTCCGGAGTCCATGTTACTAACTGATCCTCCAATGCGTCAAATGGCTCGGTGTGAAAGATTTTTCCCTGTTCGTATAAAGCCGACACAGGCTCAGCCCTAGCTTGTTTTCCCCTGCTGGCCCTGACAGCCTTGTAAGGTACATCCCGCACGGTCTTAATGGTAAGCCCTACCATCTCACCGCCATTATTGACTTCGCCGATAATCCTGTCTGCCTTAAAATCATCATACCCCTGAACAGCCCTTTGAGCCCAACTATGTGGAGATACCCTTGCCGACCGATCCGCCAGAACATAACCATGACCATCTATTCCTTTACCAGCAATTATAATCCCTGTTTCGTCCGCCTCTTCGGATCCAGTAGCCGCAGGGTCTATCGCCACAATTATCCTCACCATCTCGGGGGCCGCCTTGTATTTTATTGTATCACGTTTCCAAAGGGCACCAGGCACATCCTCTAAAAGCTCTGCGTTAATCTCTTGCCGCCCGAGTCGAGTGCCTTCGTACTTTGAGATGATTTGCCGAAAGAAGGACGGCGCCAAATTTGCCCTGTTTTCGTAAGTTGAGCCTGTAGTAAGCACTGTGTCGGGTGATTTCATAATATTAACAATTACCCTTAACGGCAGAGGGGTTGTAGTAACCACCACTCGGGGATGCTCACCTAACCGCAAGCCAAACATGAGATTATCCCATGTCTCTTGTGGATAATACCATGTCCTTATCTCGTCTCCCCAGCAGTTGTGTACAATGATTCCGTTTGCTATATATTCGTGTTGGTCTTTTACTGTGAGATTATATACTACTGCCTGCCCAACGTCCTCCCAAGTTGACACAACGCTGACTACAGAAGTTTCCCTTGCTTCGTTTAGTGATTCTTGATTTAAATGACTCCCCGCAAACTTGGCATATTCTGTCTGATTTACGCTTGTCTTCAGCCCGCCTCCACTGACACTGTTTGCATATAGCGGGGCGGTTAATATATCTGATAACACCCTTCCCGCATATTTGGCATTTAACCACAAAAGGTTTAGCTTCCTTACTATCCTTTTCCCGATGACGCTTTGGTGGTAAAGACTCAAGATTGCTGATGTTATTGTTTTGGCGATTTTTGTCCTTATGGTGGATTTGATAGCCCTCTGGGATTGCTCCATTGAGTTGCTCCCAAACCCACCTATGCTGGTATAGCATTTTCCCATCTTGATAGGCGATGATGTAGCCATAAGTATTTTCGTGCCAGCGCATACAATTGCCCCTTTTTTTAATTCTTGTATTCTCGTCCATCCATGCAATTGTAACACAGGATGTTGGGGGGTTGCAACTAGTTCAGCCCCATTCGAAAATTTAACTTTCCCCACGTTAGCTAATCGGTTGGCAGTAGCAATTACTTCCCGATTGCCTTTTCGGGTAAGAACACAATCCCCTGTTCTAATCGTCTCAATTGGTCTTTCACCTTTTGAAGTGGCAACCATAGTACCTGCTATGAAACATAAATCAAATTGAGGCCCCCTTAGCTGTGTAGGTTCTTTGCTGGAGAATATCAGGGCAGTTGTACCATTACGCCATGTTATGCGTCGTTTCGATGGCTCATATAGTGGTTTGTTCCAGGGAGGACTTATATTCAGCAACCCACTATCTCCCTCTATCATTACATCCCTGGCATCCGCAGGGGTCTTGGCGACTAACGCTATTCGCCGGGCTCGTTTTGCTTTGATTTCCGCTAACACGAACTCGGCCCCAGCCCTGGTCTTCCCCATCCCGCGCCCAGCCATGATTAACCACGTTAGCCAGTCGCCTTTTGGTGGAAGTTGATTCTCTCTTGCCCTATACTTCCAGTCATATAGAAGCTCTGTGGCTTCTTCGTCAGTCAGTCGCTTGATCGCCTGCTGTTTCTTTTGCTCTGGAAGCATAGCGATTGAGCTCATCAAGGAGCTTGCTTTTGGCGTCATGTTCTACTCTAAAACTCTCTCCTCCAGCATTAGCGAATTCCTGTCTTTCTATGTAACCCCGAGCCTTGCCCTGGGTTTTCAAATAAAATAAAATGGCGACTGTGTTCCCGTCCCTTATCTGTGTAAATAACTTCCCCTCGACATAATCAAGCATAGTCTCTTTGGCTTCACAGACAGCAGTAGCGACGCTAGGGTAGTCATGGACATATCTCTCAATGGTGCGATACGAAACGCCAGCCTTACTAGCGGCCAAGGTAAGTAAGCCATTAGATTTGCTTATCGCCTGGACGATCCGAGCTGCTGTGTTGTCTCGCTTTTTTTTGTTACCGACATTACTGTCTTTTATCATCGCTTCCACTTAAATAGTCCGCTGCCATGTATTCAAGTATTTGCCATTTGTTTCTCTCTTTGACATCACCTTTCTCTATTGCCATATCTACCGCTTGTTTTAACACGGCTGCTACGGCCTTGGGGACTCTTGCCCCATATATATCAACTATGCTAACCCATTCCCCATCAGTTTGCAAACCGTCAGCTAATTCAATGAATTTACAGATGAGGGGCGTGATGGCCTTAACGTCATAAGTCTTCCCTACAGCCTTCATAGCTTCGTGGAATTTCCCCCATATCTCCTTATCGGCAATGGCTACCTGGTCAACCGCCGGACCGACAGATTCGACTAATTCTACCCATCGCTCAAAGAACTGAGGCGTAAATGCCAGAAACACGCTATTAGTCTCTTTATCAATGCCAACCTCGTCAAGTTTCAAACTCTCTAGCCCCTGATTGACTGTGCGAGCTCATGGAGATCGTCTTCACCAAACTCTTTTCTCGGTTGCTCCGGGTCTGGCTTTATGGTTTCAAGTGGTATTCGCTGAATCGTCTTAGTCATTCCCTTAGCCCCTTTCTTCCTTAACCCTGGTTACTTCCCTCTCTTGAATCACGTATTGCTTCCCTACCTTCTCGGCCTTTAATTTCCCTGTCTGAATCCAGAACCACACCGCCCCCCTGGTCACTCCCAATTCCTTTGCTACTTCTGGTGTGCTTTTCATTTTACTTTGCCTCCGTTATCCAGGCAAACAATTTTTTGTTTGTCACTTCGATGTTATGTTCCTTGATAAATTCCAAGAATCTAGGCCTGAAATTGAGATTGACCCTGAATGCCTTTATGCAATCGTCATTGGAATCTACAAGGAATCCCCACTCTGTCTTATCCTTGCCGGCTAGTAGTAAATTTGCTCTGGCCTGCTGGTGGATGAGAATTCCCTCGACTGTTGCTACTAACCCCTTGCTGAGTAGCTTTTGCTTCTGCTCCCCTGTGAGCTTCGTCAGAGTTTCCTTGAGATCCAGTACCTTTGCTTTCCGAGTTGCGTTCATGCTTTCCCTCCTTTGGGTTTACCCCATACGGCCCGCAGGCCGTTTCGCCATCCCTGGCTCATCAGTGGGGTTGTGTTTCTGTAAAGGGTTTATCCCATTTCCCGATTGCTAGGTGCAGGTAGTAGTTAACGTTGAAGTAGTCGGTCTGGATGTCGGACTTGTCCCAGTTGTCTTTATTGGCTATCTTGAAGGCCGCTGCCATGCAGTCCCAGGCTTCTTGAGTAAGGGTAATCCCGTTGTTTTTCCGCTCCTCGGCCCATCCGCCCGAGAATTGATAGCGCTCGATCCTGGTTGACCATTTGCACGTCGGGTATTGCTTCGTTAGCTCCTGCTTGACTTCCCTTGCTAGTTCAGGCTTGTCCCGAAGCATTTGCCTGAACTCTTTCCTCTCT
>CAZZHQ010000158.1:0-5288 GCA_964654015.1 uncultured Dehalococcoidales bacterium | reverse complement strand
TGTGGTTGGCGCCGTAGTTGGCGCCGTAGTTGGCGCTGGTCCTGGTGTTGGTTCTGCCTCCGGGGCACAACCGGCCACTATCAGGCTGATGACCAATACCGCTGCTACTAACAGCATACCTAACTTGTTCTTCATTGATAACCTCCCATATTCATTAAATACATTTCGTTTACCTCCCCACATCCGCCGCCGCCTTTTCTTTCATAGAACTTCACCTCCTTATTAATGTATTATCCAAATCTGTGTTCTTGCTATTTGCCCATTTCTCTCTTATTAACCCAGTTATTGGGCACACCACCTTTAAGCACCCTGACCACTTCCTCGCAGGAGCCCTTACGGGACTTAGCAAAGGATGTTTCGGAGTATGAGGCCATGTGTGGAGTGACCGTGAGTTTTATGTTGTCCAGCGTCAGCAGGGGCTCCCCAGGCTTGGGAGGTTCATCCTCCAGAACATCGAGACCTGCCGCAGCGATATCTCCTGCTTTCAGAGCATCGTAAAGCGCTTTCTGGTCTACTATGGGGCCTCTGCCTACGTTTATCAGATAAGCAGTTTTCTTCATTTTCTTAAACTGTTCATTACTGAATGCATGGAAAGTTGACTTCAGCAGAGGGGCGTGTATGGAGATTATATCGGATGTTTTCAAGAGGGTATCGATGTCCACCAGCTTAATTCCATACTGATATGCCTCTTCTTCTGTGACGATTGGGTCAAAGGCAATTACTTTGAAGCCAAAAACCTGGACTTTCCGGGCAACGGCTCGAGCTATATGTCCGCAGGCGTAAAGTCCCCAGGTCTGATCTCTGAAGGGGAATATGGGACTGACGTCATTAAGTTTTTCACGCCAGGCACCATTTTTGGTTGTTTCATTAAGAGAAGCAAGCTTTCTTTGAACAGCAAAGCCCAATGAAACAGCATGATCTGATACCTCGTCGGCACACCAGTATTGGGCAGGCATGTTGCTCACGTATATGCCTCTCTTGGCGGCGGCAACTATATCTACGTTGTCATAACCTACACCAATACCAGCAACAATCTTACATTTCTTGGCAGCATCCAGCACCCGCTCGTTAACTTTAGTTGGCCCGATTATCGCATCAGCATCCGCCACATACTTGATGGCGGTGTCCTCCTTAGTATCGGGAGCTATCACCAACTCCGCTCCAATCTCCTTTAGGACATCCTTTTCAATCTTGTTGTCAGGGCTCATTGACCTTAGCATGACCACCTTATACTGTGCCATCTAATACCTCCTGTTATTATTCAATACTATAAGCTAACCTCTTTATCAGCTTTTGTCAATACATATATCACAAAATATACTGATATAAATTAAAAAGAAAAGGCTACCGGTTAAGGTAGCCCTTTCTTTAGACATTCTATCTATTGCTCTTAGCTTAAGTCCAAGGTTTTATCATGTGCTCAGGTAACCAGAGGACGATCTGCGGGAATATAATCATTAATACTATAGCAAATAATATTATAAGGACAAAAGGTACTACTCCCTTTATTACGTCCATGGTAGTTACTCCAGTTTCTGGAGCAGCCAGATTTGACACAAGGAATATAGCGAGCGCCATAGGCGGGGTCATAAACGATGCCTGTAAATTGACCATCACCATCAGGGCGAACCATACGGGGTCGAAGCCTAAAGGCTCCAATAGTGGCGATATTATCGGAACTACGATGAAGACTATAGGTATCCATCCCATAAAGAAACCAAGGGCAAAGACGAAGAACATTATCATGGCAAAGACTGCCCACTTACCACCCGGTGTAGCCAGGATTACATTTCCTATTACCTCAGCACAGCCCAGGCGCATGAATATGCCAATGGCTGCATAGGTCAAACAGGAAAGGAAGAAGATGTAACCACTTACCTTTAGGGTGTCAAGAGCAACGAACTTGAATACCTTGAAACTGAATCGTCTATAGGCAATAGCCAGCAGGGTCGCAGCAAAGGCTCCCATCCCTGCAGCCTCTGTAGGGGCGGCTATACCAAAGAAGATAACTCCGAGTACCGATAGAATTAACAGTATTGGAGGTACAAGAGAAACCATTAGATCTTTTATCTTTTTGCCAGTAGGAGTGGTTCTTTCTTCTTTCGGTAGAGATGGTGCATCTTGTGGCCGTATGATTGCCCGTATAATTATGTACAAACAGTATAAACCAGCGAGAAGGAAACCAGCAGGGAAGGCTCCCATGAAGAGTTTTCCTACAGATACATTGGCAATAGGTCCGTACATGACTATCATGATACTGGGAGGGATGAGGATGCCCAGACAACCTCCCGCGGCAACACAGCCACAGGCGAGGTCCTTGGCGTAACCCCTCTTTATCATGGGGGAGAGGCCCAGTATACAGAGCATGCTGACAGAGGCAGCGATTATTCCCAGGCAGGCGGCAAGCACAGTACCGAAGAGCACAGTTGCCAGCGCCAGCCCTCCTCTGGCTGGTCCGAGCGCCACATAAAGGGTCTCGTACAGACGGTCGGCTATTCCAGAATACTGAATCATATCACCCATGAAGATAAACAGGGGGATAGCCAGCAGTATGTAGTTCATCATCATCTTATAGAAGCGTGAATACATAACCTCCAGCGTCAGCGGACCAAGCGACAGCAGACCAAGTGCCAATCCTAGTCCTGCTATCACAATCCCTATATGGAAACCGCTGAGCAGACCGACCAGGATACCTCCAATAAAGATGACAGTAACAACTTCTGGCGTTAACCAAGACTGTACGGCATCAATCATAGCGCTTCTCCTGTCCTCAGCATGTGTATATTTTTAATCAGGCTGACCGTTATTTGAGCGCACATCATAGTCATCCCTATGACTATAAGTGTCCTGGTTGGACCGGCAGGAGGATACCAGTAGCTTTCTACCATCACTTCTTTAATACGCCATGCCCTCATAGCCCATTTGCTGCCTACCATCATATAGGCTATGTATACGGGGTACCATGCAATTGTGGTGCCCATCGTATCAATGATTGCTTGCCATCTTGGGGAACATTGCGAGGAGAATACATCCACTCTTAGGTGCATCCCTACTCGTTCACACTCGCCCCAGCTGAGCATATATCCGGTGGATCCAAGAATCATTGCCAGCTCATATGCCCATATTGTCGGCTCGTTGAAGAAGTACCTCATCAGCACGTCAAAGACCACGACAAACATCAGCACTATCATTAGCCACCTGGCCCAGGACGCAATATTCTCATTTATGGAACTGATAATCTGCATTAACTTTTTCAAAGGTGGATCATCCTTTCAAACCTTGTTATTACTTAGTACTCAGTTATAAACGCCTTCGGGTTGTCCAGCGTCTGTAATACTTCAAAGGTCTTTCTGAAGGTTTCCTGTGAAGTCATAATTTCATCGAAGAATGGGTCAGCTGCACGTTGACCAGCATAGAACTCTGCGGCTGCATCCAACAGTGCCTGATCAAGCAGTGGAGGTACATCCATGCATTGTACGCCATACTCAAGCATCAGATCGAATGCCTTGAGATCCATCTCATATACCTGCTGGAATCTTCGTTTTGCCCACCAGTCATTGGCGATGATAAAGAGGTCCTGTAAGTCGGGGGACAGAGCATTCCAGGAATCGATGTTTGCGCAGTTCTGAATGTTCTGAATAGGAGCTCGAGTCAGTGAGAAGTAGGCATAAGGACATACTTCGTGGAAAGCCAGTTCCCAGTTCATGTTGGCGCTGCAGCATTCTGCCAGGTCGATGACGCCACGGTCAAGCGCCTGGTAGATTTCTGAACCGGACAGCATGACGGTTGAGGCCCCAATCATGGGCATTATCTCACCAGCGTCACCCTTACACCGCATCTTCAGTCCCTTCATGGCGTCAGGGCTATTCGCCAGTTTAACTGTGGACTGGGCCCATATTTCTCCCGCTGTGTTCCATGAATATTTGGGGAGCAGCACATTAGTATAACCAGCTTGTGACCATGCTTTCTCCATCAGTTCAGCGCCGCCACCCATGTAGAACCACATATCCATAGTCTGGATATCGGGACCACCGGGATAGCCGCCGAACAGGCCGGCTGTAGGTATGGTACCCCGTTCACCCACTACATCAAATGTAGCGAAGTCAAGGACACCTTCCTGGACGCCATCTGATTCACGTGGGGTGGGAATTATCTCGCTCTGGCCATAGACGGTTATGTCAAGGCGTCCTCCGCTGGCGCTTCTAACCATATCGGCAAAATCACCCCATGTAACGTAGTTATCCGAGCCAGCAGGGCTACCACATTGCATAGCCCATTCGTGTATTTCCACGTCGGGACCAGGAGTTGGAGTTGTTGTTGGCGCCGTTGTTGGCGCTGTTGTTGGCGCTGTTGTTGGCGCTGTTGTTGGCGCAGCCGCAGGTGAACAGCCAGCTACTATCAGGCTGAGAACCATAACCGCCGATACCAATAGCATGATAACTTTTGTTTTCAACTTTTTCTACCTCCTAAAATTTGCTACTGAGTTGTTATTGTTTGGAGTCACCACCCATCTGCCACCACTATTCTTTTTCAATATGGCATCACCACCTTTCTATGTAGACTGTTTACCTTAATTTATTTCATATAAAACGGCCCACTTTAAATATAGCTACCTCGATCATACGCTTAATAGTAAAAAAGAAAGTCCTTTTTGTCAATAGCTTTATCCATATTTATTGATATTATTAAGTACTTTGCTGGAAATTATTCCTCTGAATGAATAATAACCTCCTTTATCTCCAGGTTACCGGGGTCTGGTAGCGAGAACACAAGCAGTTCGGTCTCAGTTTCTATGTATGCCCTGAGGGCGGTGGCATCTCTGGACACCGCTCCTACCACTTCAAAATAGCCTGGCTTTATCACACCTGCATAAAGGTATTTCGCGTCACTGGAGCATGTGCTGCTGCACGATTTTCCCCAATCCTCCTTGTATGTAAAATTTGCCTTGTAGCTTCTTCCCTGCCCGTCCTCAACGTGTTTGCCAATAAAGTTCAGCGTTTCTGCGCTGCTGTTTTCCAGGGTTATCTCTGTTATATAGATATCGAAAATCATGTCTTCATCAACATAATTATTTCTGAGGTAGTAGGTGTCAGAGACGTTTACTTTTAGTATTTGACTGCTGCAGCCGCCGAGCAGAAGCGGTATGCTGACTATAAGCAACACCGCATATAACAGCAGTTTAATTCTTGTGTTCATCACTGAATAATTCTTTCTTTTTTTAAGTCAGCTAAGCATTATCATCACGTCAGTATTTTATTGTTATCGTTCTATATCACATTTAACGCCGG
>CAZZHQ010000157.1:0-5334 GCA_964654015.1 uncultured Dehalococcoidales bacterium | reverse complement strand
ATACTTTTCAAATTGCCCCATAACCATCAAGGTATGTGTTTTTATCGAATACTTTTCTCGCACACCGGAGTCAGCATCAAATTCCTTACTCAAAGCTTTTTCAAATAGAGAAATCAGAGCCTTCGGACTATAATCAGGGCTATCTAGAACTCTATCCAGTTCCTCTCTGGAAAAAGGTAGTTTGCTCCACTTGCTTAAGCCTCTTTGCCACACTGTAAATGACTTACTTCTTGATGGCATCTAGATATTTCTTTTCAATCTTGGCAGCGACGGACCACAGGTTGCCAATCCTTATCTTTCCAACCTGGCCGCAAAGCATCAGCCCTTCAAATCGGTCCAGTCCGTACTTTTCTTCCATCCAAAGTGTCAACTCCAGGTAGGCCGTTCTTATTGCATCTTCTAATGTTCTGCCCGCGCTGGCAGTTACCACCGACACTATTTCATCCTCGGTCTCAATTCGGGGCCAACTGATCGGCTTTCCTTTCAATAAGTCAACTTTGATTCTAGTTTTCGCAGGCATCTCTATAGCTGTCCCTGTGAGTTCACCGTCTCCCTGAACTGCATGGACATCACCGGCGTAGAGTAGGGCTCCTTTATGGTAGACAGGAAGGAATATTATGCTACCCGGTGCCACTTCTGGTATATCCATGTTTCCACCATGTTTGCCTGGGAGAACACCTGAAGAAATCGACCCTGCTTCCAAGAATGGCGCGACTCCAATCGTACCTACCATCGGCTGGTATGGAATGGATATCTGATCCGAAAAGTATACGAGACCATCTTTTATCGGGCATATTTTTGCTTCATGTGGAAGGCTGACCTTCATAAACTTGAAGACAGGCACGCTGGCAATATAATTCTCGTTAAACTCTGACAAATACGTTATTCCCTGTCCAATTAACGGTTCAATCTCCTCTATCAATACTGCCAGTGTGTTTCCCTTCTCCGCTCCCTCTATGTAGATTGGACCAACAACAGGGTTTGCGAAAGGAATTTTGCCACGATCCCTGGTGTCTCCTTTCTTTCTGATCTGTCCTGAACAAGCATCCTCAGTTTCCAGGATTAAGGTTTCACCTGGCTCTACACGGGCAACTGGCTCATCATGTGGACTTAAGACGTATTTTAGTCCGATATCCCTGAACGAAACTTGATTCATTAGTATCCTCCAAACTAAGAATATGAAGTTGAGACTGACCTGCCTCAGTAGTTGTACCACTTATTAAGTTAGTGCCAGGAAGGTTTCAGGAGCGAGTGACCTATAGCCCAGGGCTTACTATGTGGACAGAGTTGATTGTACTCCCTCCTCCATTCCTCAATCAATATCTTCGTCTTCAGTAACGTCGTAAATATTTCCTTGTTTAGTAATTCACCTCTGAATTTCCCATTAAAGGATTCTATATATCCCTTCTCCCAAGGACCACCTGTTTATATAATAAATGACCTGCACCTCGAAAACTGGGCCATCCATAATGCGAATTTTTAGGATGGCAAAAAAACGGTGAAAGGAGCAGATATTTGTGAAGAGGAGAAAGTACGCGACGGGATATTTCTGCCAGGGTCTACTATGCCATACCGATATAAATATTCAACTGTAAGCGTAGCTTTAAGGCTTACAGGTGTCAGTTACCACATGTGACCAAGCATCATTTATTTTTAAGGAGATTGATACTGAGAATTAGATTACTGCATGGTCGAATATTTTGTTGGCTTCATAATCGTAGTGGTAAGTTTAAGGACTATCTGACCATTTTTACCTGTTTCTTCCACCACTTTGAGCCATTCGGGATCACTCACAAAAGCGTCCCATTTTCTCTGTCGTTCTTCGAGGCTTTCCCATGCAAGTATATAAGTCAGTGTGTTGTTTGGACCTGTAACATTCTCCCAGAAACCTACAGGGCGAATACCTAGCCTCTTCCAGATCTTAGTGGTGTGATTGGCGAATCGGTCATTGATATCCTTCATCCTAGATGGAGAAATATCGTAGACCCTCAGTTCATAAAGCATTTCTTAAAACTCCTTTTTAATAATATTACCTGACTATAGTAAAAATATTACGACGTTTCAGGCATGTTACAGGAAGTGCATTCAAAAGTAAACTGCTTCTCGCCGTTATATTCATATACACTATAACATAGAAAGCACCCATAAGAGATTATAATAGCGATGAAGAATGATACTATACAGCATTTCTGACTGTAATATTTTTGAGCAGCGGTTTCGTAATTCTATGCTAATATGTCAAACAGTCATTTTACGTTCAAATTAGAACCTTTGCGTCAATTAACAAAATCCTGTTTTGAAGCTATAATGCCTTTATGTAACAACCAGTACCAAACTGTTTAACGCAAAATTAACGCAAAATTACCAGCTTCAGTTTGAACGTGAGGCGGTGACGGAAAAGAGAATTATTGGACACAGTAAAAAGGCAAATTGACGGCGATAATTACTAAGGCTTATGCTATGGGTAGTACAATTGAGGCGGTGACGGCAAATGGAATATTCGAGCTAAAGGGGGATAAAGAAAATGAATGAATATTTCACTCTAATGGAAAAGATTGAGCGTTCTCGTTTCCAGCAACGTTACTATCAAGCCCTAGACCTCTCGCTGGAAGCCGTGAAATGGCTTCCGCAATTAGTCCAAGATACCAAAAAAGAGTTTGGGCAATGGGACATAAAGGGTTCACCACCACTTGGATATGCATGTCATTACCTATCCGTCTTGCGACGGCGTGACGATTTGCACCGTATAAAGACACTACTTAAATCTGTACCGGAGCTTGCGGAATGGCTTAGCGAGGTTGACTTCGCTTTGGAGCGAGCAGATTTGATGGATAGAGTAGAATCATTCCTTTTGGAAAATCAGGGGTTTATCCAAGCCAAACTCGGCAAGGTGCTATGTGTTGACGGGCGTGAGGTATCTAATTTACTAATATACGCTGAACAAATGGGCCTCATACGCAGAGAAAAAGAGGGACGAAGCTATCGACTTTATTCAGAGAAGGCATCTTAGTTATGAGAGAATGCAAATAAAGATAAGAGGATAAGAATGTCTAAAGATGTGATATTGGGAGTTTGTGTTATTTGTGGCAAGGAAATAAAAAGCAAATGGGGGGCAATGCAAAAGGATGGATTGTGGATATGTGCTGGAAGTTGTTCCAGAACATATGACAAGGAGAAGAAGACATGGAGTCTTGAAAAATGGGATGAGTTGCGACGTAGACAGGCAGAGTATGACCAGGCAAGCCTTCAGGAACTACCAGACAAGGTCAAGGCAGCGGTAGGCGATAAAAAAGTCGTTGGCTTTGTCACTGGGTTTGGACTAATTAAAAAATTGACTGCAACAATTATTGTGACAGAAGATAGTATTGTATTTTATGACCCTAAGATAACTGGAGCGGATAAAACCGAAATACCTTTCCCCCAGATTGTTAGTGCTATGTATATGCTTGAAATTGGAGTGCCTAGTTTCTCTGTCACTACACAATCTGGCACAACTAAACTCATACTTTCGGGGAGCAAGAAAGATACACACGAACCAGCACTCGCTCTGTTTAATATCTTGAAGGAAAAGCTCAGTGAATTAGCAGCAGTGCCAATATCGGAAACGCATAATAAAGGACTGATAAAGGAAGTGTGGTCTTTCTATGCACCTCCGCAGTTAGCAGTTATGGGGACTAAACATTCAGAGAATAAAACAACTGAATCTATCATTGACCAAATTAAGAAGCTGGCAGAATTGCGAGATGCTAGAATTCTCAGTCCAGAAGAATTTGAAAATAAGAAAAAAGAGTTGTTAGCACGACTGTAATTAGCCAGGGAGGGCAGCCTGTAAGGTTCGTGGCGCTCACTATGAAGAAAATTTTACTCATATCCGTAATTTTGGCGGCTATGCTTTTGAGTGCCTGTGGTGCACCCACGTCAGGGCCTACAACTCAGCTAGCACCTGCTAAACAAGAACCTACGCTAACGCCTAAGCCGGTGACTCTAACCGATGTAGTTAGATATTTTAAAGAACAAGGCTTGGAAGTTGGAGAAATTGTAACAAAAGCATTTTCGATGATGGGTGCAGTAGACGGTTTTGGGATTTATATCGAAGGGGAACAGATAGAACTTTATCTTTTTGACCCCGAAACAGCAGATGATGAAACACTTAGGAATCTTCAAGATGCCCAAAGTATTGGTAAGTTCTCAGCATTTGGCTTCTCCTTCCCTGTAGTGATGAATGGAGATATTATGCTGACCAGATATGATGAACACACACAGAAAGATAGGATTATAAAAATCTTTAAACAGTTTAGGTAAGAGCGAGCTGAGGCGAGAGAGCTGACGGTAAGGTTACAGGACGCGGCTTAGGCAAGCTATTCAAGTAAAGATTTACCCTCATCTAAGCCTTTACCCGCCGAAATTTGGCTCTCAGTGCGTCTCTTATGGAAAACAGGCTTCTCGCCTCTTAGTATAGCTTGAAGGTAGTCATCTGTAAGGTCCTCATCTTTAGTTCCTGGTATACCTGTAATCAACTCTGACCTGACCCCAGTAGTTGTACCACTTACTAAGTTAGTGCCAAAGCAGTCACAGGAGCAGGTCACGGCGATTTTGTCTTTTTTCATGGAAAGCTCTCTTACATAGAAACCTCTCTCCAAACACCGCTAAAATTAATAAAGCTGTCTCCGATATACCCCAAGTTATCAAGTACTACTCAAATTCCCACGATCGCAAAATAACTTACATTACATATACCGGTAACTCTAGTTTATAGAGTGGTATAATCATTTTGAAGCATCTAATTGATTTAACCTTATTAAAGTAACTATAGTGACGATCGAGTGCTCGCTATGGTCGGCTATATGCTGAGTTAATATTGCACTTTTTTGACATTTATGTAATCCTACCTACTCAGTTTATGGATGACTTACGCTTACCTTACCTGACCGATCCCCAAAATTCCAGTCCAGTACTGCTATTAGGCAGGTAAAGAAAAAAAGAGCAAGTCCAAACTGTTGTAGCGGGAACTTAATGAGTTATACAATTACTAGGGGTTAGTCAATTGCATATGGATCTAGTTTTACTAGAGAAGATTAAAAGGCTCGCAATAGTCTCTATAGTATCCGATGATTATCTACTTGAGAGACTTGTCTTAAAGGGAGGAAACGCGATAGATCTAGTTTATCAACTCTCTGGTAGAGCATCGGTTGATATTGACTTCTCTATGCAATTCGAATTTGAACAAGAGGAATTAGATACTATATCAAAGAAAATTGAAGAGTCCTTAATAGAGAATTACTGAGGTGGACCCCATTGTTAGGACAGGATAGGGGTGATATTAAGATTGGGTCC
>CAZZHQ010000156.1:0-5363 GCA_964654015.1 uncultured Dehalococcoidales bacterium | reverse complement strand
ACCTGATAATTCGTTCTGGTTGCCAACTGCCACGGATAGATTTTATCCCGACTTCGTTGCTGAATTGGAGAACAGGCAATTTCTGGTTGTCGAAAGCAAGGGCGATGTTTATTGGAGCAACGATGACTCCAAAGAAAAAAGACTTGCCGGAGAGGTTTGGGCTGAGCGAAGCGGAGGAAGCTGCATATTTATAATGCCGAAGGGAAAACAGCTCACATCAATTGCTGATGGCATAAAAGCTAATGAACGATGATAATTTTATCTCAACAAAAAATCTTTTTTTAATAATTCTGTGCACACCAGGGATGGCCGGGCAACATGATTCATTTGCCGCAGACCGGGCACTTGGAGGACCGCCGGAGTTGGCCGGTGTTCAGACAAGCAAGAGATTGGGACTGAAATCTAAGTGGCGATTATGACCTTGCCTCACATTTGGCAGCACCTGGTGTGATTTTTGCCTGGACAAGGCAGTAGGTCGGTTTGCAAAAACAAACCAGCCAGCGGCGGGAGCGTCAGGGAAAGCGGCAAACGAGCCACGTGTGATACCATAAGCACGAAGTTGCATAGTGGCACAGCAAGGCTGACTGCTTGCTCTTTTAGGATCGAAGAATTTCTTATCAGGAAGTAGGTGATGAATGAGCAGAAGAAACTAGATGAGGCTCGATATTTCTATTCCCAAATGCTTGCAGAGTATGAGGATAGACAGAAATTCACATTCAATCTGAGCGCCTTTCTCTCCTCTGCGCGCTCGGTTTTGCAGTACGGACTGGAGGAGGCCAAGACGGTAGTTGGTTGGCAGCAATGGTACGACACCTATATTGCGGCTAATAGCATCCTCGCCTTCTTCAAGAGCAAGCGCGATATCAACGTCCATGATGAACCTATTAGGCCTGTCAAACACGTTGATATAGTACTGACAGAAACGATAGGTTTGTCGGACTCCGTCCATGTCATCCGTTCCGATGCCAGTGGCAATGAACTGCCGGAGCCTCCGACTGAGAAAAGTGCGCCTCCAGCGACAAAGAGAAAGTCTGCCCCTCCTCCCTCCGCGACCATAAAGTATCGGTTTGACGATTGGACAGGGCCGGAGGACATTATCGAATTGTCCAGTATCTACATCGACGCGTTGCAGAGCTTCATAGAAGCCGGTATCAAATCCGGGTTTCTGAGGGGATAGTGATCACGGCCTGGTCTTGGCCGTTTGAGTGTCTGCCCGAATCACTGGTAAACTTTGACCGACCAACTCTTGTCGTTCATGGCGACAATGGAGAGGTAGAAGTCGCCCACTTGGTGGACGTAGGTGATTGCCTTGCCTGGGGTGTTCTGGCTAGCGATTGCGACGAAGCTCGTGTTGTCGACTGGCTTGCCCTGTGGGAATGCGGACGCAGCCAAAAACACGGTAGACGTTGTTTTGAGAGCTTCGCAGGTGGTCTCGATTTGCCACTCTCCTTTGCTGACGTGGAAGACCTTGGTGTCTGTCGTGGATGAGCCCAGGAGACTGTCTCTCGAACCGCTCACACTGAACACTAACTGAGGAGTGGATATTGCCGGGGCAGAACCCCCGCCACAGCCTGCGGACAATAGGATTAGGGATATTCCGATCTTGCCAAGAAGCCTTTTTATAGTCTTGCCAACCTCCAATATCAAATTCGTACCTATGCTGACGATAGGTCTGGTGAGAAATCATAAGTGTTCGGGAGGTTGGAGAAAGTCGAGATGAACGTGGAGATCGATGGAAAGGAGGCAGGTAGGGGTGGCCCAGATCATGGCATCAATCATCAAGAAGAGTAATTGGGCGAATTACGGGAAAGGATTGGTTAATATTCGTAGCATCTTGCTGGCGGTTTCCCATTTGTTATGGGCTGCCGCGGAAGGCGGGCCGCACGCGAATGTATCAGTCAGCCTTTCCTATGTAGACTGATCCTTGGTGTTGATCAGGCATCCCTCTTTCTATCATCAGGATTGAGACATTGGAGTACTGTCAGTGCGGAGTCCCAACCTATGGATTTGAAGAATCTATCTCTTGATATTTCGCTATCCAATCGCTCGAGAAAAGAGTCAATCCAGTCATAGTATTGTCGTTGTACACCGGATAGTAACATGCCGAACTTCAATCGAACCTCGACTTCTACTTCAAACATATATTCGCCGACGTCAAGATTGGGCTGGTTGATTCCGAGATAGTATGATATGAAACCAGGTGGCAGCGGGCTTAGGACGGCGTCAAATCGAACAGCGAAGGTTATAGTGAACTTCTGAGTTTCCAGGGTGAGCTTATCTTCTGCGGTTCTTGTGATCGAAGTTCCGGCAGGCATCAGGAGGTCGAACTTTCTGTACATAGCTCCGTCGTCGTAAGAAGCGCAGATCGAATCATTATCCTTATGCCCCATGAAAGTCCATCGTCTTTCCATAGGTTTTGAGATGGTCTTGAGGAACCTATTGCTCAGGATATTCTCTGACAGATCGCTTCTCTTGATCTCATATAGCATGTCGCTTTCGAAGGCATGTCTGTTAAAGTACTCCGACAGATGACATGAGAGCGATTCAAGAAGGAAGTATTCGATTCCTTCGCGTACTATCTGCTTGCTCCCTTCATTCGTGCTTGCATCTTCTGAATCGTCCATGATAGTAGAGTAGTGCTTCAAGGGCTCTGTGGTCCATTTCTCAGGTGGGTTCTCCACGATGGCTGCCGTGAAGTATTGATTCATCTCTTCTGTAAATCTATATCGTGGAACTTTGATAAGCTTATTATCCCGCATATCATGAACAAGGAATCCTTCATAAACGACTAGTTGAGCTCGACTCCGGAATATGCGGACGAATAGGAATGATATTGATGCCAGGCATATTACTAGACCAATGACTATGAACCAATATGATGCAATGCTCGTGAACGTGTTGACTAGGCCGCTAGCCATGATATTGACACCCAACGCAATGAGAATTGCGGTCAGCAGCAACTCGCCAAGACTGACGTATTGATTCAGGTAGTCAGCAAGAAAACCACCCTCACTTTTTCTCAAGATAGATCACCTCCATCGTTAACTCGTGATACCCTACCCTCGTTGCCAGACTACTGATGCAATACTCCTGAATTTGCTAATGCTCAAAGCGCCTCTTTCATTTCTGGATTTGGAACCTGGCTTCTTCAGTTCACGTACAATATCGGCCCGAGGTGCTTCATATATGGTGATGGGTTCGAAGTCAGAATCAATCAAGACAAGGATCACTGTGTCCCAGTCGTGATCAAGCTTGATCCTCCCGAGTCGTCCGCCAGAGTGCGTACCTGGAAGCACACAGCGGGTTTTTATTTGGACTCTTCGTCGGTCAGGTGCAATAGCGTCATACCCCGGCTGTCTTGCTGCAGTGAGTTTGAGGTCAAGCAAGTCAGCCGCGATGAATTCCCCGACCTCCCCTGTGATTCCAAGTGGTTTACCCGTGATTTCCCTGTACTGCTTTGCAACTTTCCTTGCACGTTGAATCACGCTCTCCAAGGCTATAAGGTCTATTGATTCTGACATGATTACTGATACCTCTTTCGTTGTATAATGTGAATCCATTCTAAATCATTATCAAGCTTTTGTGTACTACCACAGGATTAGCCCTCGGTCTCCTAGACCGCTGCTACGATCAATGAACACGTTTGTGCCGCTATGTTGCCGCTGGGAAAACCGGCACTTGC
Organism: uncultured Dehalococcoidales bacterium; assembly: GCA_964654015.1. Classification (GTDB taxonomy): domain Bacteria; phylum Chloroflexota; class Dehalococcoidia; order GIF9; family AB-539-J10; genus JAUUZT01. The sequence continues at coordinate 1,681 of CAZZHQ010000156.1, read as the reverse complement.
CTGCGTGTGGGCTGCTCTTATTGACCACTGTTGTATAACTCATGTAAGATGGATTATCAGGGTTCACTATGTACATAAACGCTGGGGATGGATACCAATGTCGTATGAATCCGTACAAGAAGAGATTAATAGGTACTGGCAAGCGTGGAAGGATAGGGGATTCCCGAAAGCCGAGCATGTGAATGTTGAATCTTTTTTGGCGGATGCTGAACGTAAGGCTGTGCAGGACAGTACAGCTTATCTTGGTTTACACTTAGCCCTTATAGACGAGGCAATGCATTTCCTGCTTATTTTGTACGTGTTTACAGATGAGCATCGCAAGAGCATCAGCTACGACAAGGCACCGTCAGCGTGCTTCCTATTGCTTCTATGTCGCATATTTTCGCTGACAGTAGCTATCCGCAAATTGATTGTTACTGGATTGGATGACGCTGCTCGGCCTTTGATACGATCTCTATTGGAGACTACTGATCTGGCAGTTGTCACATTGGTTGATGAAGAATTTGCCAAGAACTACACCTGCGTTGAGTCTGATTTAGATGAGGACGACTTCTGGAAAAAGAACGTCGGCTACGGCAAAATAGAACAGAGGGTAAAGCAGATTATGACTAATGCAGGACTGGGCGATGATGAACTTGCATCGTATCTTGAGGGCAGGAAGTGCTCAAAAAAGTGGTTATCCCCAGACGTCCATGCGTGCTTCTCCTCAGCAATTAGTGCTTATGGTAGACCTCCGATAACGGATCCGGGGGCTATAGCGCTGTCTGTTTTGGGGAGTGTGAGTATCTACTCCTTTAGCCTGCTGGGGATTGTAATTGCGGAGATTTATCACTTCGGCTGGGTTGTAGTACGTCATACAACGCTAGAGGTCAAGCCATTGAGCTTTTGCGGAACAGTACCGGAAGAAATCCAGCAAAGTCTTGTTGCTGCATTTCTGACGCTCGAGGAGACATTCATGAGTCATCATGAAGAGTTGATAACACAAGCCACCTTGTCTCAAAATTCAGATGATGAATGATTGTTTGGCGGGGATCGGGTGACCAGTGCCCCGATTTATTTGAATGGCACGAGGCGACGGACTTCCTGTGACCACACCTTCAGCAATTAAATTGGGTGGTTGCTGGGCAGGCATCCTAATTACCTGGGGGTGGCATCGATCATGCGAAGGTAGCATCCATACCCAACCTAAGCAGACCACACGCAGGTATTATTTCCTCGCAAAAAGCGACATGAACCGATAGACCCGATTGATATTGCAGGTTTAATATGTCCACGGAGGTAAATGAATATGACAGAAGCAAAATACCGGACGGAGGCAGGGACAGAATGATAAAGATAACAAGGCATACCTGCGCACTGTGCGGATGGACATGGCAGCCTCGGGATTCGGCAAAGAAGCCCAAGATATGCCCAAAATGTAAAGGACGCAATTGGGATAAACTGGACCAGGGCACCAGGGTGATGGAATTCAGCAATGAGACAATGCTGATGGCGGCTATATTTGGACCGTGGCCCCCGGAGTCTAATGAGCGATACTACGATGAAATCAACGGGGTCAGTTTACACGATGCTTTGATAGATGCAGTTAATAGCGTTGCAGGACAGAATGAGACTAATGTCAGGGCAGTGATAATAGAAAGATTTGGTTTAATCGACAGGCGAACTAAAACACAAGAAGAAG
>CAZZHQ010000155.1:0-5368 GCA_964654015.1 uncultured Dehalococcoidales bacterium | reverse complement strand
TTAACCAACTGAACTTCAACGACCAGGAAGTAAGAATTGCGTTGGCTCTTGTATCAGAAGATGTTATAGGTAGCTATATCAGGGGACACTACAGTGGTAAAGAAGCGACTGAAAAACTAGCGAAAATGACCGATGATGCCGGACTATCGTTTTGCGATTTCCTTAAGCTATTGCTCATATTTTACCAAGTTGATGCAGGTAGCTACACGGAAGATGCGGGAGGTTCTAAGTCACTCGACCACTTGTTCGTATTTGACAGGGGAAAAGGGTGGATGGATTTTTCAGTCAATGTGTCTGCCCAAATTGACCAATTGAAAATATACGCTGAGGCATTACCGAACGTACTTTGGTTAAATGACCATGATTGGCATGAGATTCCACACAGTAACCTTAAGGCATGGATAAAGAGGAATAAATCCAGACTTGATTCTGGAGAGATAATCAAAGGTAACACGTTCAGCTATCGTTTTGAGCCATATATTGGCAAATACCAAGTGCAGCTCAGTTGTAATATTAGGGAGGCTTTATATACACCTCGTTCTATGCCCCTCTTCGACAATAACTGGCATGACCTCGTTTTCGATGACCTAAAAGAATGGGTGAAAAAGAACAATGAAAGACTCGTATTAGGCGAGGAAATCAAGGGGAGAATGTTTAGATACCGGCTTAACCAGAAAACAGGGAAGTACCAGGTACGGCTCAGCAGTCGAATAAAAGAAGCATTGTACTCATATTAAAGAGTGGTTACTGTTGAGGCTATTGGTTGAAATCCTTCTACATTGAGTTCCGATTTCACTGTTATCCTAAGGCCTACCTCAAAGGTCTAATAAGTGAGATAGCCCGCAAGTTCAGAGTAAAAGGAGCCCTGAGATACAGGCCCATACCTCATATGACCCTCTACGGCCCCTCTCAATCGAGGTCATTAGACAGCGTATTTTATAGGATAGAGAAAGTGGCGAAAAGATATACGTTAGTACCGTTCAGTGTTTGTGACTTTGACTGGCATAATGGTAAAGATGGAAAGGTCATATCATGTCTAATAGATGCCTCTCCTGAATTGAAGAGCCTACGTAGAGAATTGGCGGAGGAGCTAAACAAGATAGTAAAGATATATGACCGTAAATCTTGGGATAACACAGGTAATTATTGGTTTCATTCGACTATAGCAATAAATGATATAGACCAGCGGTTTGGGGCTATATGGAGTTATGTGAATAAAAAAGAGAAACCGCATATTAACCAGCACATGGTCAGAATTACTGTCTTGAGTGACAGAAGAAAAATCGAGCGTGAATACGATCTGATGTTTCAAAGATGGTTGAGCCGTACGGAAGCACTGGATAAACGCCTGTGGCGGAAAACAATAAATAAATTGCACGAATTATTGGGATTGCCACCCGAGAGGCCAACTTCGCTAATAGAGCGGTTAAAGAAAATATTTGGATGGTGAGCCTAACATTTTTAACAAAAGTGATCGAGGAGGATCCCATTGTTACGACAGGATAAGGGCTTTATTGAAATTAAGTTCCGTTATCTTCAGATAGTTTGTTGTCAACTTAACCAGCGGAGACTCAAACTATTAGTCTGCTTCAAGGCTGAAAGCCAGTTCAAAGGTTCTATCTATTATATACAACAGCCTATCTTATACTTCTGGAATAGCTACAACTACATTTGGTCTGCCTCCCAAAAACCAGTCCAGTGGTAATGTTAGACTAAGTGATAATGGACTTGCCCCATTTCTTGGACAGTTGATAATGCGATTTTTCAAATTTCTAAACGGGTTAAATTGCTATTTACATGCATTCTTGTAGTAGTAGTATTTAGCTTTTATCCCGATACTTTATTTGCAACCTGAACTTTCCCCTTTTTTATATCACCTACATCGCTTCTTTAAGTCTGAGTTCCTTCTCCATCTCCTCATACGCTTTCAGAGCTGTTTGGTAGCTACAATTTATGAGTTTTGATACTTTGTTCACTATTTCCCTCTTAGTGGAAACCTGGTCATATGCCCATCGCATACATATCAGAACTTCATGATATTCAGAACAGCTTAGACAGATTTCTTTATGTGTAAAACGGTGATACTCTTCTCCTGCTTCGATATTTCTCCCACAGTCTTGGCAGATTTGCCTTCGCTTAGCCTTTCTCATACGTTTAGAAGATTTATCCACATAATGCTTGTAATAAGCCCATTTCCAGTTTATTTCTTGGTCAAGCTTCTCCAATTCCTCCTTGAATCCCCATTGTGAAACTAGATTCATCGCTTGCAGTTCTCTCGCTGGCGTTTCTTCCTTTTTCCAAGGCACTCCTTCGGTTTTACACTCATAAACATGAGCCAATTCATGCGCCACTACAGCTGTAAGCGCTTTTAAGCTCAACTTTATTTGTTCTTTCGATATGAACACGACGCTCTGAATCTTATTTTTTATCAAACCCTCTTCACGATATTTATAATAACTACCTTTGGACGACCCATCAATGACAAAGAAGCTTTCAGCAAGCAAATTATTTAGAACGTCCTCACTCAGCTTATCGAGAACCTGACGGTAGGCATGAAATAGCTACTGCCCATAGATATCGGATATGTAATTAGCCTTCCAAGTAAAATGCTTATTTTTCTATCATGACTTTTTTCAGTATCCTGTTGCATATCCTTTACAATTCCTGAACTACCCTTGCTATTCATAATTTTCCCTCCTTTCCAACTAGGTCTAAAAAGTGTTTTGCAGCTTTTATATCTTGGCTTACACTGGTGTTATTCATGCCCTGTACCCAGATAGCCATCAACAGGCTCTCGGCATACTCAATGGTATTTAGCCAGGTACTACCAATTTTTAGCTTCTCCGGAGCTTCGGTATCTCCTTTCAAGATGTGTACAATTTGCCAGTAATACCTCTCATCTTGCCCCAACTGCTCAGATAGACAAGTCAGAGAACTCTCAACCATATTGGTAATAAGATACTGATTTAATCCATTCTCGTTCTGCTGTCTTACTACTGTTGCCATCATTCTCCTCTGATATGTTTCTATCAGGTAAGCAAGATATATTTGATTGCATGTTTTGGGATTAATAATTTATTGCCAGTACCATTGCTTTCCACCACTAGATTGTAATTATCGATTTCTAGTAATTTGACCTTAATCGTCTTAGAATCCATGAACACAATGGTGAAAGTCCCGGCACTTTTCAGAGACCTTGTATCAAGTGGGCCTCCTATCTTCGTCTTATCATTGCCTGCAGGGTAAAAAGAGTAGGTTTTCGACTTATCTAACTGTTTTTCCATTTTCATATCTCCTTTATCTTTTATCTTTGATTATCATTGATATAGTTATTTATAATATGTTGTATACTTATCATCACTTAACTCACCCTTTTCCGTAGCTGGAGTGAGTTTGGTGAGTTAGCTCCTACCCAGGCGTGGGAAAAGTTAAAACATCTTCTTTTCAGTGTATATTTAGTGTATATATTATTATTAGGAAGGGTGACTGGCGAGTAACTCACCAGACTCACTTCCGTAGCTAATTTGGGTGAGTTAAACTTCCTAGACTCACCCTCCCCAAAGCTAAGCATAAAAATCAGCATAAAAATCTTCTCCAAAAAAAGCAATAATTTAACAGAAAAAAATACATAAAAAACAAGGCATACTAATTTGTTTTATTATTATCTCCTCCACCAGTATTTTCCCTTAAAAACTCATCAACTTCCTGTTCTTGACGTAGATTTAGTACCCGCCATTTAACAGCGTGTCTCTCCTCACCAGCACGTTGAAGTGTAAGGCCATTGGAGTATTTGATGTGGTCTCTGTGTGCCAGGCTGTTCCCTAATGAACGGGTAAAACTTTTATCGTTTAGACTTGGCAAACTATCTGGTAGGCTATTGCTCAGGTTTTCATTATCCTTAAGGATATTAGCCAATTTGGCTGATGTAATTGCTTCCCCGCCAATTTCTTGATGCCATATCTCAAAAAACATCTCCCATTTAAGTGTCTCTTGGTCCATCTTATCGTACATTGACTCTAGGTTTTCAAGGAATCCTTCAATCCCCATATAGCTAATAACCCCCCCAACAATTTTGCACCATTCCTCGTACTTGCCCAGATTTTGACCTTGCCATTCTGGCCTTCCATCTCTAATCCACCCTTTTGCTATTGTGAGTATTGCAGCTAGAAGCCGCCCACGGTTTTCGATAACCCATTTCTTTAGTTTTGGGTGTTTGAATTCTTCATCCTTACGCAACCAAGGTCGTGGAATTTCAGCATCTACCCTAATCCAAATACAACGCCGGGGTAAATCACCAGCCAATAGGATATTGTTGCCCGTTCCAATCCATATACCATAATTTGGCAAATTAACCCACTGGTTCCCTCCTAGTATGCGGTCTGACCACCGTGTAGTTGTTAATACTGCTCCCAGCGATGCTGAAGATAGTATGCCTTCAATATTGTCAATAACTGTTATTGACGGTCCCTTCATGAGTATGCTGGTAATCGCTTTTCGCCACGACTCATCATCTTTCGGAGCCGCTGCCATAGAGGCATCTCTACCGGTGGCTATGAGTGATATTATATTTGCCAAAAGCGTAGCTCCAGTTCCTGGCGAGGGTTTATCAAAAAGAGCCATAGGAATTGAGCCTCTTATTAGTGGTCTTAGGATTGGAGTAATCATTGTAGCAATCATGTTAGCTTTACTGGCCTGACAATCAAATGGGAAATCTTGGAGTAGTTCAAGTATTAATTCAACGGCTGAAACCATGTCATCGCCAGTTGGATTATCAGGTATGTCGGGAAGCACCAAATCCTGTGCAGGGAAATAATAAAGCCGGGTGTCAGCGTCGTAGCCAATAGTTGTTAGGGTCGACCCATCTGGTTTAAGTACAGGTGTTTCAATAATGGAAAGTAGGGATGGAAAACTCCAATCACTTAATGATAGGCAATCTTCAACCACTATCCCTGGTGGGGGTATCGGTTTTATTATCAGTTCATTTCCTTTAGTAGATTCTCTAAAAAAATTCATATTTCTCTCAAGGATTCCCCGGAATGCAGCTTCATTCAATTCTTGAATTACTGGATTTTTATTCTCATCAACGATAATACGGCAAAGCATTCCGCCCCTCTGGAAAACCAGTGCTGGCTTATTCGATGCGTATAAGACTTCAAGGGATTCTCTTGTTGTGTCTCGCAGGCGTTTGTCATCATCTATATTGATTCTGGGTAGTTTTTCCTGGTCGGTCATGACTGGAAGTGCATATAACTCCTTAACAAAGTCACTACCTGTTTTAACAAAGAGGTCACCCACATCGCCATGCTCCCCCAATTCTTCGGGTAACTTACGGACTTGGACAGTGAATTTCCCACTTAATTTGTTATAT
>CAZZHQ010000154.1:0-5410 GCA_964654015.1 uncultured Dehalococcoidales bacterium | reverse complement strand
TCCGCCGCTGTGCGGATGCCGGCGCTTCAGTTATCCACGTCCATGCCAGGGATTCGCAGCAAAAGCCAACGCTCGATACTGCCATATTCCGTGAAATCGTCGCTGGAATAAAGAGGACCTCCCCCGAAGTGATTATTCAGCTATCCACAGGCGCACGCGCCGGTAAAGACTGGGAGGCACGGATGAATCCCGTACGACTGCTCCCCGAGATGGGCTCATTTACAACCGGCTCAAATAACATGCCAACCGTTATCTACGAAAACGCTCCGCAGTTTATCGAGGCGCTCGCCGGGGTATACAAAGAGACAGGAGTGGTACCGGAAATAGAGGTGTTTGAAACAGGGATGATTCACAACGCCCAGTACCTTCAACGAAAAGGGTTAATCGAGGCCCCTCTACATTTCAATTTCGTGCTTGGCGTCCCCGGTTCCATGCCCGGTACGGTTAAAAACCTGCTCTTCCTTTCAGAGAGCATCCCACAGGGCTCGACCTGGACGGTGAGCGGCGTTGGAAAGACAGAAATCATTCTGTCAACGGCTGCCATTATCATGGGCGGTAACGTACGGGTTGGTCTTGAGGATAATATCTTCATGCCTGATGGCTCGCCGTCAAGCAATATCAAGCTGGTAGAAAAAGTGGTGACCATCGCCCGTGAACTCGGCAGGGAGATTGCCAGCCCTGATGAGGCCCGCTCTATCCTGTCTCTCGACCCGAGCAAGAAGGACCGTGTATTGATATCACTATGAAAAAGATTGTATTCTCACAGCACGCTTTGGAACAAATGCCCGATAGGGGTGCTACGCGTGAAGAAGTTGAGATAACAATACGCGATGGGGAAAGAACAGCAGCAAAAACAGGAAGGGTTGCTTTTCGTAAGAACTTCGTGTTTTTGCAGTACTGGAAAGAGCACTATTACGAAGCAAAGCAAATTATGTCTGTCGTTGTTGATAAAGATGATAGAATAATAGTAATAACAGTTTATGTTTTCTATTTTGGAGGTAAGAGATGAAAATGCGTTATGACCCGGAGGTCGATGCGTTATATGTTTCCTTTAAAAAAGGACCTGTACAGGTAACCACTATTCGTCTTAGCGAAGACATTTCAGTAGACCTTGGCCCGGGGGAAGAAGTAGTTGGCTTTGAGATACTGGATGCTTCAACCCATATAGGGATAGACCGCTCTCAACCAAAGGTTACGCTTGAAAACCTTCAGCCCGCCTGATAGATCATTCGGTCACTGGCATCCCCTTCAAGGATGACAGTAATCTAAACTACCATACGTATATAAAAGTGCAATCAACGTCTTGAATTGAGCCTGATGATGGATATCCGCTTCCGCAGGTATGACATGGTTGGAAATTGTCATTGCGAGAAGTGCAACGACGAAGCAATCTGGGTGGTGGTGTGGTGCAAAGGTAGCAATCCAGCTTCTTCCCATTCCTGCTAAACGTGTGCCTGCGAAAGCAGGTAGCAGGAACCCAGAAGGGGATGCCCCCTTTTCTACCATTCCGACGGAAGTCGGAATCCAGAGGGGGTGGCGGAAGGGAGGCAGCCTGTTTAGAGCTTGGCATTTTGAATTTGTTTTGTATTTAGTAATTAGTATTTAGAGTTTGTCATTCCTGCCTTCGGTCGTCAGTCCTCTGTCTCTCGTATTGTTATGTCAAGCATTGTGATGTAAATGTACCGTTCCATCGTTATTGGTAGATAGTTTTTGGGTACTCTGACCTGCCTCTAGTAGAAGTACGACTTATTGAATGAATGCAAAACGAGTAAGGATATTTAAAATATTCTTGCCCTCATGGCTTTTTAGAATTGCTCTCAATGCATTTCAGCAATTTCCATGAGGCTTAATCGTACTTCAGTCTCTGAGCTATTGCAGGTTTCTGCTATTATGTGGATAGCATATTCAGTTAGCTAATGGCATTCATCTCCCAATTCCATTCTACCACTGAAATATGAGGTGTCAATAGTGCTAAATATAGTGGTTCCATCTAGTTTGAGAAGGATGCATTACTGTATTTGACTCCAATTAGTGAAATCGATAGCTTGAAATGCAGTTAATTATGGACGGATTCTGGGCTTGTTCCAATATGGACTTCGACAATTCGGACACTGTACTGGTCTATATACTTTTGGAACCCACTGATATCCACATCTTTTGCAAATCAATATTCTAAATTTTAATCGCCGTGCCATATAACATCTTTAAGGGTATGTAAGATTGTATTATCATCATACTACACTAATAACATAATGTATATACTTATCCTCTATTGACATTATATTATATTCATATTAAACTTCTGCATTGAATACCCCTGAGGCTTCGGCCGATGGGCGCGAGGCGCTACTTAAGGTAGCGCTTTTGCATGTTATAGGTATAATTATTATTGAGTGCAAACGTTTATATAGATGGTTTCAACCTGTACTATTGTGCCATAAAGAACACGTCCTATAAATGGTTGAATATTTTAAATTTGTGTAACATTCTCTTCCCAGCTGTAAAGATTAATAAAATCAGATATTTTTCTGCTAAAGTAAAGGCCTTACAACATGACCTTAGTGCTCCAACGAGGCAAGACACTTATTGGCGTGCCTTAAAAACCATACCCACCCTTGAGATAATAGAAGGAAGCTTTGTCTCTCGGCAAAAATATTTACCACTATTTCCGCTTATGTACACAAACGGTGTTAATAACCCCCCCCCAAATGGTACAAGTAGAAAAGACGGAGGAAAAAGGTTCAGATGTAAACTTGGCCGCATATTTAGTTTATGATAATTGTATGAAAGATGCTGATGAATCTATTGTTATCTCTAATGATTCGGACTTAGCCAACGCAATAGGACTTGTTACTAATAACCTAAAATGCCCTGTTACGGTTGTAAACCCGAATACCACTAGGAATGTGCGTAATAACCCAAAACACTGTAGCCTACAGCGAGACTTACAGAAGGTATCGACTAAATGTGTGGCATCGATTAATGATAATATACTCTCTAAATCACAATTCCCAATTACAATGACCGATGCTCAAGGTACGTTTACAAAACCTGCTAGCTGGTAAACTAATTAAATTTAACTTATCATATTCTTCCAGAATATACTGATTGCCAAGAGATACCCTATTTATGGTTGAGGGTAAAAGGCATATTTTAAATTCTCTTTCTGTCATTTGAGAACTACTATTCTGGGCACCGTTTCTTTTTTTTGTTTCCTTGGTTTCTTGGTAGATATCTTTACCATGTTTATCCTGATTGGACTCCTGTCTCTGTACCTAATATTTGGTATTTCAGAAACTGGCTGGCTGATATTCCTACTTACTACATTTAACCAGTCTTTATAAGGGAATTGTATCCCTGCCTTCTCCGCTGGTGTTTTACCCTTCAACGACTGATGTGGTCTAAAGAAGTTATAGCGGACTAGCCAGCCATCAATAACTTTGGAACGGAACCGATATAAATGTCCACGTGATTATGCTAGGATAGCGTTTCGGAGTAAACTATTGGCGGCTTGATTTAGTCCAGTTTTAGGGGGGGGGTGACCTCAAGTTTAACCCTCAGCAAAGTTCTTTTGGAGGTTTGCATGCACACAAAGAAAATTTTCCAGACCTTTCAAGAAGCCGTATTCGACGTTCACGACGGAGCTATTATTCTGGTTGGCGGCTTTATCGGGAAACCCGGTTCTCCGACTAACCTCATACGGGCTTTAAGAGACCAGGGGGCAAAGAACCTCACCACGGTGAGCAATAGGTGCGCTGTCATGGATTTGGACCTTTTGTTTGAGACAAGGCAAGTAAAGAAAGCTATCGCCTCAGCCCCTGTTCCGGGATCGCGGGCACCCAGTCCTTTCGAGGAACAGTACCTGGCAGGAGAAGTCGAGCTCGAACTTGTCCCACAGGGTACAATGGTAGAAAGAATGCGGGCTGCTGCGGCCGGTATCGGAGGTTTTTATACCTCCACCGGTGTCGGAACTCAGATAGAGGAAGGGAAGGAAAAGAGGACTATCGACGGCAAGGAGTATATCCTCGAGTTTCCCCTGAAGGCAGATTTCGCCTTCATCAGGGCACATAAAGCTGACAAAATGGGCAACCTTACCTACTGGCGGTCACAGAGAAATTTTAACCCGGTAATGGCAATGGCAGCGAAGATAACCATTGCCGAGGTTGATGAAATTGTAGAGGTCGGAGAACTCGATCCAGAAGCTATCGTCACTCCTGCAATCTTCGTGGACCGGGTAGTTGCCAGAACAGGAAGGGAAGATTAATGAAAACCCCGTTGAGCAAAGAAGCAATAGCCAAGAGGATAGCCATGGAATTTCCCGACGGCTCTTTTGTAAATCTGGGCATCGGTATACCAACACTGGCTTCCAGCTTCGTTCCTGAAGGCAGAAGTGTTACCTTTCAAAGTGAGAATGGGATTCTCGGTTATGGCCCTCTGGCTGCTGCGGGCGAAGAGGACCCTGAACTGGTTAATGCGGGTGGGCAATTTGTAACCCTTCTGCCAGGTGCTTCCATTTTCAATCAGGCTGACGCTTTTACCATGATTGGAGGAGGGCATATTGATATCGGGGTAATGGGAGCCCTTGAGGTATCCGAAGAAGGGGACCTGGCAAACTGGTTTGTACCTTCCAGGGGAATAGGTAGAATTGGAGGAGCCATGGATGTTGCGGTGGGGGTTAAAAAACTGATGATAGCTATGAGTCATACCACCAAGGATGGGAAGCCAAAGATCGTAAACAAATGCGCATATCCTATCACTGCCAGAAAAGTGGTTAAAATGATTTTTACGGACCTGGCCGTTATTGAAGTGACCGAAGACGGCTTGCTTCTCAAAGAAGTAGCCCCTGGTTTTACCGCTGAAGACATTCAGGCGGTCACCGAACCAAAATTAAAATTAAGCGCTGACCTCAAAGAGATAGATATTTAATAAAGATATTCATTCGAGGTCATCGTAGCATGATTAAGGAGAAAAAATGACTGAAGTAGCCATAGTCAGTGCAGTAAGAACTCCGGTGGGAAATTTTGGCGGCTCTTTGCGAACCATACCAGCATATGATTTAGCCGCGCTTGTCCTTAATGAGGTAGTAAAAAGAGCCGGACTGGATCCCGCTTCGGTAGACATGGTGATAATGGGCCAAAATTACCAGAGTGGCGAATATGTAAACATTGCCCGTATGTCGCTGCTTAAAGCAGGCTGGCCGGTAGAGGTACCAGCCTTAACCCTTGACCGCCGATGCCCCAGCGGTTTTGATGCTATCTGCATGGCCACCAGTATGATTCAGAGCGGAAACGCCGAAATTGTGGTAGCAGGTGGCGTGGAAAGTATGAGTACCGCCGAGCTATATATCAAAGGCGATGCAAGATGGGGTATAGGAGGGGTTGGAGATATGCCCAAGGGCCATGGCAGTCTC
>CAZZHQ010000153.1:0-5429 GCA_964654015.1 uncultured Dehalococcoidales bacterium | reverse complement strand
CCAGGCATCTCAGCAGGATGCTGGGCATATCTAACATCCGCGACATACAATCAATTATCAGAGAAACTGACATAGGGAATTACCTGGAAGGGATTTCCTTGAACAATTTTGATGATTTAGATCAATCTTTGTGGCGCTATTTTGTACATTGTGTAAAAGAAATAGAGTCATTCGATTTTTTGCCTGCCGATATAAAAACATTATCCAGTGTATATATAGAAAAATACGATGTCGCAAACATTAAGGCAGCTTTGCAATTAATTGGCTCAACAAGTAATCGTAATCCAATTATTCCAGTCGGTATTATTCATGACAATGAATTATTGGATGAACTTTCATGTGCGGAAAATGTAGCTGATGTATCAGAGCTTCTCACAAGGAGCCAGCTAGCACATTATATACCCATTATAGAAGATTTTGAGCCTGACGGTAGTGCTAAATCCAGATTACTACTTGGAGCACGTCTGGATGGCGAGTATTTTAGAGTTATGCTGGATATGGCAAGCAAAATACGGGATGGCGATACCTTAGCGCAATCAATAGGCATAATTATAGACTTAACTAATCTACAAATTGTAGCCAGGGCTATTATTGAAGGCATTGGAACAGAGGTAGCCGACTACACCATACCTGGTGGTTATATCATCACAGACAAAACTATACGCGATTTATTGGCGGTCAAAATAGCTGACATGCCACGCCGTCTGGAAGACGGCAAGTATAATAATATTGCAAAAGAGCTTTCAAATAGCTATGAAAAAACTAAACGGGTCACAACAGTAGATGATATTCTCGAGACTTATAAGTTCAAGTCACTTAAAGAGGCACTGTCTCCAACTATATTATCTCCATTAGTGATGGCATGGTACTTGGTACTTAAAGAAACCGAGATACGGAATTTAAGGATAATCTTTCGTGCTATTTACGATAACGTTTCTATAGAAGAAATAAAGAGGTATCTGGTATTTTAACGATTATGCCAAACACACGATTAGGGATAGCAGCAATAGGTGATGAGGATTTAATTAACGGAATGAGGCTTGCTGGAATTAGCAAATATTACATTATCAAAGAAATAGACCAAAATATAGCTGAAAACGTTAGGGAGGCTCTGTCCAAATTGATTACGGAGCCAGAAGTAGGCCTTATCATAATACTGGAAGAGTATATAAGCTACATCAGTGATTTCATAGCTAACCGTAAGAGAGAGAAGAAAACAATCCCCCTAATTATTGATGTTCCGTCAAAATTTGGCACAAAGTATGATGATATCACCGGATACTACGAAAAGGTTATAAAACAATCGATAGGTTTTGACGTGAGGCTCTAGAGTTACATAAGGAGGTAGGGTATATCATGGGTAAAATATGGAGAGTTTCAGGCCCTTTGATTATCGCTGATGATATGAAAGGTTCTTTAGTTTACGAAATTGTTGAGATAGGCAGAGAAGGCATCGTCGGGGAGATAATCGGCCTGAAAGGTGATAGGGCAATAATTCAAGCGCATGAAGATACGCTCGGTCTGCAGACAGGTGAGGAAGTCAGGGGATTGGGTAGAATCTTGAGCGCTGAACTAGGACCAGGTCTCATTGGCTCTATTTATGATGGCCTGCAAAAATCTTTACTTTCCCTGTCTAAAGATACTGGCTCATTTATTAAAAGAGGAGCCAGGGCGCCAGCCTTACCTAGAGACAAAAAATGGCAATTCATTCCTATTGTTAAAAAGGGAGATGAAGTTACCGAGGGCGATTTTATTGGTAGTGTTCCTGAAACAAGCCTCATTGATCATAAGATAATGGTACCCATAGGGATAAATGGCACAATAAAAGAGATACGTCAAGGTGATTATACTGTGGAAGACCCGGTCGCCTGGGTAGAATGCAAGGGTGGCGATGTTAAAGAATTAAAACTAATGCAGATATGGCCTGTAAGGAAACCAAGACCTTATAAAAAACGTTTTGATCCTTCGGGATTACTCACTACAGGTATGAGAATTATGGATTACATGTTTCCATTAGCTCTTGGAGGAAAAGCAGCCATTCCCGGAGGATTTGGAACGGGCAAAACCGTGGCGTTGCAGCAGGTAGCTCGTTGGGCACAAACCGACGTAAATATTTATGTTGGTTGTGGAGAGAGAGGCAACGAGATGGCTGATGTACTTCATAGCTTTAGACAATTGAAGGACCCGAAGTCTGGAAAGCTGTTGCAGGAGAAAGAGATATTCCTGGCTAACACTTCCAATATGCCGGTCGTAGCCAGAGAGGCCAGTATTTTTGTTGGAGTTACCATGGGTGAATATTTCAGGGATATGGGTTTTGATATTATGCTGGTTGCTGATTCTACATCTAGATGGGCTGAAGCCATGAGAGAAATGGGAGGCCGTTTAGAAGAAATGCCTGGGGAAGAGGGATTCCCCTCGTACATGGGCTCCAGGCTTTCTGCTTTTTATGAACGTGCGGGAGTTGTTTCTTGTACGGGTAACCCTGAAAGAAGAGGGTCACTTACCATAGCCGGAGCCGTAAGCCCCCCTGGGGCCGACTTCAGTGAACCTGTGACTCAGAGTACTATCAGGATAGTGGATGCGCTTTATTCATTGGACGTTTCTCTTGCAAATAGAAGACATTTCCCAGCCATTAGCTGGCTTACAAGTTATAGTCTTTATGTGGATGCGGTTAAAGACTGGTGGAATAAATTCGATCCAGGCTGGGAAGATACAAGAAAAAATGCATTAAAGATATTGCAAAAGGAAGCCGAACTTGAGGAAATCGTCAGGCTTGTTGGACCGGAATCTTTGCCAGTAGATGATAAATTGCTGTTACTAGTTTCCAGGATGATACGCGAGGATTTTCTACAGCAAAGCGCATACCATGAAGTTGACACCTATTGCATGCCATCCAAAGCAGGGTTGATGCTAAAAACAATAATAAAATTCCATGATCTGTCGCAAAAGATGGTGGCTTCAGGTATAGATATTGAAGAAATACGCTCCTCTGCCATAGTGTATAAGATTTCCAGACTAAAGGAGATACCTCACGACATCTTCGAACAAAGCATCAATACACTATGGATGGAGATGGATAAAAGCCTTGTTGCTCACAGAGGAGGAATCTAATGGACTTTTCTTCGCTATATGTAAAAGAAGGAACTGGAATTAATGAAGCTAAGGGGTCTCTTATCATAGCCAATAGCATCCCCGGTGTTAAATTCAATGAGATAGTAGATGTACAATTGAGTAATGGTGAAATAAAGACAGGCCAAGCAATAGATATAAGTAACGACGCTACTATCATACAGGTGTTTGGCGGGGTTAGCGAAGTCGATCTACTGGGAAGCAAAATTAGATTTAAAGGTGAAACTCTAAAACTAGCGGTGTCACTCGACCTGCTGGGGAGAATCTTTAACGGTATGGGAGATTCAATTGATGGAGCTCCCGCAATAATTCCGGAAAGCTACCTCGATATTAATGGAGTGCCTATAAACCCCGCTGTACGTCAACCACCATCAGAATTTATTGAAACAGGTATTTCAGCTATCGATGGACTAAATGTACTCGTTAGAGGACAAAAATTACCAATATTCAGTGGCTCAGGCTTACCTCACAACAGGATTGCATCACAACTGGTAAGACAGGCTACAGTAAAAAGAGAGTCAGGAAAATTTGCTATAGTATTTGCCGCCATTGGCATCAGTTATGACGACGCCTCCTTTTTTATTAATAATCTTGAAAGAACAGGCGCACTAAAAAGAACAGTAGCTTATATTAATACTGCCTCTGACCCAGTAATTGAGCGGATATCAACTCCGAGACTAGCCTTAACGGCAGCCGAATATTTGGCTTGGGAACATAATATGCATGTTCTAGTGGTAATGACCGATATGACTAACTATTGTGAAGCTCTCCGCGAGCTTTCAGCCATGAGAGAAGAAATCCCTTCCAGGAGAGGATATCCTGGATATATGTATACAGACCTTGCTACCATCTACGAAAGAGCAGGCAGAATCTCAGGGAAAGAAGGTTCCATCACAATAATGCCAATATTG
Organism: uncultured Dehalococcoidales bacterium; assembly: GCA_964654015.1. GTDB lineage: Bacteria > Chloroflexota > Dehalococcoidia > GIF9 > AB-539-J10 > JAUUZT01. The sequence continues at coordinate 1,389 of CAZZHQ010000153.1, read as the reverse complement.
ACTATGCCTGATGACGATATTACACATCCGATACCAGATCTCACAGGCTATATTACCGAAGGACAAATCGTTCTTTCCCGCAGTCTAGAGAGGAAGGGAATTTATCCCCCGATCGATGTATTCCTATCTCTTTCCAGGATGATGAAGGAGGGAATTGGACCTGATAAGACCCGGGAGGACCACAATAACGTTTTCATGCAATTGTATTCCGCCTATGCTGAAGGATGTTACCTGCGGGAGATATCAACCATTATAGGAGCGGAGGCATTAAGCGAAAGGGATAAGATATATCTATCTTATGCCGATTCTTTTGAAACTACTTTTCTATCACAATCTGAATTTGAGAAGAGAAATATTGCAAATACCTTGGATATAGCCTGGGGACTCTTCTCGATGTTGCCTGTTGAGGACCTTAAGCTGATTAAAGAAACCTTTATTGATAAATATCTGCCCAAGCATTTGAATAAGAAGGATAGCTAACAAATGGTACAACTTATCAGCGTCAGGCCAACTAAGATTGAGCTTGTTAAGTTGAGGCGCAGGCTCACGTTATCTACACGTGTGCAAAAAATAGTTAAAGATAGGCTTGCAATACTTACAATGGAATTCCTGCAAAGTGCCAGAGAAACGGTAAAGGCGAAAGAGTTACTTATCAACGCCTATTTGGAGGCCTATAAAGCATTGTCTTTTACTATTGGCTATCACGGATATTTAGCACTGGAAAAACATTTTTTAGCTAGTGAAAAAGATATATATTTTAGTTTAGGCGGGCGTAATATAGCAGGGGTGAAAATTAACTCCCTTGATCTTGAAGAAAGAGAAGCAGTCATTAGGGGTTATGACCTGATTGATACTTCTGCATGGCTTGACCATAGCTCAGAATTATTCGAAGTGTGCCTTCAAGCAACTATAGACCTCGCCGAGGTACAAAGTAGTATGGAGTTATTGGGCGCCGAGATAAATAAGGCAAAAAGGATATCAAATGCCCTTGAATACTTAATCATTCCTTCTCTTCAATTAACTATAAAATATTTGAGTATGAAATTTGAAGAAAGGGATAGAGAAGAAAAAGGAAGACTGAAACGCGTGAAAGTTTTAGTAGCAAGGGAGTAGATATATGGTTTACAGTTTTCCCTATGAAAAACTGCTGCAACGGTGTTTAGAAGGTGAACTGCGTATAGTAAATTCGGGACTAGCACAGAGGCAGAAGTCACTACACGATTTGTTGAATGAAACTCATCCTCACGTTATATCTTGTGATGGTAGTATGTATACTTTTAAAAATAAAGAGCTTCAATACATTGCAAGCCTGATAACACCTGAAGAGGAAAACCAATTACTACTTCCAATTACTATTGAGATAGGTAATATTTCATCGGAAACCAATGT
>CAZZHQ010000152.1:0-5443 GCA_964654015.1 uncultured Dehalococcoidales bacterium | reverse complement strand
TGGCAACAGTGCTTCTGTTTCGGGACGGCCACAAAAGCCTTCAAAAAGATTGAACGCCATGTCGGCATTTAAAAACCTGAGTTTTCTCCTGGCTTGTGAAAATGGTGGCGACAAAGGGACATCAATAATATCATGGTCAAGCTCAAGCAGTGCCTGATGCACCGCTGACACAGCATCTAGAACACTCAGTACCGCTTTTTGTTCACCAGCAGCATCGTAGTACGAGGGATATGGCTTATTATAGACAATGGCTATACGCATGCGTACTGTGGATACCTCTCAAGAGCGGTATCGAGTACAGCAGTTATCAGGGTTTCATGTGTCCAACCCATCTTTATTGCCATAATGACCAGGTCGCTGTAGGTTCCCAACCCAGGCAAAGGATTGATTTCGATGAAATAAGGCTCCCCATCATGGCTGACTCTGAAGTCCAGTCGGGCGAAATCCCGGCACTCAAGAGCTTTGAAGACCTTAATACTGGAATCTGCCAGCTTATTCAGGATTTTTTCCTCGATAAGGGCAGGACATTCATAGTCGACCATCGCTTTCCAGTCCCTCTTTACTTCCAGGGAGTAGACAAAATGTGCTTCTTTATTGCGTGGCAGAATGCGCATCAAACCCAGTACTTTCGGTAGTGAATTTCCCATGAGGCCTACGGTGATTTCGTCTCCGGCGATGAATCCCTCCACCATTACTGGCTGGCGGTAATACGCCAGCAGTTTTCGCACCGTTCTAAACGCCTGTTCCTGGTTATTCACGATTGAATCAAGGCAAATCCCTTTGCTTGAGCCTTCATATGACGGCTTGATAATGGCAGGGAAAGGAAATTCATCCCATGATACCTGGTAAAGCTCTTCCTCATTGGCTATTACCAGCCATTGTGGAGTGCTGATTCCAGTGGCGGCCACAAGCTTTTTGGATAATGGTTTATCCAGGCATATAGACATACATTGGGGGTCGGAGCCGGTATAGGGAATGTCCAGCATCTCCAGGATAGAAGGCACCTGGGCTTCACGACTGCGGTAGGTGCCCCTGCCTTCGGCAATGTTGAAGACGATATCTACTTTGCTACGCCGGACATTATCGACAAACTCAATGCCTCCACCCAGTTTAACAACAGTATGCCCTTTTGCCTCCAGCGCTGAGACAATAATTTCAACTGTCTCGACTGTGTCATATTCCTCAAAGGCATCATCGGGGCTATCCACTATTAATGGTATTGCTTCTTTAAGATCGTACGACAACCCTATTCGCATCTATAGCTCCTTGCGATTCAAATGACAGACCGGTGCTGGCAAGCATATCATCGACTACCATACGCTCAGGGGTTTCCGCTTCTGCGTTTTCTTGCTGCTGCTTAGGAAGAACAGGATTACGATATTGAAATATACGTCCCTGGTAGTTCCTGATCAACAGCTCCTCTTCATTTTTCTCCAGCACGTAATTTGGTTGCAGTGGCACTTTGCCACCACCGAAAGGAAGGTCCACTACGAAGGTAGGAATTGCCAGACCGGAAGTATGCCCGCGCATGCCTTCGAGTATCTTTATGCCGGTCTCCACAGGGGTGCGAAGATGCTCCGTTCCCTGTACTTCATCGCACTGGAATAGGTAGTATGGACGCACCTTTATTTTTAGAAGGTTCTGGCATAGCTTTACCTGGGTCTCAACTGTATCGTTGACACCACGAAGCAGGACAGACTGGTTGTTTACGGGAACACCGCTTCGCAGCAATCGGTCACATGCCTCTGCTGCCTGTGGAGTTATCTCATTAGGGTGATTGAAGTGGGTGTTCAGCCATATGGGGCCATATTTGGATAACATAGAGCAGAGTTCTTCATCTACACGCTGTGGAAGCACCACGGGGAACCTGGTACCGATACGTATAATTTCAATATGTTTTATTTCTCTTATCCGGGAGAGAATATCTTCCAGGCGACGGGTAGATAGAGTCAGGGGGTCACCACCAGAGATGATAACATCCCTGATTTGGCTATTACGGCGCAGATACTCCAGCATAACTTCAATCTCACTAATCTTACGCACCCATCCGCCATGACGCCACTCCCTCTTACGGGTGCAGTGACGACAGAACATGGGGCAGATATCGGTGAGCACCATCAGTGCTCTGTCTGGATAGCGATGGACCAGTCCAGGAACAGCAAAGTAATCTTCCTCTGCCAGTGGGTCTTCCAGTCCCATTGTCCCCATAGTAATCTCTAAAATAGAGGGAACCGCTTGTTTTCTTATCGGGTCAGCAGGATTATCCCTGTTGATTAGCGATAGGTAATAGGGGGTTATAGAGAGGGGATATCGCATAGTCACCAGACTGAGCCGCGCCTGTTCCTCAGTTGATAAGGGAATATATTTAGCTAATTGACCTACGGTAGTGATTCTATTCCGAAATTGCCACTTCCAGTCATTCCAGAGAGAATCAGGTATGTGTTTAAAAAAGCTGTGCCTGATAGTGGCTGCTTGGCTTGGAGGCTCTTCTTCAGGATTTAGAAGAGTATCAAGCTTACCGGGAGGTTCCCCATCCGCCTCATTCACATTGCTTAACTCACTAAGACGTCTTTCTGATATAGAAATCGATTGACGTCTAGTATCTGATGATACTTTCAACTTATTATTACGGGATTTCCTATATCAGCTCTTAGTGAGATAACTCTCGTTCCTCTTTATTACTAATGTGGAAAGGTATATTAATTACACACAATTGTCAAGTATTTTTAGCCCCTTTTCCAGGGGTATTTCGATCTAGTCTGGCAGTTAATTGATGACGATGAAATCCACTCGTGGAAATAGCTGTCCACGACTTGAATTGTATGACCTCCATGTTATATCAGACAAAAGCTCTTATCTTTCCAAACATGTCCATAAATATCGGGTCACGGCGGACAAAATTGGCGATTCGGATAAGATGACGTGAGTTATCGAAATCCCAGGTAAGCTTTTCGGTCAGAATAGGGCAATGCACCAGGTCTGAAGGAACCCAATCGGGATTAACCAGGTAGGCAATGGCTGAGGCGTCCCATATCTCCTTTGACCAGGCTGAGCGTTCTTCCAGCAGGTCTGCGAATATGCCTGTAAGATAGTCACCGATAGAGTTTTTTCCTCCCAGCCTGGCTTCAAGTTCAGGTGATGTGCTCAGCAGGTGTGAGGCGACACCCAGGCAGGGAATAAGCACCAGCGGCACGCCGCAATCAAAGATTAGCCTTGCTGCTATCGGGTCCTGCTTCAGGTTAAAATCCTCAACTGTGGGCCAGTGCAGTGGTTGTCCTCCGAGCCAGATCATCACGATTTTTTCTATTATTCGTGGTTCAATCAGTATCGCCGATGCGATGTTGGTTAGTGCGCCTATGGCGACCACGTAAAGCGGGTCATCCCCCTGCTTCATTGCCCTGTCTATCAGGTCAAGCGCCGCTTCGCTTTTATAGGGATGTTCAAGGTCGTGCAGAAAGCCTTCGGAGCCCTTGTGGACCAATCCCGCCGGTGACACATTGATTCTTGAAAGTACCCTTAATATCTCCTGGTAACTTTTCTCCATGCCATCAGCGGCACCTTTTGACCGCTTGTTATGGAACGGGGCGGCATAAAGTGCCTGGACGTCGAGCTGCTCGGGGGAGAGCAGGGCATATACTATGGCAAACTGGTCATCTATCTCGTTATAGGTGTCGGTATCCAGTACCATTTGCACCCTGCGAGTTGGAGCAGCCAGCCTTTCAAGGCGGGTTGTCTCATCAATAATCGGAAACTGCATTGCTTTCTCCTTCTTGTTTCTCATGATATCGGTGGACGTTTAGTTGTCCACGGACGGGCTTTTTCAAAGGCTGCCGCTGCACACATTACCGTGACGTCGTCCTCCAGTGGTCCAACTAACTGCATACCGATTGGCAATCCTTTGGAGCTGAAGCCGCATGGCACCGAGGCTGCCGGGCTGCCGGTAAGGTTGAAGATGCAGGTAAATGGAGCAAATGCCCAATCGAAGAATCCTCGTCCCAGCGAACGGTCTTTGCTTCCCACCGGGAAGGCTGGAATGGCGGTGCTGGGTGTTATCAGCAGGTCATATTTCTGGAAGAAGTCGCGGTATGCCCAGCGAATCTTTTCCACGTGCACCCATGCCTTCGCCAGCTCTACGCCGCTAACGCTGCGACCTGTTTCGAACTGAAGTTTATTGTAGGGCATGATATCGTCGGGGTGCTCGTCGAGTAGGAATCCCAGCGGTATGGAATTACGCGTGGCGATGGTGGCATCAAAGGTGTCAAAAGGCATTCCCGTGTCGGGTACATCCTGTGTCACCTGGTGTCCCAGTTCTTTGAAGACATTGACGGCGGACTCAACCGCGGCCCTTATTTCGGGATCGACTTTTACATCGTATCCCATGTCGGGAGTCCAGGCAATACGGAGCTGACGCAAGTCACCGTCGAGCTCTTTTACAAAATCAGGAGGACTTGTCCTGATGCAGGTGTAGTCCAGTCCATCCGAACCTGACATAACGTTCATCATCATTGCGGCATCACGGACGGTCCACGAGAGCGGGCCGAAGGTAAGTGTGTGAGACATTCCCCAGTCGGCGTAGTCTTTTGGAATCCGTCCGTAGCTGGGCTTCATGCCAAACAGGCCACAGAAGGCGGAGGGGATTCGTACCGAGCCACCACCATCGCTGCCGAGCGAGAGGGGGCTGATACCGGCTGCCATGGCGGCTGCCGCTCCTCCGCTGGAACCACCGGGTGTCATCTCTGTATTCCAGGGATTACGGCAGTCGTCCCCCAACTTGTTACGAGTCTGGATGGCGGTGCCGATTTCGGCTGCATTGGTTTTGCCAACGATTATGGCTCCTGCCTCCCTGATACGCTGCATCGCAGTGCCCTCGCTTTTGGGAATCAAATCTTTATACACCAGTGACCCCATGGTGGTTCTTATTCCTTTGGTGGGGATCAGGTCTTTTATGGAAATGGGAAGTCCGTGTAATATCCCCAGGGGCTCTCCACTTTCTACCTTCTCTTCTGCCTGGCGGGCTGCTGCCATTGCGTCTTCCTCAGGTACAGTGAGGTAGGCATTGAGTTTTGGGCTTATCTCCTTGATTCTTTTAAGGGTGACCTCCATAAGCTTTACTGGTGAAAGTTGCTGTGACCTGATTAAACGCTCTAGCTGGTAAGCAGGAGTAAAGGACAGTTCTTTGTCTGACATTTTTGAAGACATTGGTATCTCCTTTTTTTATAGCAGTCTATTATCGGAGTTACGATGCATTCGTGAAAGGTGTTGAAAACGGAGTTGCTACCATCAATCCGATGCGGATAATTTAGTCTACCTGAGTGAAGATGTCAATATATATGATGGGTGGTATGCATTTGAGGGGAATGATTTAAAAAGCCAATCCTGAATGGCAAGATTTATACGGAGAGATTTTATCATGACTGGATTCCGACTTCCGTCGGAATGGTTG
>CAZZHQ010000151.1:0-5446 GCA_964654015.1 uncultured Dehalococcoidales bacterium | reverse complement strand
GTACCTAGATTGGCCAGTTAAGGATAGAGCTTCCTGGAATGAATATAAGAAACGGCTCGACCCTAATACCCCCGAGCGCTGGCCGGCCGATTGGAATGCCTATGTTCAGGAGATGAACAAGGTAGGTGAGGAGACCCCGATATCACTGGAAGTGGGTGGCTTTTTTGGCTACTTACGAGAATGGGTAGGGAGCGAAAGAATACTCTATATGTTCTATGATGACCCGGGGCTCATTGAGGACATGATGGACACTATGCTCTACCTGGAAACTGAGGTCATCAAGCGTGTGGTCAAGGACATAAGGATTGACCAGGCCACCTTCTGGGAAGATATGTGCTATAGGGCTGGGCCGCTGATTTCACCGGCGATGGTGCGGAAGTTTATGATGCCCCGCTATAAGAAGATTACCGACCTCCTGCACAGTCATGGTGTTGATGTAATCTTTGTAGATAGTGACGGCAACGTTGAACAACTCGTTCCCCTCTGGCTCGAGTCTGGAATAAACTATATCTGGCCATTTGAAGTGGCCGCCGGGAATGATGCCGTTGCCATGAGGAAGAAGTATGGCAAGGATTTAATAATAGGCGGCACCATTGACAAACGGGCCCTTATCAAGGGGAAGGAAGCAATAAGGGAGGAGGTTATGTCCAAGGTGCCCTTCCTGCTGGAACAGGGGGGTTACTTCCCATCTGTAGACCATCACGTGCCGCCGGATGTAACCTTTGAAAACTATTGCTATTACATTAATTTGATACGAGAAGTAGCTGGACTTGAGAAACTATCTTTCCAGTAAAAGGAGCAGTAGTAATGGCTAGGAGGATGGCAGAAGTTCTGCTGGAAGCCAAGGGTATTAGCAACGATAGGGAGTTATGCTATAAGTGTTTGGCTCCTTTTTCAGGTGAGGGTAAGGTATGCGTGCTTATATAATCAGAAGATTACTGCTAATAATACCCACTGTGTTCTTGGCTAGTTTCATACTCTTCTTCGCGATACGCCTGATTCCAGGCGATATAATAGACCTGCTGACAGCACAGATGCAAATGTCTGTGACCATTGACAGGGCTGCCATTGAGCATGCCTTGGGGCTGGATGTGCCACTCTTTATCCAGTATGGACGCTGGGTGGGGAATATCGTTATGCACGGCAACCTCGGGGGTTCCTTATGGACAGGTCGTCCCGTGATTTCCGAGATAATCCCTACATTACCGGTAACCCTTGAACTTGGTCTCTTGGGTTTAATAGTATCCCAAATAATAGCTTTGCCTATAGGTATATTTTCAGCGTTACGGCAGGATACTTGGGGTGACTATATAGCTCGTAGCTTTGCCATATTGTGTATCGCCGTCCCCAACTTCTGGCTGGCGACGCTGATAGTAGTCTTCCCTTCAATATGGTGGGGTTACATGCCATCCATACTGTATATCCCATTTACTGAGGATCCACTAGCTAACCTGGAAATGTTCATAATCCCGGCTATCGTTCTGGGCATGCTTCTCGCCGGGACAAGCATGAGGATGATCCGAACCATGATGCTGGATGTGCTGAGGCAGGATTATATCAGGACGGCTTGGGCAAAGGGGCTCAGGGAGAGGATTGTCATAATAAGGCATGCCCTGAAGAATGCGCTAATCCCGATAATCACCCTGGTAGGACTTCAGGTGCCCATTGTGTTGGGGGGCACGGTTATTATAGAGCAGATATTTTGTCTCCCCGGGATGGGTCGTCTAATATTTCAAACCACCCAAAACAGAGACTACACGGTGGTTTGTGGACTAATGCTCCTTTTTGCAATCGGCATAGTATTAGCTAATCTAGCGGTTGACCTAACCTATGGCTTTTTAGATCCCAGGATTCGTTATAGATAAAGGAAAAGATAGAAAGGGGGTAATGGTGTGGCCGATAGCTCATCAGGAAGGGTAGCCGAGAGGAAGAGACACTCTTGGCTGGTCGGTTTCGGGATAAGGATGGTGAAGGAGAAGCCTCTGGGTACTCTAGGTCTGATTATAACCCTGCTCCTGCTTCTCACCGGCATTTTTGCCGACTTCCTGGCCCCCTATGAAATGAACAAAAGTCAAGGCGTAGAAAATTTCTTAATGGCACCATCGGCCAAATTCTGGATGGGTACAGATAATTTGGGGCGAGACATATTCAGTCGAGTCATCTTCGGGGCTCGTATCTCGGTGATTGTAGGTTTGGCTGCTACTGCTCTGGCTACGGCTGGCGCCGCAGTTATAGGTATTATGTGTGGGTATTTAGGTGGTAAATTTGACCTGATACTGCAGAGGTTCGTTGATGCCTGGATGTGCTTTCCTACACTAATCATGCTGATGGTCATAATCTCCGTCATTGGGCCAGGTATGGGGCAGGTAATCCTCGTTTTGGGGCTACACAATGCTATCACCTGTTCTAGGATAATAAGAGGCGCTACTATGAGCACTAAAGAGAATGTTTATGTAGAGGCAGCGAGGGCTATTGGCTGCTCTACCACCAGAATACTTACCCGGCATATCCTGCCCAATGTTATGGCTCCCATAATTATACTATTTTCGGTACTGGTTCCGTCGATGATCCTAGCTGAGGCTAGCCTGAGCTTTCTCGGCTTCGGTATCCCTCCCCCGACTCCCAGCTGGGGAGGTATGCTCACTGGTAGCAGCCGCAACTACATGTTCCTGGCTCCGTGGATGGCTTTATGGCCCGGCGTTGCCCTCGCTGTTACGGTATATGGTATAAATATGTTTGGCGATGCGGTGAGAGATATAGTGGACCCGAGATTGAGGGGTGGCGTGGGGCGCTATGGAGCGGGAAAGACGAAAAAGGGGGGTATACTAGCCAGACTAAGAATATTCAAAAAGGCTTGACAAATGGCAATGGCTAGGATACCTAAACACTTAGATGCTGTACTTTGGCTACAAATGGTCTTTAGCTGTGGGCAGAAGCATCTTGAAGAAAACTCTGAGAATAGCTTGGAGCCTGACTGAAAAAACTACCCGTACCATGAGCTTTAAAGTTATAGGGGTCTAATTCTAGGGAGTAGTATAGGAGAGTTGGAAATGAATATTTCACACCGAGAACGGTTCTTAGATATCTGTCATTTTAAAAGACCTGGCGATTTATATATGCTAAAGGATCGCTTCTGGTCAGAAGCACTAGTGAACTGGGTCAAGCAGGGTGCTCCTAAAGAGATGCTTCCAACCACAGTTGGGGAAGGGCTGGGAGGTAATCGCTTTCTCCACGACTACTTTCACTATGACCCCTGGCGCTGGCTAACTGAAGTCGCATCTGGTATAGGTGCCGCTAGAGCGCAACCACCCGGGCTTGGTTATGAGGTTAATCTATACAAGCCGACCCCTGTAGTTCCCCCTTATGAGCCCAAGATTATCTCAGAGGATGAACGTACCGCTGCCTTTATAAATGAGTCCGGGCAAACACTCAGGACACTCAAAGATAACCCTTCTAAGATGCCCATGTTCCTTGACTGGCCGGTTAAGGATAGGGCTACCTGGAATGAATATAAGAAGCGGCTTGACCCCGATACCCCTGAGCGATGGCCGGCTGACTGGAAGGCCTATGTCCAGGAGATAAATAAGTTGGGTGAGGAGATCCCGATATCACTGGCAGTAGGCGGCTTTTTTGGTTACTTGATGGAAATGATAGGAGCGGAAAGGATACTCTATATGTTCTACGATGACCCCAATCTTATTGAGGACATGATGGAGCAAATGCTCTACCTAGAAACTGGGGTCATCAAGCGTGTGGCCAAGGACATAAGGATTGACCATGCCACCTTCTGGGAAGACATGTGCTACAAGACCGGGCCGATGATTTCACCAGCTATGGTGCGGAAGTTTATGATGCCCCGCTACAAAAAGATTACCAACCTTCTGCACAGCTACGGCGTTGACGTAATCTATCTGGACAGCGATGGCAACATCAGCGAACTCATTCCCCTCTGGCTCGAGTCTGGAATCAATTATATGTGGCCTCTAGAGGTCGCTGCCGGGAATAACGCCGTTGCCCTCAGGAAGAAATATGGCAAGGACCTAATACTGAGCGGTAATATAGATAAACGAGCCCTTATCAAAGGTAAGGAGGCAATAAGGGAGGAGGTTATGTCCAAGGTGCCCTTCCTGCTGGAACAGGGGGGTTATTTCCCGACGGTAGACCACCACGTACCGCCGGATGTAACCTTTGAAAACTATTGCTATTACATCAATTTGATACGGGAAGTGGCTGGGATTAAGAAGCTGTCGTTCCAGTGAACTGTAGGGAGAATCATCGATGAGCATAAATAAAAGAGAAAAATAAAGACAGAGCTATTTAGGTTCTATTAAATTTAAAAGGAAGATTAAAATGAAATTAGAAGGCAAGGTAGTTATTGTCGCTGGTGCCGGACCGGGTATCGGTGAGGGGACTGTCAAGGTTCTGGCATCAGAAGGGGCAGATATAGCCGTTGTCGACATTAACGAAGTTGAAGCTAAGAGAATCGCTGAAGACGTTAAAAAGGCAGGGCATAAAACTGTCGCCATAAGAGCAGACCTTACTGATGAAGAAGAGTGCAAAAAAGTAGTTAAGATCACCCTAGACTCCCTAGGTAAGATAGATGGCTTAGCAAACATTGCTGGTGGTCTCGGCAGCATACACCTATCCAAAGATAGCTACGCTTTCATTGACCTAACATCAGCCGAGTGGGACCAGGTGTTTAAGCTCAATCTGATGACATGTGTGTTCATGTGCAAGGCGATTGCTCCCTATTTTATGGAACGCAGAAACGGTAAGATAGTAAACACATCCTCAGTATCCGCCACCCAATATGGTGAGGGAGTGATGGCTTATGCCTGTTCTAAGGCTGCGGTTCAACACTTCTCCAAGAGTCTAGCTAGGACGCTAGCACCTTACAATATCAATGTCAACATCCTTAACCCAGGCGTAGTATATACACCAGGTTTCCACGTAAAATTAGTGGCACAGCGAAGAAGACTCCATCCCGAACTGTTTGTGGGAAAGACAGATAAAGAGTATTGGGAGAATATTATCCTGCCACTAACTCCGCTTAAAAGATTCCAGACCCCAGAGGATATGGGCCACATGATCGCGTTCCTGCTCTCCGATGAGGCTGAAAATATTACCGGCCAGACTAATTATGTCGACGGTGGCATGTATATGGGATAGGTCCAAGACTAGAAGAAAGCTATGATAATAGAAAAACCACTGGTATTACTAACTATAGGAGAGAGGTGATTTTGTATGACTAGAGAGAAATATCTGGCGTCTTTGAAGGAGAGCATTGTAAATCTGGACTTCAACGCTGTTGTTGAGGTTGCTAAAGAGGCGATGGATGCAGGTGTAGACCCGCGCATAGCTATAACGGATGGTATGGTTCCCGGAATGGCTATAGTTGGCGAGAAGTATGAGACTGGCGAATACTTCCTGTCCGAGCTGGTTGTGG
>CAZZHQ010000150.1:0-5625 GCA_964654015.1 uncultured Dehalococcoidales bacterium | reverse complement strand
TTTCCATTGCCCGGCATGTTAATTCACCTTCTTTACCTACAGAAGAGTTATTTCCAGATGCATGAATATGATAATGGGGTCAGTTGTGGGTGTCAAACGAATTACCCGATTTGATCTCCCGGCGCAAGATGATGCGGCAACCCACTGTCGCCTGATGGGGAACCTGCCTGCAGTATCCGGTAAACAGCTAATTAAGCTATTGAAGTCTGACGATTGGGTGGAAGGGAGAAAGGCCAACAGGAAGACGTTAAGCGGCGCAACATCGTGGACATTGTTCTTGAACTTCACATCTGTTTAACAACTGAAGCCTCTTCCAGCATTTTCATCAGCGCTACCCGTGGAATGAGCATCCGTTTGCCATATTTAATGCAAGGTATTTGTCCCATGTGTAAAAGAGCATAGACTGTGCTTCTGCCTATGCCCAAAAGTTTAGTGACTTCAGAAACGGAACAAACCAGACTTTTTTCTTGCTGCCCGGTCATGCCAGCTTTTACTGACATGATGGAAGTTAAGCTACCGCCCACCTGGCCGAAGATCCTCTCCTGTGATAGAAGTTCTTCCATCACTGCTTTGACTATCATTTTGGCCAAAATATTAATGCTGTTTTCTAAAGACTGTATTGCCTCTGCCGAATCAGTGTTTTTTTTCTGGGATAGCAGATTTTCCATGAATTTCACCCTCCATATTCATTTGAAGATACAAGTATTACTCTAATATCTTATTAGGTAATTGGCTATTTGATGAGCTTTTCTATTTTGCCCCCCCATGAACCTTTTTAACATCAGTCATTATCATCATGCATACATATATTGGATGCGTGTGTGAGGCGAGCGAATCTTTTGTCCGGCACGAATAGCAGACAATTGAGACATAGGAGGCCGGCCCGCAGCCAGCGGCCTTTGTATCGATAGTACACGGTCTTGACCATGCCCACGTGAGGGAGAAAACAGACGCCGTAGCGGTAATGGATGGGGCGGGGATTGGCCTCCGGGCAATACCAGTGCTGACGTACATGTGGCATTGTAATGTCTACAATAGGCTATGGTGTGTGTTTTTGAAAAAATAAAAATTTCATGAAACGAATACTGGAAATACGATCGAAAAACGAATTATAATTATCAAAACGAATCAACCGTCAGATGAAATTTATTAATCCATTCCCGCACTACTTCCAGGTAACGCTCCGGACAATGGGGGGTTGAAAGCAACTCGTCCAGGTTATGGAGATGTTCCCCCTGCCGCGAGTAAAACACAGGTGACCCTCTTGAGCGCCATATTTCGATCGCCCTATAGACCGGCATACCGAGTATGGCCTCGCGGCGGTCCACCGCGGCGCCGGTCATCGGGGCTATTGCAATACCTTCATCAAGGTCGCCAACTATACATTCCATTAGTAGTGGATCCGGTGCTTGGCATTCCTGGTTAACGTTAACCTCTGCATCAACATCGCAGGATTCAAATTCATCCAGCGGCAAGTCATCAGCCGGGTCCCAGGGCGGTTCCTCCGGCGGGTCGTTATCCCGCGCACTATCTACTTCAGGCTGTACCTTGATACCATTGATACCATTGATACAATTGATACCCTTCAGAACTTCTGTCCGGTCATCCTCGGGCAATACATAGCGCTTTTTAAGGCTCGCCAATTTGATAGAATCATAGACTATGCAGCGCCGTGGTGGGGTGACTGCCCTGGTGAATTTAGTTTGCAGCCCTAAGGTCTTGAGGATCTGGCCTATTGCCTGCGGCGTCATATTTAATACCTGGCCCACATCTGCGCTGCTCAGCGGCAATAACTTTACGCCGATATCATTTGTATCAATTGTATCAACCGTATCGTTTTCAATTAAACTGAGCAATGTTTCGACAACCCGGCCGACGGTAGTGGATGCCCTTTGCTCAATCAGGTCTCTCTGGTGACCATAAATGAAATCCCGGTAGTCGTCCAATACCTCTGGTTGCCCTGCGAATAAAGCGGTAAAACTTGAGCTAACCTGTCTGAGCCGAGGCTCGATGCCGAGTAGTTCCATTGCAGGGCATTCAGCTTCAATTTTGTTGTAGTTACGCAGACGGAAGAGTAATAGCTTATTGCGAAGTGTTTCCTGTTGAGTAAAGAACGCCCTTGACAGTGTCGGCGGTATGTCATCCCTGGTCGTCTCGGTCATAATCTCTGTAAGGCAGCGTGCTTCAAGCGCTGCATCCTTAAATCGTCGCCTGGTTGCGAATACCTTGGGGCCGTAGGTGGGCAGGAATTGCAGTTTTTCAGGGTTATCCTTTTGGGCACGAATGACCGGCCTTCCTTTCTCAAAGCCACAATTCAGGATTGTGACCACTTCACTGTACTCATCACTGTTTTTTAGGTCAGCTTCGTCAAGTATCATGGTCCCGCTCCAGCGCCGCAACATTCTATAAATCGGCGCCGGTGTAACACAACCTGAGACAATCGTGGCCTTATAACAGATACCTCCAATTGTGTCCAAAAACCTGGACTTACCGGTTCCTGTATCACCGAGAGCCCGTAAATACGGTAGCGTATGGAAACGGTCATAAATCCAGCTCAGTAGAATATAATAACTGGCGAATTTGCGGAAGCTGGAGGAAAGATCCAGATATTCTTCAATGAATCGATCTATGTCCCATAGCAGCGACAAGGTGTCGCCATATTCCATTGTGCCGGTACTCAGTTTAATTGCGCCAAGGGATAACTCTTCCCCCTGGCGCGGCATGATTGATCTATCACCTTGTGGCGCCTGATCAACCATCTTAATATCGCCAGTGTCTGTATCATAACTGACGAAGGCAGATTTTCCATCGTTGAAGACCTGCTCGAATAAAACAATACCGTCTACCACAAAGCTGGACTGATCATTGATGCGAGCTTCGTCCTGCTTATCGCCCTTCTTCTCATCTTGAGGCCGTTCCTTTTCCCTGTGCTGGCTTTCAAGGGACTCTTTAGTTATTTTCCGCCTGTGTTCACGGAGTTCCTCGTCGCTCTGTGAGGCCTTGAATTGGCGGGCCACCTCTGCCCTGATGTCCATTTCAATTAACTCCTCGTGGTCCTGTGGACTATTCATGACGGCGCCCCCCTATCTACACCTGGTCCCAGAGGCGCTTTGTAAAACCGCAGGCTATCGCGGAAGGTAAATGATCTTGTATACCTCTGGACCATCGCAATACTTTCCCAGCGGCCAAGATTTTGTATGGTCATGGTATCCACACCCGCCTTCCTCAATAAGACGGCGAAGGTACGGCGGAAAGTGTGAGGATTGCAGGTTATACCGGTGGTCTTCTCTAAGCGCCGTAACATTGAAACGATTCCGGACCTTGTAAAGCCCCATACGCTTGCGCCGGCATCAGCTTTACCCTTATTTTTCTTCAGCCAGGCTTTTAAGTACTGTTCCGTAAGTGGCCCGAAGGGCGCTTCGGCTTCTTTGCGGCCTTTTCCCATAACTCTGACTGTATGGCTTTCAAAATCTATATCATGCAATCTGAGGTTAGACAGCTCCGTGAGCCGTAGCCCGCTTTCAACGAGTAGTGCGATAATTGCCCTGGCCCGTAAGTCGGGTCTCTTTTCCAGCAGCTCTCTGACCTGTGCAAGCGTTAAGGTTGGCAGTATTGGCTTACCAAGGATGGGGGATGGCAAACCCACCATCGGGTTTGTGATGCCATATTCACGTGAAAGCCAGCTGAAAAAGGTTTTCAAGGCCCGGTAGCTTGCGTGACGTGTGGAAAGGCCGTATTTATTGGGCGGTATTGAATTGAGTGTGTCGCGGATCTGCTCACGCGTGACAGTGATATAATCGATTTTACTGAGTACCTTTGAAAGCCGCTCTGTGTAGAACTCCAAGGTACGGCCGCTTACCCCCATGGCCTCCCGTGATTTCAAGAACAACGCAAAGTAGTTTTTCGCTGAGGCGCTCTGGCCCTTTGCCCGGGCACCGGGCTTGATTAATTCACGTGGAGTGTTAGAATTTAAGTCAGTTGCCATGAGTGGGGTCACCTCCATTCATGGACTGGTTAGTAGACTCAGCCGGTGCCGCTAAGCTTTCGGCTGGGTCTTTTTCTTTTCTTATGAGGGTAATGATCAATCTGCTGTTCACCTTTACGTTTACTTTGTCACCAGGTTTTAGATCGTAATAGTCTGTCCAGCCCTTTGGCAGGGTTATTGCAATACCCTTACCAAAACGAATAAGGCTACGTTGTGTTAGTGATGCCATAGGTTAATTTTCCCTCCGTATGATTTAATATATGCAGCAGCATATTCACTTTTCAATATACGGAAGGGTTTAATTTATGAAAATACATAAAACCGACATGAAAACAACAAAAGGACAGCAAATTCACGATGAAAAAGAGTAAAGGATTCTCCGCAAAAGTTAAGGACAGAATATGGGCTTTATATGAGGTCCATGGCACAAAGTGGACTGCTATTCTTGATGACCTGATTAATGAACAAAGGGACGGTAAAATTAGCCGTACCGCACGGCTTCCTGCCGATGCACGCACTGTAAGGAGTTGTATCGAAGAGCGGGAAACAAGAGAAAATGCACTCGCCGTTGGCGAAATGTACTCTGATCCTTTGGTTGTCAAAGCCAGAGATAAACATTTATCTGAGATACGTGCTCTTATCGAAAAATTAAGAAATTTTCAACAGCTCGTATTTATGGATCATAAACAGGCATATGCTAACAGTAAAGGAGACGGCCAGCCCACGGAAGTAGAAGCTTTCGAAAATGAACTGCTTTATGCTTCTTTAAAAGAGCATGTCCCTATTAGTGCTTTCTGGGAGGACTATTCTATTTGGCGTGACTCCAGGACTTCATATATGGATGAGTGTGATCAGTTCTGGCACCATATAGTCGGAGAGGTCAACGAAGCTAAGAAATGGCCGGGTGTTTTAATGATCGATCCTGAAAATTTCTATTTTTCCATTGAGGAAATAATCAGGGATAGAAACATGAAACCGATAGAGTTTATTAGAGGGATCCACGGGCTTATTGATACCCGTGAATCACTTTATGCAAACGGTCGAGGAATTCTATTAACGGAATTTGATGCGTTTGCATACAAAGATAAATATGAAGAGATGGTTCAGCGAATTGTAAATATGGCTGAGTTGGAAACGGTGCGTGATTGCTACGAAAAAGCTGTGGTAGCGAAAAATAAGGTTGATATATCCCTGGATGAAATATTGCTTGGGCGCAAATACATAATGCACACATGCAGATTATGCCCCGGTCAACCAGGTTAATCACAACGTGAGACAATAAACGATATCAGTTATAATAAATACAAATGGGAATGTATTCAACATCTGAAGCAGCAAGGAAATTAGGGTTATCCCAGGACCATGTACGGTTATTAGCCAGATCAGGTGTACTTAAATCTAAGAAGCTTGGCCATGATTGGATTGTGTTAAGCCTGGATTACAAGAGGAAGAGGAGGCCAAAGCATATTAGGAAAACTGTTGTTGACCAAATTGATAGATAGGAGGTGTAGCTAAAGTGTTGACCAAATTTCACATTTCCAAGAAAAATATTAGGAAACTCAAGGGTAGGGCTTCACGAGTGGATTACGATGGCGTCCCTGGGGGGATTCGAACCCACGACCCGCTGCTTAGAAGGCAGC
>CAZZHQ010000149.1:4275-5796 GCA_964654015.1 uncultured Dehalococcoidales bacterium | reverse complement strand
CCACGCGACGCGAACCAGCAGGGCATCCCTGGGGTTGGTGGCAACAGCAATGAGCCTCTCCACCTGTTCAGGCTCCAGGTATCCTTTTAGGTCGCGTATCGGGCTAACTTGTGTCATGTCGTAAGCCTTATCCCTACTTTTTCTTGTTGAGGACTTCTTTCTCTTTTCTCTCTTGGTTTCGGGTGGCAGCGATTACATAACCGCTCGCCAGGACCGCCAAGCTCACTGGCTGGTCTGTACCACCAGTCAGTAGAGCCACAGACAGGGCAGGCGCCTGCCTTTTTATCCAGCCCAATAAATTTTGCCCATCTCCTTTGTGCATACCACCAACCCTTGAACTGGATATCGTTACGGCATTCGTGCAACAAGTCCCTGGCCACCCTTGATGGATAGCGTCGCAGTTCCCACAAGAAACGGAGACTGAATTCCTTTTTACTTAAGTACTTCATTGGAGTGTTACCACCAAGTCAAAGTTCTTCTCGTAGAGAGCAAACATCTGCTCCAAGTAATCGAAGTAATCTGGGTCCCAGCCTTCACATAAATTATTAATCCTAGCCTCTAACTCCTTTACTCTAGCCACCACTTTGTCCCTAAACTGATCAACAGGTTCAGAGTCGAGTTCTCTTAAGCTTTTAATAGCATCTCTGTACTCACCCCAGAGGATATTATAAGCAGGCTCATACTGGGACGGTCTCCGGTCATCGTCTCTCCTTATCTGATGAACAAATGAAATTCTTTCCTTTAACTGATTAGTCACTTCTATCCTATCGTTCCACTCAGCGACTAATAAGTCCTCTGGACTCAGTCTTTTACGCGGACCTGCTAGTACCTCCTCTTCCATTGCTTCGGCTTCGGAAATATAAACAACCCTGCCTCCAACTAACCTGAGATATTTTCTCTCTTCTGAGGCTAGTCTAGTTTCCTGCTTCGCTTCCTGTAATAGTGTGCCAGTCATTTTCGTCCTGTTACGACCAAACTTGACGTAGGGTAGATTTCTACACCAGGAATATTCCTAACGCCGGCTTTAACCACGGCGGCAATTTTTTTCTCGTCAATTACCTTGTACTCGTCAGGCACCTTTGACGGGTCCACAATCTTGAAAGTCCAGACCTGCCTTGTGGTAGCCGATCCGGCGCCCGCTCTCACTGTCTTCTCCGGCTCTTCAACTATGTTTATCGGAATAGGGATAAACTCTTCGGTTGGATGCTTGCTGGCTTCTTCTGCTTGGGCTTTCGCCTCTTCCATTGCCTTCCGCTGTACTTCCGCAACTCGTTTGGCTTCCTCAGCTTGATAAATAAGCACCTTGTTTCTAACGATTCTGTCGGCTTCTCCTAAAGGGTCACTGTAATCCCTGAAGAGGTCGTTTATAGTCTTTACTTGCCGATTGAGGGGGTCGACAAAGAACCGGCGGCGTGAATCTACCTCTTTTTTGCGGTTGCCTTCTTTGCTAAAAAAATAAACGCAGGCGTCAGGCTACCTTTTTTCTTGGCAAAGTATTCTTTGGCTTTCCTTGATATTAAT
>CAZZHQ010000149.1:0-4265 GCA_964654015.1 uncultured Dehalococcoidales bacterium | reverse complement strand
ACGGTTTGCCGTCGAACTTTGTCACTACACCTTTTGCTTCTCTGACTATAATCTGGGCTTTACCCATCAGTTCCCGTGTTTGCTGTTGAATAATCATTGTCATAGTAATATCCTCCTAAGTTCCAAAATATCGAAAAAGACTTAGTGCCGCTAGAAAAGCATTAAAGTCCCGTGCATGCTGGGTGTATTCTTTGACTTCTAATTTTCCTGTCTCTAGCTTGTCTATTCTCACAACAAGACGACGATTGACTTGCTTGCCTTCTTCCAACAGTGCTTCTCGGTAGGCTGCCAGCTGCAGTGCCATGGTCGGCCAGAAATCCTTGCTCGTTTTCAAGTCAATCACCGATGGAGTAACATCCCCTTTCAGCACCGCCAAGAGGTCGAATGTTCCAGCGTAGCCAAACTTCTTACTGACCACCAGCTGTTCAGTTTCAATCACCGTGTCAATCACCATCTCAAACCACTGTCTGTAAGTACCAAACATCTGACCTATCTGTGACGTGGCGGGCATCTCAAACGATTGATCACGGTTAAAAAGACGACAAACATTATGCAAACTAGTGCCTATCTGGGCCATATCGTCCCGAATCCTATTAGCTTCCACATTGCCGAGCTCGCCGCGCCAGCGCTCCAGCTCCGGGCGGTGAATTATATTAAGAATAGTAGTTACCCTGGGGTACTTTTGGCCGTCCACCTCATAAAATCTCATTTCACTACTCCATTGTGCAGGAATTTGTATATCCGGGCTGCTCTTTGTTTACCTACTTGACGGATGGCTTTCAAGTCATCAAGAGAGGCAGCAACCAGGGCAACGGGACTGGGGAATATCTTAGTTAAGCTTTGGGCAAGGACTACTCCTACCCCGGGGACACCCTGATAGAAGTAGCACATTTGTTCGTTAGGTGTTGGCTTACCCCAGAGACCCTGGAGCTTCGGTCTGGTAAACAAAGAGGTATGGTCATGACTGAAATAATCAATGAGTTCTTTCACCACGGTGGGAGTCTCAGACAAGCCTCCGGAGTGCTCAATGTAGATACCATGAGAGTAGAAGACAGAACGGAGGAGTCTCTTGATACCAAGGCGGTTATAGCGTGTAGGGCGACCGCCAACACGAAGGCAGTCATCGGTATCGTAGATAAAGATACCCTCAAGGAGGAGGATAGGAAAGTCTATCCCTCTGGAAAGGAGAGGTAATTCCCTAGTCAGACGCCCATCCTCCAGTGAAGCAAGGAAGTCAGAAGGGATCTCCTTGCGCTGAATGCCGAGTAGCCCCTTACCTGTTGGCGCCAGTATGTCGGCCCCTTTCTCCTCACAGAGAGGGCTGCTGACGGCGCTCAGCGCTTCACGAAGCTCCGCAGGTTCCGATGGTGATATCAGTATCATCCTTTCTCCCAACCGGCGAATAGTTGAAGATACTTGGTGGCGAAGTTTTGTTCCGGGGTAAGTGGCGTATTCTCAAGCCTTACCCTGCCCCTGTCCTTCACCGTTGACATATAAAAGCCGTCCCTGTCGTGAGTGAGCAAGAACACACTGTGCACTCGGTAAGTATTGCGCTTCTCCCCCTCAGGTCGTGCTCCAAAAGTGGAGTATAAATCTCTAATAGTCGGCTCATCCTTTGATTTCACCACTGTTGCCTTACAGGCAAAGAAGATATGACAAGGCAACCGGTAGGTGATCTCGTTAATCCAGCTTTGATACAGCTTGTTGATAACAGACCAATCGGTCCAGCCCTCCAGAGCACTGAGACTGGATGCCCCTCCCTTCAACTCCTTCCTTACCTGGAGGAAATAGCTAGCAATGTCCTTACCAAATATCTCCTCGACAAAAAATGATTGCACAAAATCCCAAGTTGAACAGAGCATGTCCACCACCAGCCAGTCCTTACCTGTGACCTTAGGTTTAATGTCACCAAGAGCCTTACAGCAGCCAGACCAGTCCTGAGCCGGGTAAACCTCCACGTTACTCAAATGTGAGAACTCACCATCGAGCATTCGTGGGATACTGTCATCAGTATCAATTATGTGGAATTTTGAACCAGGGTAAGCTTCAGCTGTTTTAAGGTGAGCATAGCTTTTGCCACTACCTGGTTGACCATAAGTTAGTATTCTCTCACGCATCATATTAGCCTCCTATTTTGGGGTTGAGGGGGTAGGGGTTAACCTACCCCCTTCCCAATTACCCTTTGTGCTGAGCATAGAAACCCTTCTCGCTTTCGTCTAGAACACTATTTATGAGCTTCGGGCGGTCACCAACACCAGAAACTTTAAGTGCTTGCTTGGCGAAAGAGTTGAAGTCTTCGCTGGCTTTAGCCAGTGCTGCTAGCTTAGCCTCCAGCTCTAGCTCCACAGCAGGTGCAGCCGCCTCACCAACCTTGTAATCAGGCAAATAGTCAGTGGGCATCAGGTGAGTGGTCTTGCCTCCCTTTTCCTCAAGGATACCCGGGCCGAAAGTAATCTCCTCACGCTTCCAGTGGAAGGCAAGCCCAGTCCAGATTTCGGCGTCGGTAGGAAAGCCCCGTTCCCATAATTCAATGCCCATCTCATGAGCCACTCTGTGAATGAGTCTGCCAATCATTGAAGTCATGACGAAGCGCTTCTTCCCTTTGGGATGCTCCACCCGGTTACCAGCAACTACTTTCCAGTCAGCCCCGATGCTAAAGGCAACATTGGTAGGTTCAATTTCCTCACCTTCCAGGTCAAGAAGGAGCAAAGGCACAGTGCCTTTCTGGTACTCTTCCTTGAAACCAAACCAGCTTCTGGCTATCATGGCGTCGAAATCGTCAGGAAGCCCAGACTCAAGTTCGTAGTCCTCCTTAGTTGCTTTAGGTTTGTCCATCAGTTGTCCTCCTTGTTTAAAATTTTATTTTGTGTTATGGTAATCACAGCTTTATCTTCTTTTATTTGCCGCTGGGGGAGGTAAAACTGGGCGAAACCCTCCCCCGCGGCGGTTCGTTTATACTCTTTTATCTATCGGCATCACCTCCTTTCCCTACGTGATTAGTGCGTCTCGCCACCATCGTGGGAATGCCGCCATGTTCCTTTGGTAAAAGTCACCGAAGGCGGAGTCTAGGATGTAGCTGACGCAAAAGTCATCCGAGCTCCTCATGCCACGACCGGTTGCCTGCACAATCCGGCGGGCTGTTGTAGCATCAAACCAAGCTTGACCCGCGGATTTTCCCCTGTGGAGACGGGCGGAAACCTGTGGGTCGCCTAAATAAGGGAAAGGCACTTTAGCGATTATCACGAAGCGGCAAAAATCATTGGGCAAATCAACTCCGCGTTCCATTGATGGCGACAGTAGAACTAAAGGTGAGGATGACTCCATGAATCGGTGCAATTGAGACGTGCGGTCAGCTTCACGATGGGTAATCAGCCGTTCGGGATATTTGCTCAATTTCTTGATTTGATCGCCATTGCTGAAGCTAACGCAGTGGCACAGCCCCTTCTGGTGAGGGTGCTGGGTAAGGATTTTGTCAAAAGCAGCAACTAGGTTAGGAAACTCGGCCTCCTTGCTATTGTGATTCATATTCGCCGCTGGCCGATAGTGAATAAGTCGCTTCTCAGCAGGGAATACCGAAGGGGCGTCGACAAACTCTGCCTGGCTAGGGTCAATACCGAGATCACGGCATAGTTGGCGCCACGGAGTTATAGTGGCGCTCATACCCAGTATCTTATCAGCGTGTTGCCACAGATACGTCTCAGCGTATCTGCTAACCCACACTGGCTTAAAAGTAGTCCCATCGAAGACCCACCTATCATCCACTTCACGAATGAAGAACTCGAGCTGACGCTTTTTTTGCTCTAACTGATGGAGTGATACCAAATCATCAATCCCCCAAGCATTCTCTAGTTGTTTAATCCGCTGTTCTACTACCTGCAACCATTCAGGTGCCCGTTCACGCCAACTCTCCGGTTTCGTCTTGTACTTTGGAGGCAATAGCCCAAACTTCTCCATAAATCTATCGGTGAACGTTATTTCAATCATGCCCAGAAGGGCGTTCTCTGTTAGGTCTACTTCATCCAAAACCAGCAGGGGGATAGGAGAAAACCCACCACCGTAATTCACTACGCGGAGCAAGTAGGCAGCGTTAAGTACTGCAATATCGGCGTTGAGAGCTAGGCGCTTTTGGATCAGGTATGAGCAATTCCATCGGCAAGGACATTTACCTTCCGTGTCGGGCTCACAGTGGTCTTTAAGCTGGCAAGTCTTGCAGTAGGGAGAATTAACCGTGCAAAGCTCTGCCGATAGCCGTGGGAATAACCCGG
>CAZZHQ010000148.1:0-5808 GCA_964654015.1 uncultured Dehalococcoidales bacterium | reverse complement strand
GCCCAACCTGGATGTACCCTTTGTGTACGTACCACTTCACTATCAGCCAGAACGAACGACGC
Source organism: uncultured Dehalococcoidales bacterium (assembly GCA_964654015.1). Lineage (GTDB taxonomy): Bacteria > Chloroflexota > Dehalococcoidia > GIF9 > AB-539-J10 > JAUUZT01. The sequence continues at coordinate 5,746 of CAZZHQ010000148.1, read as the reverse complement.
TTCCAGAGGGAGGTGCCTTTTCTGACCAAAGGGATGTGATTGACGTGCTCTCCAGTACGATACCTGATGGGTGGTACCTGTATCTGAAGGAGCACCCTGCACAGTTCGCTGATAGCCCCTATTTTGAAGGACATCTGGGCCGCGACTTAGGCTATTATTCTGATCTTTCCTCCTATCCAAACGTGCGACTCGTACCCATGGAATACGACTCCTTCTGTCTTACAGACGCTGCAGAGGCAGTCGCAACAACCACTGGTACAGCAGGCTGGGAGGCTATTGTCAGAGGAACTCCCACACTGGTCTTTGGCCACGCATGGTACAGGGGATGCGAGGGTGCATTCTATGTTCCATCCCATGAGCTGTGCAAACGAGCCATGGAGGTGATCCACGGCGGGTATCAGGTGGATAAACACAGGGTTCGGCTTTGGCTACTGGCTATGGAGGAATCGTGTGTTAAGGCTTGCGTTGATGATAATGATATGCAAGCCTGCGCTTATCCCAGGGAAGAAAATGCGGAGAATCTTACACGGGCAATCGCCAACGCGTATACTGCTTTGCGCCAGCGCCGCGTGTGAAGTGTGGCATCCAATTACGGGGCTATATTTATTATCCTCTATCGTCAGACTATCGAGATATGTTCTGCCCAGTCGTCTGGGTGCAGTTCACGTTTCCAGTGAAATGTGGTAGGATAATATAAACAAGTCGTTAGGATAAAATGAACGTAGTTATTTTCTGTGGCGGTATTGGAGCGCGCCTTAAGGAAGAAACCGAGTTTAAACCCAAGCCTATGGTCAAGATAGGCAACAGGCCTATCATCTGGCATATAATGAAAATTTATGCCCATTATGGCCACACAGATTTCATCCTGTGTCTTGGCTATAAAGGTGAGCAAATCAAGGAGTATTTCTATAATTACGAGATGATGAGCGGTGATTTCACGTTAAAGCTGGGTGACAGAGATAACCTGAATTTCAACTCTCATCTCCCGGAGCGCGGCTGGAATATTACGCTGGCTGATACTGGGGATGACGCACTCAAAGGTGGACGACTGAAAAGAGTGGAGAAGTATGTGGCTGGTGACACTTTCATGGTTACCTATGGCGATGGAGTATCAAGTATCGATATAAACGATTTACTCGCATTCCATAAATCCCATGGCAAACTGGCGACTGTCACCGGTGTAAATCCACTATCGCGATTCGGTGAACTTAGTGTCGATGGAGAAAGGGTGACAAGTTTTTATGAAAAACCGGCGGCAACTGGCAACTGGGTCAGCGGTGGTTTCTTTGTTTTTAACCGGGCGTTTTTCGATTGCCTGGAAGACAGGGATGATTGCGACCTCGAATACACCTGTTTGGAACGGATTGCTGCTGAAGGCCAGCTCATGGTTTATAAGCACGATAAATTCTGGGCCTGCATGGATACTATTCGAGACATGGAATATCTGAATAAATTGTGGGTTGAGAACAAGGCGGAATGGAAAGTCTGGGAATGAGAATTTTATTCAATAATGTCTTTGAGGGCAAGACTGTCCTGGTCACAGGTCACACAGGTTTCAAAGGTTCCTGGCTTTCCATCTGGTTAAGGGAATTGGGCGCCAATGTCATTGGATATGCTTTGGAGCCATATACAGCGAATGACATTTTTGTTGTGGCGGGCGTGGGCAAGAAGATAGCCAGCAATATTGGAGATATCAGGGATTTCGATCATCTAAAGGGATTTTTTTTAAAATACCATCCTGAAATCGTATTTCACATGGCAGCCCAACCACTGGTCAGGTTATCTTATGAACAGCCAAAGCTGACTTATGATACAAACATCGGGGGAACGGTAAATCTTCTGGAATGTTGCCGGGCCTCTGACTCCGTGAAAGTAATCATCAACGTCACCAGTGATAAATGCTACGAAAATAAGGAGTGGCTGTGGGGATACAGGGAAGATGACACATTGGGCGGCTATGATCCCTATAGTTCAAGCAAAGCGTGTTCGGAGATTATAACAGCAGCCTATAGAAACTCTTTTTTTAATATGAATAATAAATCTCTTTCCTCGGTACGAGCGGGGAATGTGATAGGGGGTGGAGATTGGCGGGAGGACAGGCTGGTCCCGGATTGCATCCGGGCACTAAAAAAAGGTGAGCCAGTTGGTATCCGTTCTCCCCACTCGGTACGGCCATGGCAGCATGTGCTTGAGCCTTTGAGTGGATATCTGCTGCTGGCTTCAAGAATGTATGAGGATGGCGAAAAGTATGCGGGGGCCTGGAATTTCGGGCCTGACCGCGGCTCCATGATTACCGTAGGTGAACTGGTGGGGAAGCTGTTGGCATGTTGGGGAAGTGGAATGTACAAAGATCTGTCCGGAGGATTGGAGAATGAACCTCATGAAACCCGGTGCCTGATGCTGGATATTTCTAAGGTTGCTGGCCTGCTGAATTGGAGGCCCACTTTAAACGTAGGTGAAGCCATAGAATATACGGTGAAATGGTATAAAGCAATTGACGCCGGCTATGATTTCTGCGTGAACCAGATTAACGATTATATTGATAAATCAATCAAAAGATGAGAAGTGTGTGGGGATCAAAGAAAAGGTTCTCTGTACAGGTAGCGTGAAGTGGTATTTAAAGAAACCAAACTTAAAGGGGCCTATATTGTGGAGTTAGAGCCGCAAGAGGATGAGCGGGGTTTTTTTGCCCGCAGCTTCTGTAAGAGGGATTTTGAAGAGCATGGTTTAAATCCTTGCGTTGCCCAGTGCAATGTCTCTTATAATAAAAAGAAGGGCACGCTTCGTGGTATGCATTATCAGGTAGCTCCTTATCAAGAAGCCAAGTTGGTTCGGTGTACTATGGGTGCTATCTATGATGTGATGATTGACTTGCGTCCCGAATCACCTACTTTTAAGCAATGGGTAGGGGATGAATTGACAGCACAGAACTGCAAAATGCTCTATATTCCTGAAGGGTTTGCCCACGGCTTCCTGACGTTGGCGGATAACACAATGGTCTTTTATCAGGTGTCTGAGTTTTATCATCCAGAGTGTGAAAGGGGAGTGAAGTGGGATGATCCAGTTTTTCAGATTGAATGGCCTATCCCTGTCGCCATTATTTCGAAACGGGATGCCCATTTACTAGACTACTCCGCTCAGAACTATTCGTATTTAGGCGCCTGTGCCAAAAAGGTAATACAAGATGCATGATAGCTTTACAAACTTCGATGATGCAAAGCTCGCTGAGGCAATAGCAGGGGCAGGACGAAACGAGCAACTCCGCGAGATTATCCTTGAGGCGCTCCGCACCGCCGAATCTCAAGCAGACAATGCCGATATATTCCGAAACGAGGTGCGCTTACCCTTTATCCGTTCACTTCTCCGCGATGCGCGGACGCACCGTGTTATCCTGCAGAATGGCTTGATTTTCGAAGTGGGGGTTGACAGTCGCATCGAAGAAGCACTGCTATTGAGTTCAAGCGCTAATCCTGACCATGTGTGGGAACCACAAACGACCAAATTGCTTGTGAGCTTGGCAGCTGACGCGCGGCACGTGATTGTCGGCGGCGCGTACATTGGCGACCAAGTCCTACCAATTGCCCGCGCCATGACGGAGCAAAACCTTGGGGGTATGGTCCACGCCTTCGAGCCGATGGAACACGCGTTCATTCGGCTTTTACATCATCTGAGAATCAATGGCATCATTAACGTATCGGCACATCAGTTGGCCTTGTGGAACAAGAGTAATGTCACGCTCAGCGTAGAAGGAGCATCAGCTTTGGCAACCTGTCTTCCCGTCAATGGGGGCGAGAACCATCCGATGGCAATTGCTCAATCTATAACAATAGACGACTATGTCGACCTCAGATCGTTACCGTGTGTAGGCTTAATTATGATAGATCTCGAAGGTGGAGAGGAGGAAGCTCTTGTCGGAGGGAGTAACACTCTTTCTCGTCCATTCCCTGAGGCACCTCATTTGGTCTTCGAGGTCCACCGCAACTACGTTGATTGGTCATCAGGTCTAGAGAATACATCGATCGTGGATCTTGTGAGGTCGAGCGGCTACACAGTTTATGCGATCCGCGATTTCCACGACAATTACTCAATGGCGGGTAAAGCCATTGAAGTTATCCCGGTCGATCGTGTTTACCTGGAAGGCCCGCCCCACGGATTCAATCTCTTAGCCACTAAGGATCTTGATATAGTAAGGCGACTGGGACTGTGCGTGGTTGAAAACGTCAGTCCCAAGTTATTGGTTCACAAAAATCCGATTCTACATCATCCTCTAGATGGTCTGTCATGATAAGCTTCACTGTATTAGGCGCATCCGGATTTATCGGTTCACACCTCGTGAGGCATCTCCAAAGAGAAGGTCATGATTGCTTTGCTCCCGCAAAAGGGGTGGATATATCTGCGCAGAACCTTGGCCATGTTATCTATTGCATCGGGCTCACCGCCGATTTCAGGATGAAGCCTTTTGAGACGATAAATGCACATGTTTGCTGCCTTGTCGATGCGTTGACGCGATGCAAGTTCGACTCGTTCGTCTATTTGTCCTCCACACGGATGTACGGGGCCAGGGAGGATATCGCGCATGAGGAGGATGTTATCCACAGTCAGCCTCTTGTTCCGGGCGACCTGTATAATATCTCAAAAATAATGGGTGAATCGGCCTGCTTCGCTGCCGGTGAGGACAATGTGAGAGTGGCGAGGTTATCGAACGTCTACGGCTATGACTCCCAGTCAGAGAACTTCATATTCTCGTTGATCAGGGACGCTCTAAAGAAAAAGAGAATCGTGCTGAATACAACCATGGATTCCAGCAAAGACCATGTCAGCGTGTATGATGTAGTAAAGATACTGCCCCAAATAGCACTTCAGGGAAAGCATAGGATATATAACATAGCAAGCGGCGAAAACATACCGGCCGGGCAGATCGTTGACAGGTTGAGCAGCCTGACAGGGTGCGATGTCGAGGTGGCCGCCAACGCCGAAAGGATATGCTTCCCCAGTATATACATAGACCGCATAAAAAAGGAATTTGAATTTAAGCCTTCCCATATTCTATCCGACCTGGAAAGGCTGATAGGTGAGTATAAAAAATCTTGAAGGACTGAAAAATGATAAAGGTTGACGAAAAAAACGGTCTGGTAATTGTTGAAGATGAAAGTGGCGTATCAACCCATGACATCGGATCGCCTGAGGCTTTTCATATTCTATCCAAAATATGGCTGAGATCGGGCTGGGATGTAAAACACATTTATACGTTCACATGGTTGGGCAGGCCGATTATACAGTTGCCCGAGGACATGTTTCGCATACAGGAAGTGATCTATCAGGTAAAACCCGACGTGATCATTGAAACGGGTATTGCTCATGGCGGCTCCTTTGTCTTTTATGCCGGGCTGCTCAAAGCGATGGGCAGGGGACGTGTAATAAGTATCGACATTGAGATACGGCCGCACAACCGCAAAGCAATAGAGGAGCACGAGCTGTTCGAGTATGTCACGCTAGTTGAGGGCAGCTCTACTGACCAGACAATCGTCAACCGGGTCAAGTCGATGGTTAAGCCAGGAGAGCGGGTATTTGTCGTACTGGACTCGAACCATACCAGGCAACACGTGTTGGAAGAACTCAACGCTTATTCGGACCTGGTATCGATCGGCTCATATATCGTCGTCTGCGATGGCATAATGGAATACCTGGTGGGCGCCCCGCGCACCAAAGAAGACTGGTCTTGGAATAATCCTAAAGCAGCAGCCGA
>CAZZHQ010000147.1:0-5826 GCA_964654015.1 uncultured Dehalococcoidales bacterium | reverse complement strand
AAAGACCATCTCCTGAGGACTACCCGGCTTAGCCAGGCGATAATCAGAGCCGCAGACAAGGATATTTCTTACCCCTTCCGCTTTAACGGAGTCGAAGGCAGAAACAATTGCCCCGGTTCCCGCTTTAAGAGAATTGGCAAAGTCAGCGGTACGTATGTTGGGGCTTAAGTCAAGAGCAGTAGCAATTATGGCGGCGCTTTCTCTCTCCCGGTAGGGTGAGGTAGTTGAGGCAAAATAGAGGCCATCAATCTCTGCCCGGCTAGCCTCCTTGAGGCAATCTACGCCTGCGGCGGCAGCCATGGTAAGGCTATCCTCATCGTAATTAGCTACTGCCTTCTCCCCCGGTGGGGCTCCCGGGCTTAGCCAGCCCATAGCTGCGGAGATAGTCTTGCGGCTTAACCGATATCGGGGTATATAAATACCATAAGCGCTGATACCTGTACCTGCCATCTTTGATACCCTTCTAAGATTAATCGGGACGTTTTTGTAATACAGTCACTCACATCATATTTTATCTTTTCATGGATTGTCAAATCGTCCATCTTAAAGAGTCCGAGCATGCTCCTCATTAAGTCCCATTTCCTTCAGGTCTGCGAATTTACTGACGATGCAGGACACGGAAGGATTTTGGCTGTAGTCAAAAATGAGCCTGGCGCTATTTGACAGAGAGGTTGGCAAAAGGTTAATATTTTTAGGTTGTGGGTTCCGTATGACTGCTGAAAACTATTGAGACTAAGTAAAGGAGAGTCTGATGGACAAAGAGCAACAAGAGAAAATGGAAAAAAGATGGAAGAAGCTCCAGGAAATACAGGGGTATACGGATGAAGAGATGGAAATCTTTCGTTCTAATCCGGAGTATGTGAAGATCATGGAATATGCCCCGAAGTTTTTAACGCACCGAATAATCATTGAGGTTATCGAGTCTCACAACTGCATCGCCGGGCATGAGGCGGGTGACAGGATAGCGGTCATGACTGGCAATGGGCACCTGATCACTGAAGAAATGCCCAAATATGTATGTGCCTTCGCTCTATTCGCTGCCATGCCACGCGTTTATGGCTTGTGGGAGCGGTTTCACGAAGATTTAGACCCTAATCGCGCGTTATATAAGATTAGTCGTTGTCCTGATGTTGGTTGCAAGAGGGGAGGGTGGGGTGAAATCGTAATGAAGATTTATGCCGAGGAAGTGCCGAAAGAGCAGCAGGTATGGCTCGGGGCTGCCAGGGAACAGCGCCGCTAGCTATTGATAGCGACGAAAGAGACATTAAATGAAGCTCAACGGTAAGGTAGCTATTGTTACCGGCAGTAGCCGGGGAATAGGTAAAGCCATTGCCATAGGTTTTGCCAAAGAAGGTGCCAAGGTCGTTGTTGCTGCTCGAACGGAAACAGATAGTGAAAAGTCACCGGGGACGATATACAAAACTGCCGACGAAATCCAGGTTTTGGGGGGCTCGGCACTCCCTATAAAGTGTGACGTGACTGATGAGCAGAATGTAAACGATGTGGTGCAGAAAGCACTGAGTGAATTTGGCCAGGTGGATATCCTGGTCAATAATGCCGGGGTTGCCTTTCCTTATCCGATAGTGGAAACACCGCTGAAGCGGTGGGAGCTGGTGCTGAAGGTCAACTTAATCGGTGCTTTTATTTGTTCCAAGGCAGTGTTGCCCAAAATGATAGAGCAGGGTAGTGGCAGTATCATTAATATCTCCTCATTAGCAGCTGATGAGCGGGTTCTTGGTACCGTTCCCACTGGTGTCGCCTATGCTGTTGCCAAAGCCGGGCTTGACCGTTTCACCTGGGGCTTAGCTGAGGAGGTAGGGCGGTATAATATCGCTGTCAATGCCCTCAAACCGGCAGGAGTAGTAAACACCGAAGGGATGAGATTATGGCAACCGGGTGCTGATAAATCAAAGTGGGAGTCACCGGAGAAGATGGTAAAGTGTGCTATTTTTTTGGCTGGACAAGATGCTAAAGGTGTTACCGGTGCCATCGCCACCGATGAAGAGCTTTGTATTTGGCACGGATTGTAAACTAAAAAAAGAGGTTCCTAGACAATTCAATAAGAGGAGAGAACGTGAACTTTGAACTAACCAAAGAACAAGAAACGATAAAGAGGTTTGTCAGAGAATTCTGCGAGAAGGAAGTAGTGCCCATAGCGGACAAGATAGAGCAAGAGGACAAAATTCCCGATGACCTCATAAAGAAACTGGCTCAGCTCAGGCTATTTGGTGTACCTTATGAGAAGAAATATGGTGGTAGCGGGGGAGGTTACTCTACCGCTACATTGGTGCTGGAGGAGTTAGCCAGGGCGAGTGGGGCTGTGGCTATGACTGTCGGAGCCAGTTATCTGGCCTGCATTCCCATTGACCTATTCGGTACTGAAGAGCAGAAAGTCAAATACATTACTCCACTTTGCCAGGGGAAGGGCATAGGCTCCCTCGCCTTTACTGAAGCTGCCACCGGCTCAGACCCCAAGGCGATAACAACCAGAGCTACTCTTGATGGAGAGGAGTACGTACTGAACGGTTCCAAGCGCTTCATCACTGCGGCTAATCTGGATGGTATCGCTATTTTCTTCGCCCGTGATAGCGAAGGAGTTAGCGCCTTCATTGGAGAGAAGAATAAGGCAGGATATTCAATCCCGAAACCATGGGAAAAGCTGGGTATGCACGGTGTAGCTCTTAACGATATATATCTGGAGAATTACCGGGTTCCAGCTGCCAACTTACTTGGTGGCGCCGGCAATGGTTATAACATTCTGCTTGATACTATTGCCATTGGCAAGCTTGATACCTCTGTCATTGTCCTCGGTTGTGCCCAGGCAGCCTTAGACGAAGCCATAAAGTATGCCAAGGAAAGAACGGTCAAGGGAAAGCCCATAGCCGAATTTCAAGCCATTCAGTGTCTGATAGCCGATATTGCCGTCCAGCTTGAGGCAGCCCGGTGGTTAGTGTACAGATTAGCTTCACTAGTTGACCAGAAGAAAAATATTAAAGTGGAATCAGCGCTGACCAAAATCTTTGTTACTGAGATGGCTGTTGAGGCGGTTCGTAAGGCTTTTAAAGTGCACGGCGCCTATGGCTATGTTAAGGATTTCAAGATAGAAAGATTGCTGAGAGACATAAATTTAGGAGAGATTGTCGAGGGCTCAAACGAGCTTCAAAGAGTAATTGTGGCATACAGCTTGCTGAGGTAACAGATAAATGAGGAAGAGCTACCGATGAATATAATCGTTTGTATCAAACAGGTCCCTGATACCAATGAGATGCGAATAGATCCTGAGACCGGGAATCTGATAAGAGAGGGAGTTCCGAGCATCATAAATCCGGATGATAAGCATGCGGTGGAGGAGGCGGTAGTAATTAAAGAAAAGCACGGTGGAAAGGTTACAGTAATAACCATGGGGCCTCCGCAAGCTGAGGAGGCACTGAGAGAATGCTTGGCTATGGGTGCCGATGAGGCAATACTGCTTACTGACAGGACTTTTTCCGGAGCTGACACCTCAGCAACCTCATACACACTGGGCTGTGCCATAAGGAAAATAGGAGAATTTGACCTTATTCTATGTGGCAGGCAAGCCCTGGATGGAAATACTGCTCAAGTAGGCCCTCAGATTGCTGAATTCCTGGGGTTGACCCAAATCACATATGTCCAGGCAGTGGATATCAGCGGTGATACCCTGAAGGCCAGGAGGGCGTTAGAAGACGGCTATGAAGTGCTGGAGACCAGATTGCCGGCGTTATTAACAGTCACCAAGGACATCAATGTTCCGCGAATACCTTCCATTGACACCGTTATGGATGCCTACCGGGAAAAGGAAATAATTACCTGGACGGCTGCTGACTTAGCCGTTGATAGAGACAGGATAGGTCTTAAAGGTTCACCCACGAGGATAAGGAGAGCCTATCCGCCAGAGTTAAAAAGAGGTCAGGTTGAAATGTTAGACGGTACTTTAGACAAGGCCGTTCAGATATTAGTGGCGAGACTCAGGGAAAAACATTTAATGTTAGGGTAGATATGCCAGATTTGGACGAATACCGGGATGTATGGGTCTTGGCTGAGCAGAGAGATGGCACAGTCCGAGGCGTAACACTAGAATTGCTGGGAAAGGGAAGAGAACTAGCTGATTGTTTAGATTCGCAGGTGGTAGCTGTTTTACTTGGAAACGATGTTGGAGACCAATGCCAAGAACTGATAAGATACGGCGCCGATAAGGTTATCTGGATTGATGACCCAAAGCTTGAGCACTATCAGACAAGTATTTACACCGACTTAATAACCCAGCAGATACTAAAATTTAAGCCGGAGATATTCCTTGTAGGGGCAACTTACCTGGGCAGGGATCTAGCACCCCGGGTCGCCAGGAGGTTGGGGACAGGACTAACTGCCGATTGTACCGGGCTTAGCATTGATAAGGAGGCACGCCTGTTGGTGCAAACCAGGCCGGCCTTTGGCGGCAATATTATGGCCTCTATTGTAACGCCACTCCATAGACCTCAGATGGCAACGGTTAGACCAAGGGTCATGAAAGCTATGGATAGGGATACAACGACAAAGGGTGAGGTAGTAAGGATACCGTTTTACATTGACCCGAAGAGTACGATAGTTAAGATACTGGAGATAGTGAAAGAGGGCAAACAGAGCGTTAACCTGGAGGAGGCTGATATTATTGTTTCTTGCGGTAGGGGGGTGGGGGCAGCGGAGAAACTTGGGGTAATCAAGGAACTGGCCGAGAGTCTGGGCGCTGAGGTTGGTGCCTCGCGGGATATAGTTGACGCTGGATGGATATCGAGCACCCATCAAGTAGGTCAAACTGGAAAAACTGTCAGACCCAAACTATATATTGCCTGTGGCATATCCGGGGCTGTCCAGCACCTTGCTGGAATGAAGGAATCCGAGGCAATAGTTGCTATCAACAATGACCCCGATGCTCCGATATTTCAAATTGCAGACTATGGCATAGTAGCTGACCTGCATCAGGTACTGCCATTACTTGTCCAGGCGATAAAAGAGCCTGAGTAAGGCCTATAAACAGGTAGAGTTTGCTAATAAGGCAAGCATACAAGGGAGCTAGCCATGGAATTCGGCTTTACTGCTGAGGAAGAATCTTTTCGCCAAGAAGTCCACAGTTTTTTGGACAAAGAACTGTCTCCAGAGTATGACCTGGCGGTCATAAATCCGGCGGAAGACCGTTATCGTGATGGAGTATGGGAGCTGCAGAAAGTTATGGCGCGCAAATTTGGAGAGAAGGGGTGGCTCACCTTGGGCTGGCCTAAAGAATACGGCGGTAAGGAAGGCAGCCCCTTCCTAAGTGCTATCCTGCAGGAGGAAATTCACTACAGGGGTGCACCTGGCTGGGATGGGTTCACGGTGGGTATGCTGGCTCCCACTATTATTCGCTTTGGAACGGAGGAACAAAAGAAGCAGCATCTGCCGCCCATTGCCCGGGGGGAGAGATTCTGGTGCGAGGGATTTAGTGAGCCTGAGGTAGGCTCTGATCTGGCTTCAATTCAAACCTTAGCCCGGGAGGACGGCGATAGCCTTGTTATTAACGGTCGGAAGCTCTGGACAAGTGGCGCCCACAAGGCGGACTGGTGCTTCCTTTTAGTGCGAACAGACCCGGCTCCCCCTAAAAAGCATATGGGCATCACCTTTCTCTTGCTAGATATGACAACACCGGGTATTACGGTTCGTACCATAACCGATATGGGGGGTGGTTGCAATCTATGTGAGGTTTTCCTCGATGAGGTGAGACTCCCCCAGAAAAACATCTTGGGGAAAAAGGACCACGGCTGGGAAGTAGCTATGACCCTGCTGGACTTCGAG
>CAZZHQ010000146.1:0-5885 GCA_964654015.1 uncultured Dehalococcoidales bacterium | reverse complement strand
CCTAAGCTCTGAATTACCTTGTTGGACAATCCTGATTTTACATTGTGGACACAGAAGCCCCTCCTGAAGCTATGGAGATTACAATGTATATCTGTAACATTGCCTAATCTTTTAAGCATGGTTGATATACCATCTGCTGTTATTCCAGACTACCATGAATCTGAAACCATTCTCTAACAATACCATTCCTAGCTAGAGCTTTACGATAATGATTACCCTTGCTCATGACAATAACAGTCCCTTCACTCCAGTTGAAATCCTTAGCTTTTACACTGGCAGCTTCCGATAGCCTCATTCCCGAATACCATAAAAGATTGAGGGTAACTTTATCTCTCTCAGTAAGGGCATGATTTACCAGTATGCCTAATTACTCTTTACTAATAGCTGGCAATAATCTTTTTTGCCTTTGTGGTGGTAATACTTTTTTAAGCTTTTTCGGATTAATGGGAAGTTGGTCAGTGCGATATAGCCACCTGCACAGGGTCTTGATACACCTGTAATAGTTGTGCTTGGTGTTACCACAGATGAGAGAGTTAAGATAGGTGTTAATCGCCTCTGGAGTCAAGGGATAGCCAATAAACTTATCAAGAGTTAGATGGTAGATTCTCAGAGTCTTTGGGCTTGTCCTTGATGCTCTAGAAACGAGGAATTTCTCTAGGATTTCTCTTGTGAACTTTTTGAGGCTGTTATGCTCGGATTGAAAGCGTCCCTGGTGAGATTCGAACTCACGACATGCTGCTTAGAAGGCAGGTTGACTAAAACTACCAGCAAAAACCTAGGGGCTTTCCCCCCTTCTTTATTAGTATCAGCATTCTAATACATAGACACATCTTATAGCAATACCCATTATTAGAGGTGCATATCCCAAGTAGAGACAACGGAACTAGGTCAATTAGATGAGCACCTGACTTTTAATCAGGGTGTCACAGGTTCGAGACCTGTACGGCCTACCAAGATTGGAAGCCCTTCCCTGCCGGGGAGTTTTGAAAAGAATCAGGGTGTCAAGTCACTAGGCTTACCGACACCCTGATTTTATAGTTTTTAGATCTTAATTTCAAGTCGTGACAACCGAAATCCTCGCCATTTTACATTTTACTTGAATGTTACATCCCAGTATTTTAGCGCGTATCCAAAGAACTGACGTCAATAGGGCCACGCAATCCAGAAGTCATCATCATTGGGACGAGAGGTGGTACTGACAAAGTCCTGATTGAATCCGCTTCTAATCTATTGAATGTCCCAGGCATAGTAGAATCTAGTCCGCTCATCCCCCTCCAATCTTACATGGGCTGTAATCACCTGTCCAACTTTCAACCGTGATACGTCTTCATCGCTCCGCACTGCCATTTGTTGTCCTATCTTCTGCCTGGTGGCATTGAGATACCCGGGAACATCTTGAGAATCCTCGACTTCTATAGTAAGCTCCCATACCATATTGTCAGTCAGTCTCTTTATGGTAATGACTTCAGCGGTCACAATACTATCGTTTGGAGCAGCAGGAACTGGTGTTGGAGGTGGTGGGGAAGGTGGTTCAGGAGGTTTCTCGGCACAGGAAATCATTCCTCCTAGCGAAAACGCCATTGCCAGAATCAACGTTAGTAGAAAGGTTCTTCTACCTTTGGGCATTCACTTCACCACCTTTCTTCATTACAGTTCGAATTCTATGCTCATCCGCGATCCATCCATGGTACATCTATCGGATGCCTGTATCAATATCTATATCCAGCCCCATTGTTTGCCCCGGCTGTATCTCCACCGTCTTAGGCACCTCAGCAGCGTGGTCAATACCAATCTTGTTCATATCAACAACATAGGTACCCCCGGTCCTTTAATAAACATTCTATCATGAAACTGGACTCCTTTTTGTTGGGCAGGTCGAATTGCACTAATTGACATTCGGATAATCATGGAATTAGTATAATCGCAAATCAGAAATAACTTGGTTAACCAAAGGAGGACGCTATGAATAAAAGCCGGCTTCTATTTCTATCTATTCTAAACGTACTGGGATTTCTAGGTGTGGTAATCGTAAATGCACTTGCTGTCACGCTTCCATTAAACAATAAAACAACTGGAGAGTTATCTGACCAATATCCTAACCTATTTGTGCCAGCAGGACTGACCTTTTCTATTTGGGGGGTAATCTATATCCTGCTCGCTATCTTCGTCATTTACGGATTGGTTGTTGCCATTAGGAAGGACAGTGAAAAGTCGTCTTTCATTGAGAATATTGGGGTACTCTTCTTAATCTCCTGTTTGGCGAATATCGGATGGATTTTCGCCTGGCATTATGAAATCCTAGCTCTATCTCTGGTTTTGATGCTTATTCTATTGGGATCTTTGATTACTATTTATCTGAGGCTACGGATTGGTAAATCAGATTCAACAAGAACTGAAAAATACGTGGTACATCTACCTTCCAGTATTTATCTTGGCTGGATAACCATAGCAACAATTGCCAATGTAACCGCTCTGCTTGTTGATATTAACTGGAACACATTTGGGCTTGGTGAACCATTCTGGGCGATAGCCGTTATTATTGTTGGAATAGCGATTACACTAAGTGTGCTCTTTACACGGAAAGATATATTCTACTGTCTGGTTGTTGACTGGGCTTTACTTGGCATACTGTTAAAACGACTTGCCGATTCTACTCCTGTCCAAAGTGTAATAGTCGTTAGTATTGTTGGTATGGCGCTCATCACTGTTGGAATAATAGTTCAAATAATAAGAAAAAGAGTATATTAGGTAATCCTTTTTTATTCGTGATGATACAATGATAGGGAGGAGTATTTACCTACTGTTAACATTTAACTTACTCAGAAATAGGACTATCTAACTAATAGAAATTGGGGAGGTATACATGACAAGCAAAGAGCATTTCACTGCTGAAGAAGCGAAAAGAATTGGTGAGAGTCTAGGTATTGATTGGAGCAAATATGATGTTGAGCAATACAGGATGGGTCTAGACGTTGAGTTAGAACACGGTCTGTTAGATCCACATACTAATGTCACAAATGATGATCCAATTATGACTGGTAAAATCGCCTTAGCTCATCTTAATGAGTTCCCAGATTACTACACCAGACTGGACAAGATGGAAAAAGAGGCTGAGGGTAAACTATAAGAGAGGGAATATATGGATTTTGACTGGGGTGAGATAGGCAAGGTTTTTTCATATCTAATACCAGTCATTATGTTTCTTCTGTTCAATGTGTTATTTAAGAAGCAAAGGGAACAGCAAAGACGGATGGCCGTGGTTAAGAGCCTCTTATCGGAAACAGACTTCAATAGCAAGTTAGTGGATTCATTCTCATTCCAGTCACAAATGAAGAACTTTAAGACTGCCACTTGGAAGAAGAATAAGGACAAAATGGACTATGTTGACCAGACTTTATACTCGACTCTGGCAGATGCTTATGAGATTGCTGATGGATTTAATAGGGAGATAGATGCGGCTAGAAAGCACAAGTCAACCAGCTATATAGCAGGCATTGATACTCGTAGACTAGTAGAACCACTTGCCAAAAGTCGGCAAGGACTGGAAGAGTGGATTGAGCTTAACAAGGGCAAGAAAAAGGTCACAGATACCTAATCTCTCCCCACTCCCCAACCACCTTCCGCAGGAATGATTGTAGGCATTGACTCGACCTTGAACAGGGGTGTATTATTGCCCCGTGATTAACAAAATGAATGTATACAAAAAGCTAAGGATTCTGACATGCATCAGTATAATCCTTGCAACGCCACTTCTTATCGTTTCTTGTGCCCCGCCCTTTTGGGACACGCCAGATACATGGTTTCCCTTTGGCTCGCCTTTCTTTGGCTTCCCTTTTGGTATCTTGGGACTAGCGGTCTACTTTCTGCCAATCATCATAGCTGCTGTTAGACATACAAAGAGCCTAGTCGGCATTATCTTATTGAATGTCCTTGCAGGATGGACCTTTATAGGTTGGATAATAGCCCTTGTTTGGTCTTTGACTGGCACTAAGAAAACCACATAATAGTCTAGTTATCGCTGCAATCACTCTCCACCCCCCATGCACCTTCCACACTCTAGACTCGTCAAATAGGGCTTCATTGTCGCAGGACCGATAGTCAGGGGTCCAATACTCAAACAAAAGTCCTCAGATTTGATTCTGTGCGGTTTGGCGATATTGACAATACCTCTATTTGGAACTACGATTGTGCCATCAGTGGGTAAGTTCATCCTATTCTTATCGCCAGGAGAATGGACATAGAATGAGATTTATTCTAGGTTGGTTAATCTTAATACCCTTCGCTGGAGCTTGGTGGTTGACTATTAAGATTGTAGATGCCTGCATTAAAAAGAGTGATGCCTTACGGCCACTGGGTATTCTAGTTTCCCTTATAGTTGGTGGAGGTTCTGTCATTGCGGGTTATTTTATTGGCCCTATAGTCGGTTGGTTGATTATGGCTTGTGGTGTCTTAGTTGCTATCGGTGGCACTTGGCGGAGTTTAGTAGTGACCAAAGCACAGATGCAACTAGAAGAACGGACAGACAAGCGTGTAAAAGTAGAGAAGTCAAGGAGAGGAGGGCAAGAGCTCTCAGTTTTTAAGAAAAGAGAGCTAACAAGGAGGGAGCAAGACCTCTCATACTATGAGAAAAGGCTTCAGGATGATGCTGAGGATGTTTTTGCCTTATCTTCCTTAGCTATGCTCTACCAGCAAGATGAAAGATATAAAGATATGGAAAATGCTCTAGCGAAGTCAATAGAAATAAAGAGTCGTTTAGGAAAGCCAGACTTCTGGGATTATAAGAACCTGGGAACCCTTTATCTAGCCGCTTTGTCAAATACTATGTATGGAAAGCAGATTCCTATTACTGGATACCATTATCTTCAGAATGTTACTCTTGACTCATTGGGATATACTTCAGTGCAATCCAAGACATTAGCAATGGAGTATCTGGAAAAAGCCAGCAAAATATCGGAACAAAGTGGTTCATTAATAAAATACCGTGAGTTGGTCAACCTCGGTTATGAAGCGGCGGAAAAACTGAGCGAGGCTGCTTTTGACCAATACGCCCATTACATACAAAAGCTCAAAGAAGAATAGGGGTAGAAGGAGCCATACTCGCTCCACAATCTTGACAACTTTCTTCTCTATTGTCTTAACTACATTCCGCACGGCCAGGGATTATGTGCCAATATAGGGCTATTGACAACTTCTCACAGTCGAACTACACTCTTTTCTAGTTAGGGGGGGAATAAGTAATGAAAGACAGGCTAATATGGCCAGTATATTGGGCATTGGTAGTGGTCTTCATCGTAGTTATGGGCATCTTTTTTATAGGTAGGGAGTTACTTCTGGGTGTTTTCCCCATTTTTCTTATCGCCTCTGGAATAACTCTTATTCTACTGGGAGCAGCATTGATATATCTAACTCTCAAGAAAAAAATGAGAGGCTCGCTAAAGAAGTTCTTACTACTTATGGGAGCTTCTGCTGCAGGAATACCCATCAGTGTTGTTCTTCATAATGTAATATACGGTCTCTTTATTCACTTCTTCGGTGCAAACTTCTGGGATAGAGTTGGCCTATCAGATGAGCCCGTATTCTTTTTTATGGCAGTATTCATTTGCCCAATAGCTTTCCTAGTTGGAGCCATTGGTAGTATAGTGTGTTCTGTGAAAATACAGAGTGTAAGATGACTTGAACTTCACCTTCCACTCAATACTCAGCAGGGATTCACGCAGGGACTAACTGTTTCCTGACCACCCATCTGGCTACGACTTTGTGTCGGTTGTGTCCATAGTGTGAAGACACTAGGTCAACCGACACCCTGATTTTATGCTTTTATTACCAAAATATCAAATTGTTTACATCCACCAAATTTACATTTCCTAGAGGTGGCTGGGCCAGAA
>CAZZHQ010000145.1:0-5896 GCA_964654015.1 uncultured Dehalococcoidales bacterium | reverse complement strand
ACTGCTGACACGCGGATTTTCAGTCCGCTGCTCTACCACCTGAGCTACCTCGGCGTGTTTAATTATTTTAAGGTTTTATCATGTGCACTGTCAAGCAACCTAGCTTTGGCTGCCTGGCTTAATCAAAGGTATCTGATTAGCACAGAGAGGACATTTGTCAGGATTATAGGTTATTGCGGGGCTATGGATACAACTAAAAGAAGGGACACCGAAATCTACCTTGTTTATACTACGGTCCACGAGAAGGCCGACACCGACAACAACGCCACCGAATTTACTGACTGCCTTGAAAGTATCCAAAACTGAACCTCCAGTGGTCATGACATCGTCAACCACCAGTACTCGCTCTCCTTGCGTAATGCTGAAGTCGCGGCGAAAGGCAAGAACTGGACCTTCTTTTTCAGCAAAAGCACTCCTGACACCTAATTGCCTGGCTGTCTCAAAGGCAAGAATGATACCGCCGGTCATTGGGCCAACAACTATCTCTATCTGTTGGTCTATGAAATTCTGTGCAATAAGTTGACATAATCTGCTGGTGTGATGTGGATATTGCAGGATGCGAAACTTTTCCCAATATATTGGCGAATGCAATCCAGAAGTAAGGAGAAAATGACCCTCCTTGACTGCCCCTACTTCCTGAAAAATCTTTAAAATATCGCTACTCAAGTTGCACCTCCTGAAGGCTGTTTCTTATTGCTTAGCAATTAAGAAGCTGAATCCAGTTCGGGATAGCTGTAATGCTTTGTTATACCCCACTCATCTATTGGCCAGTAAGTGATGACTGCTTTACCAATCATGTTATCACGCGGCACTGTTCCCCATGAATGTGAATCGTTTGCATTGTTTCGATTATCCCCAAGTACAAAATATTCCCTCATGGGAATGTATTTCTTTTCCATTGTATATGTTGGATCTTCTCTCAAATAGTCCTCTTCCAGTGGAATCCCGTTAATAATTGTCTTTCCATCTTTAATCTCGATGGTCTCCCCGGGCAATCCTATTACACGCTTGATAAAAGGATAATCGGAATGAACTTTTTCAGGTGGCTGAAAAACAATAACATCACCACGCTCGGGATCTGAGAAGAAATAACTAGCCTTGGAAACTATTATCCAATCGCCATCATTAATACTTGGAGTCATGCAAACGTAACGGACTGTATAACCTTCAATAGTGTATCGTAGGCCGATAAACATTGCCAACGCTATCAGTACAGTTATAGTAATGTCACGGAAAATCTTCATCATCGCGCAGTTATTCTAGCACTGAACCTAAACCTATGGCTAATTTACTGTAATAAGAAAGATAGTAGCTAGAATGGTATTTTAGCGGAGATTTGTGGAAAGGATATGGTGGATTGTTCTTTGTCTGATGGTGGTAACAACCCTGTATATGGTTGGTTATCTTGCCTCCAACACTGATTCAATGATAGTATCTGCGTACTTCGGGCCGCTAGCTCAACTGGCAGAGCAGCTGACTCTTAATTATAGAATTGTTGTGTTGTTCTGTCTTTTTAGCTTTGATTTAGTGTTTTTCTGTTTGCAAGAAAAACTGAGTTTGTATTTGAGAGTGTTATTTTGTGCTAAGCGATGTTAGCAAGTTTGTTAGCAAAATTGTTAGCAAAATATAGCTAGCACGGGCAATACCGACAATGACTCTCGATTAAGGCTTTATCAAGTCCAGGATATGTAAGCTTATTTTCTAGAATAAGGTAAAATTTATCCAGTTTTACTCGGTTTTTATAAAGCTTCTGTAGAACTATATTTGTTTCTGCTCTATTTAAAAGCCATATAGCATGATGTTCTATATTTGTCGTTTTCATGGATGAGGGTGGAATATCCCGGTTATTATCCAAATAATGAATAGCCAGTTTGATACTATCTTCAAATGATTTTTCAGGTATTTTGATCTCCTCAGCTTTATTTTTTAGTTGCTCCCAAGCATTACCATAAGCCTTCAATAGCTCTATCCACTCATCGAAATTGCGTTCCATGTCAGGAAGATGAACGTAAAATCCTTCAATAGCAATATCTGCTCTATGTTTAGCAAGTCGTTTGTACATTGCAGTGTTAATTTTTATCTCATCCGATTCTACGGCCATTGGTGGGGCATATAGAACTGGAATTTCATTCATTACTTTGTCTGTAAATTTGGTTATGGCATCTACTTTACCAGGACGCAAGTTACGTATAGTAGATGAGTTATAGAAGATTTTTAGTAGTGTAAAAGCGACTGTTTTCAAATCATCTAAATGCTGATTATACAGCTCAGTAAGGGCAGCAGGGCGGGCTTTCCCAAGTCCGCTCTGTTTATTTTCATATTTATTGATCGCTGAAGATATTTCTCTACGCTCAAAGCCAGTTCTTCTAGCAACAGCGCTATAACTTTTCAAATTGCGGTATAGCAGTGCCCATTGTGCAACCATAGGCTCTGGATAATCTTTTATAGAACTTTTGCGAGTCATAAAAAAACTCCTATTAAAGCAGACAAATTGCACGAATCATTAATGACAATAATACGATAAACATATGACAGTTGTCCAGCAAATTGATGTTTATTAAATAATAGCTTAAATTTAACAACAGAATTCATAAAAAGCACGGATTAATTGCTGGACAGAAACTACCCCGTGATTGATGGGCAAATTTCCAAGCTGATGACCGAGATGGAGTATATGGATTATGAGTAAAGAGAAAAAAGAGCAGCGGCTTTGCCTAAGTGTAGACGAGTTCGCTCGTGCGATTGGCATAGGAAGGTCACTAGCATATCGGATGGTGAATGAAGAATTCATACGTACTTTACGCTTTGGGAGAAGAATTTTAGTGCCGAAAGCCGAGATTGAGCGTTTGGTTGGCACTATCGATGCTTATACAAAGAATAAATAAGAAGGGCTGGCCGCTAATCCAACCCTCAATGAGGAGATGCCTTGCGAAGCACTCTTAGGTATAAAGGTAATACTGTAGCTCAGTAAAGTCAAACCGCATCCGATCGTAGATTATGAAGGGGGAAAATAAAAACGAAACTAAAGCTGAATGAAATTTCTGTTGACCAAGCATTGACAACATGGAGAAAAACAGACGAAGAGAAAGTGCAATGTTACATGGTCAACTTAGAAAAGCTTCCGGCCATATCTGTATTCCTCACTGATGGCAAATATGTACTCGCCGATGGTGTCCATAGGTTGAAAGCATCTGTTAGGAAGGGTTGGAAATACATCGAAGTAGAGGTTAAAGAAAAAATTTATCAGGGAAAACTGATGTGATAGCGCACTCAACACAAAATGTTAGTGGATTAGAAGGGGACATCAAGCCACTAACAAGAAGGAGGTAAAAATGCTGAAGGATGTGACCGAGGCCGTCAAAGATGGGAGGATAAAATTATATAAATTAAAGCCTGAGGACACGCTGTATTTCTTGCATTGGCCAGGCATTGATAAAACTCCACTCAGTTTTAATATAAACGAGTTATGGTCTTGGAACGTAGTTAAAAAACGAATGTTCACTTATTGGAACATAGGTGTCAAAGAATTGACACCTAATGCATGGCATAACTTGTTGTATATTCTGGTTGATAACCTAAATAAAAATTGGGGAACATCAAACCTTTTTAAAAGACGAAGGAAAGGGTGAGTTGTGGATAAACCTAGAGACTATGGTTTCACGCAATTTGATAGTTTCCGTCCACACCAGCTTGAGGTGGCCAGTAAAATAGCAACTGCATTTAGTAGTGGTAAGAAATTTGTATTTCTGGAGGCTCCTACTGGTGCGGGTAAGACTTTCATTAGTGCCTTGGTAGCAAAGATGATGGATAGTGAAATGATTTATACGTGCCACACACGTACACTTCAAAAGCAATTTGTAGACGACTTCTATAGGCAAGGTGCAAGAAAGCTGGAGGGACGGGCCAACTATCCCTGTTTGAAAAACGGTGATGAAGTGCCAGTATCAGAGGATAATAACGCCGACCTTTGCACTCATGAAACTCCTAATTGCAATGACTGCTTTCTTAGTTGCCCTCCTGCATTTAATAGTAGCTTACAAGAAGTGTGTCCCTGTAAATCAATTTGCCCTTATGAATTGGCAAAGGCCGAAGCCTTAAGTGCCCCAATAGCCGTATTAAACATGCCTCTTTACTTGCTTGCCGTTGACTTTATTGAGGATTTTGATGATAGGCGCCTTGTCGTTTTGGATGAGGTGGACAGGACGGAAGAGGCACTGATGGCGAAGATGGAGGTGTATATCGCTCCAAGCACAATAGCAAAATATGATTTGGGTACTCCAAGATATGTAACCAAGTCCGACGACTGGGTGGGATGGGCGGAAAGGGCCATGAGGATATTATCCGACAGGATGAATTTGTTGTCGGCCTCGGAGGGTATAACCAAGTTGAAGGAGATAAATAGACTCAGGAGGTTAAGTAGCAAACTCAAATTTCTCGTTGATGAGTCGTCTGGAGACTGGGTATATGGGTATAGTTTGGAAGGTACGAATGAGCAACAGACTGAAACAGTACAAGTAAAAGGCTTGCTTTATAAACCGGTTTGGGTATCAAGACATTCGGAAAAAATGCTGTGGTCACACGCAGAGCATTTCCTGGGCATGTCTGCTACTGTCCGTCCATATCAGAAATTATGTCAGGACCTATGTATTAAGGCATCAGAGGCGGAGTTTATTGAGATACCATCGGAGTTCGATGTGAAGTACCGTTCTATATATCATTACCCTGTAGCAAATATGAGAAAGGACAGTAAGCAGGCTGAGTTTCCGAAGCTTGTTACAGCTATCGATACGCTACTCAAAATACATTCTAATGAAAAAGGGCTAATTCATTGTGTCTCCTATTCAAATATGAACTACATCCTTGAAAACAGCAAGTATAGCCAGCGGATGATTACTCACAATACACAAAACTGCAAACAAAAACTAATAGAATTCATTAATTCGTCTGAACCTGTGGTGATGTTATCCCCGGCAATGGAAAGAGGGATTGATCTCCCTTACGACAGTTGTCGATTTATTATTATCGCTAAGATGCCTTTCCCTTGCCTTGGAGACCCTCAGGTTAAAGCCAGACGTTTCACACATGGCAAAGGGGAATCAGATAGTAGAGGGCGAGAGTGGTATGCAACCATTACTGCCCGACGCTTGGTACAGGCAACTGGTAGGGGAATGCGAAGCAGTGATGACTTCTGCGTGAGCTATATATTGGATTCTGCATTTGAAAAATTCTATGGAGAAAACCTAAATCTGTTTTCGCCTTGGTGGCGTGAAGCAGTGCGGAGGCCGAAAGAACTAGAGGTGCTACTGGATGAGCCAAGATGAACTGTTTGCAGATGTTCTTGAAAAGCTGAGAGAACGGGGGAAAGTATCAGGCCCTGATAAGAACGATAACTATAAGGCTTTTTGCCCTTTCCATGATGACATCAAAACTCCAAACTTATCGGTTAATAAAGAAAAGAAAGTTTTTCACTGTTTCGCCTGTGATGCTAAAGGAGGATTGAACAAGCTTGCTGAAAAATTAGGAATAAAGGTACTAACACAGAAGCTAAATGCTGATGAAGCTATTGCCAAGCTATTCCAAGAACGGCACCTTACCCAAGCAACGATAGATCATTTTAGTATCAAGGCGAATACAGAGAAACAGGCTTATCAATACTCTGTTGATGGGGGTAGTAGGTATAAATCTTTCAAGAAAAGTAAGGCCAAGTATTGGTGCGATAAAGGTATCAAAAACCAACTGTATGGTTTAACCCATATCCAGGATAGCGTTTCCGAGCTTTGGCTTGTAAATGGTGAACCTGCGGTGTGGCAATGTTGGCAGGCAGGAGTGCCAGCTATATGCGGTATTCTCGGAGAAGGTCGATTACCAGGAAACACTATTAAAAAGCTTAAAGCTA
>CAZZHQ010000144.1:2010-5908 GCA_964654015.1 uncultured Dehalococcoidales bacterium | reverse complement strand
ATCGGCACTAATCAGAGTGAGTTTACCCTCTTTGGCTACAAAGTTGACGCATTGGGGTATAGGGCGATTGTCATCGGTAGCGGTAAAGGGTAACACCCTGTTAAGGGCTTCCGATAACTCCAGTCCGCCGATGTTCGGCTTGACTGTTCGGTTAGGGCTTATCCTGACTTCGCATAGGGTAAGAGGTGTTTTATCACCCACCCAAGCCGAGCCCTCAAGATAGCTGGTATTAGCTCCACAGGTTACCTTGAGCCTCTTTTGTCCGTTAGTCTGCGTCTCGCTAGCACTTTCGGAAGCTGGCACTATCTTGTTTACATGAGCACAATACACCCCTATTTTCCTTTTCTCTCAGGCTGGAAGCAGGGAAGTAGCACTATGGAAACAAGGCTGACGCCCAGGATAGCAGCAATGATAATCGGAGGCCTAGAGCAGACGGTGAACCGGCGAAGATGTGGGAAACGGGGCTAGAGCGATGAAGGCATATCTTGAACCTGATGAAGTAGCTATGATGGAGAAGGCAGCATCCAATCTGCGAGACAAACTGCTTATCCGGACACTATTCCATCTCGGCTGCCGAGTTACTGAAGCTCTGTGCCTCACTGTAGAGGACATAGACTTCAGCCGGGCTCTTCTAACTATCAAACACCTCAAAGTCCGCGTGAATCTGTCGTGCACTGGGTGTGGGCAAAGACTTGGCAGAAGTCATACTTTTTGCCCAAAGTGCGAGAGTAAGATCGGGAAGGCTCAAGCTGAGCAGCAGGAATGTCGTCGCCAGAGAGTGCTGCCCATTGATGATAATACCTTGAAGATGCTCAAAGAATATGTCCGACGTGGTGGTCCGGTTGTTAAAGATGGAAAGACCTTAGTCTTCGGCATTAACCGCCATCGTGCATGGCAGATTGTGAAAGAGTGCGCTGAAAAAGCGGGATTGCCTAAGCTGGTAAACCCCGAAACCGGCAGGGTACACAATGTTAGCCCGCATCGGCTCCGTGATGCCTTTGCCGTCATGGCAGTCAAATTAAACGATTCAGGAGACGGACTGCGAATGCTTCAAGAGCACCTGAGGCATCAGAGCTTTAACACAACGGCTAAGTACCGAAAGGTATCTGGCAAGGAGCATCGTGAGTGGTATGGCAAGCTATGGGAGAAGGATAGTTCATGAGCATTTACTTTCACCTGAAGGAGAAAACAATTGGTTGAGCTATTAAAGCCGATCAGAGGCGGTTTTCTTCGCCCCTTTGGCTGTGGGTGGTTTATCCGGGAATTTCTCCTGGGGCGCAACCCAAATGGTTCGCTGAGGATAGACCACAATGTCGGTGCTCCCCAAGCTGATATCTTCTATCACTATAAGATGGCTCTTCGTAATGAGGTTGCCCTTGATAAGGCTACCAGAGTAGAGGAGAAAAGGGCGCGGCGCGAAAAGCGCCCGATAGACCCTGACAATATCGACAGGCTAGCTCAACGATATCTTACCCGCATGCCCTATAAAGCATGGGGTTGCCGCTTCCACAGTTTCGTTGTCTACTGCTCAAACTTGCAGAGATTAGGCTGGGTCGAAGCTACTGGTCAAGAAGAATCCTCAGAATTTCAGGACCATTACCCTGATGGACAACCACGCAAGTATTTCAGGCTCACAAAGGCAGGAAAAAAGGCGAATGATTCAGCTTGGGCAAACCCCCTCCGGGCACTCTATGGCGGAGAGCCGCTCAAACAGGATTCAAGTTAATGACTGGGGATTTAAGGGGTGATATATACCCCTGACAAAAATAATAATGGAGGTGAACCATGTCGTTTACGGAGGACATTTATCGTGAACTCTCGGACGGACTAGGGAAAGACTTGGACTGGCAGCAATTTCTGGTCAAGCACAGCAGCAGCAAGGGGCCGCTGTATAACGCCATAGGTCGATTCTTCACCGAGGTCGGACTCAAAATGCGGACACACTGAATGAAGAGGGAAATCGGGTCCAAAGCGAGTTAGACCAGACTGGACTGACGCTGGACTCTTTGGACCGTAAGATAAAAGAGGGAGAGAGTAATATTGCCTCCCTGGCGGACAGAGGAAATGTCCTGAATGGGCAAGTCGAGACTTTGGAGGTTAAACTTGCGGAAAAGAGTGGATTGTCAAAGCATCTGGCAGATCTCGAAAAACTCGGCTTCGGTAGTGAAAGGCTGAGGCGCAATTAAGAAGGCTTCAGACACAAATAGAGACCAAACAACTGGAAGCTAAAAATTGGCGGGCCAAAGAGGAAACCTTCAAGAGAAAGCATGATGATTTAAAGGAAACCATCGAAGCAGTGGGTGCTCTTCGTGCTAAAAACATCAAGCCAAGCCAAATAGTTGCCTGGCACCAAATTCTGACCCGGTTTCAAACAGTGGAACAATTTGCCGTAAGTCTAACCCAATATGGCGGCATAACCAAGCTGCTAAATAAGAGGACAAATCACCCCAAGTGCTAGAATTTTATCCCATTTTTGAGCAAAAGTTCGGAGTTTCTCAATATTAACCATGAGACACTATATAAGCTTATGGAGCGGCTCCAATTTTGAATGTCGTTGATAGTGAAGCCGAGGTTCCCGCTATCAGGTCGGTCATAGTCATAATTACCGAATAGTCTCCATCCGGGTAACCGCTGATATCAAAACTATTTCCCCACCAGAGTTCATTATCCGAGGAATTCGTTAAATTGGCATACTTGCTTGTTTCAGCTTTGAGTTCTCCCGAAGCCACTATGTAGATGTTGATTTTGACCCGGGTTACCTTGTCATGCAGCATGTTGCTGAAGTTAAACATGACCCAGAATTCCCCGCTGTAGCCTGAAGGGAAACTTTCTTGTGGAGTGTATTCTCTCCAGTCTCTCACCCCGTCGGTAAGAGTAACGCTGGAGGCAGTGTCCACCGTATCTACCTTGAGGGCATCTTGGGTGTGGTTAGCGCATCCGATAAGCAGCAAGGAGAGCAAAATCAGGCATACCATAGACACCCATTGATTCTTTCTCAGCAGACCACCTCGATTATTTTTCATGCTGCCCTCCTTCTACCGCAGATTGGTAATCTTGGCAGGGATATGGGCTATTATACCAAAAACCCGGACAAAAAGTTATTGGCTGTGGATGCCACAAGGGATACCACCGGCAACGAAAAATAGAAGGAGGGCAGGCCGGATTCCGGCCTGCCCTCCTTCAACCCTGCTACGTCATTGGTTAACTCTATTGATAGCTACGGGCTAGGGACTAGGTGTCAAAATTGCCGACCAGATCACACTCACTATGGTCGGTTCGGATGAAGGTATTACCTCTACTGAGATATTTTCACCCGCCGCATAGAGCTCGGTGTTACTAGTGTCGTTGCCCGATGTCGCACTGCCAGCGATTGTGCACGTTATACCTGTGGCAACTCCGTTATTCAGTACATTAAAAGTATACGAATTACCAGTTCCAGGGGCCGCACTAATGCTGACGTAGAAGTTGGATATGGTGCCAGCCAACGGCATCGGCACGCGTATTTCAGTTGAAACCGTGCTATCTGCCTGGTATCCCATAGGTATGTAGGTAGTAGAACCGTTGCTAACGTAAGAGCTGCTACCTCCGCCGACAACTATGGGTCCCATCGGTCCTTCAGGTCCTATCGGTCCTTCAGGTCCCTGAGGTCCTTCGGGTCCAGTGGCTCCAGTGGCTCCCATGGGGCCTATTTCACCCTGGATGCCTTGAGCTCCAGCGGGTCCAGCGGGTCCAGTGGGTCCTTCGGGTCCAGTGGCTCCATCAGCTCCAGCGGGTCCAGCGGGTCCAGTGGGTCCTTCGGGTCCAGTGGCTCCAGCAGCTCCATCAGCTCCAGCGGGTCCAGTGGGTCCCATCGGTCCTTCAGGTCCCATCGGTCCCATCGGTCCTTCAGGTCCCATCG
>CAZZHQ010000144.1:0-1910 GCA_964654015.1 uncultured Dehalococcoidales bacterium | reverse complement strand
CCATCGGTCCTTCAGGTCCCATCGGTCCCATCGGTCCTTCAGGTCCCATCGGTCCTTCAGGTCCAGGAGGTCCGGGAGGGCATTCACACGGAGGGCAGCAGGGGGAGGATTCAACACTGCTGAGGTTGAAATTTCCCGGCCAGCCAGTATAGATCTCCGCGGTGGCGTCGGTCACCAGGCTGCCGGCATTCAGAGACGTCGTGTAGTGGGCCGTCTTGCCACTGAGCTTGTCCAGGGGGACGTCCTGCTCGTCCGGCGTGTCCCAGAAAACGTGGATGCTGGCTGGTGGCTCTTCCGCAGGACTTATCTGATTGATTACGAAATGCCACTCCGTGATATCCGAACAATCCTGCTGGTTGAGCGTCGATGAGCTGACATTGATGGTCATGGTTGAGGTGGCCAGGGCCGGTGCTGCCATCGGTATCGCCAGAGCCAGTACCAGAGCTACCACCAGTAATATTGCACCTAATTTCTTTTTCATTTTAGTTTCTCCTTTCTTTTAAGATTGCCTTATCGCCCCTCGACCTGGGGCATCACGGCTTACCCCTTTCTTGTCCTTTTATTCATTTTTACTTGCAGAAGATAGCACCTCCTTTCAAAACACAAAAACCGACCTTCTAAGGTCGGTTTCACTATTGGCTCCCCGCCACCCAAGTGACCAGTTACAGGTAGCGGTTCAACGCCCCCTGGCTAATCTGTTTACTTTTCGGAGTGTTAATTTATCTTCCCTATATACTGTTAGTCCTTAAACAGTACCCAAATCCCTCATTTGTACCATTACTTTCGTAGGGGATAGAATAATAATATTAATTGTAGGGTTTGTCAATACCCCCGACCTTACTTTTCCCACCAATTTAGGCCTTCTTTCCTATTACTATTTACTAATCGAATTAGTCCATTTAGGTGATTGCTTTGGTGGCTTGAGTGAGCTATCATCAAGATAAGTTAATTATGATTAGGATAGCTTAATTAAGGGATAGATAGGGTAAGATATGGTAAGTGGTGACCAAATGGGGCCGATGCTCACGGTAAGAGAAGTAGCCCGGCTTCTCCATATCCATACCAATACAGTGAGGCGATGGAGTGACCGTGGGACACTGAGGGCATACCGTATTACCAATCGGGGTGACCGAAGGTTTAGGCGACAGGACATTGCTCGCTTCCTGGCTGAGCTCAATGCACATAGAGGCGATGAAAGGAAGATTAGCTCCATTTGGGGAGAAGCTGTGGATTAGATAGTAGTCACTGCATCCTGAATGATTTTAACTCACCCTGATGTGTGAGTTATGGTCTCAGCCTACTTCTTGAGAAAGGCATCAACCTCCTGCTGCCGGAACCTTCTATCACCGCGAGGACCAAGACGATACGCTCTTAGTATCCCTTTGTCAGCCCAACGCCTCACCGTGTTTGCATGTATACCAAGAAGGTCGGCCACTTGTACCGTCGCAAGCATGTCCTTGCGGTTAGAAGCTCTGGCTACCGATAGCCTATGCTTTCCTGACAGTATTGCCCGGTAGGCGGGAGTAATATAAAAAAGGTCATCCAGTGTGTATCCAGGGAAAGCCTTGGTAGCGCCGACGATGAACTCATGATTGATTTGCCGCGTGCCGTCACGTATCCGATAAAGCTGGGGCAAGGATATACCCATAGCCCGAGCTAGCTCGGGCAAATTCTTGTACCTTCCTTGGAATAGCTCGAAGACCCGTGTCTTAAGCCTTATCCTTACTTCACACTGCTAAGGCAATATTCTGTTGGATGCTCAGGTTGAGATAATACTACTTTCACAAAGGTTCTCAATGCTGACATTAGTAAATCATTTTTCTCTGTTCTGTGCTAAGAGAGACCCAGGCATAGACTGGAGCACCATAACTCAACACGAAGAAGGTATCTGTGATTGCTTGTGCAGTGAC
>CAZZHQ010000143.1:0-5961 GCA_964654015.1 uncultured Dehalococcoidales bacterium | reverse complement strand
TCTGGCTGCGGCTCTCGCCGCTCTCCTCTCTTTCTCTTTCTACAGCGGTAAGTACGTCTTCAGGAAGACTAATCGCAATCTTACTTGTTTTAGGCATATCTGCCACCTCTTCATACTGTATTCATACTATAGTATGAATCACTCCCTGATTCTTGTCAAGTAGTAGTAAGTGGTATAATCCTAAATTTACAACCTAACGTTTTGTGATCTATAGCCTGGTTATTGGACTTGGTTTCCTGAGCGGTTTATAATGTTGCCACAAGGAAAGGCTCCCCGGATGGAGACAATATGTCGCTCAATGAATCTGATACCCGTGCTAAGCTTATAGACCCAGCTCTCCATGCTTGCGGCTGGACCGAAGACCTAATTCGTCGAGAAGAGACCGCCGGAGCTATTGTAATTGAAGATGGTAAGCCCAGAAAGAAAGCTAAAGGACGGGTGGATTACACCCTACGAGTCAAGGTTAACCCGGAAACACAGCCCGTAGCTGTCGCCTTGATTGAAGCTAAAGCTGAAAGTCTTCCACCTAATCATGGTTTGGAACAAGCTAAGCTTTATGCTAATTCCAGAAGACTAAATGTACCCTTTGTGTTTTCGTCTAATGGGCATCTTTTTGTTGAATATGACCGTTTCACCGGGATGACTAGTGCGCCCAAGTCAATAAATGAATTTCCGTCTCCAGTCTCGCTGCGAGCCAGATATGAAGACAAAGTAGGATTCTCCTTAGGGAGTCGATTGGCTCAACCACTTCTAATGCGCTATACCGGCGGGGAGGCGACTCGCCGCTATTATCAGGACGCTGCAATCCGAGCAACATTGGAGAAACTTGCAAGGGGAGAGAAACGTGCACTACTAGCATTGGCTACAGGGTCTGGGAAAACCTTCATTGCAGTGAACCTTCTAAAGAAGATTGCCGATGCTGGACAGTTGCGGCGAGCTCTTTTTGTGTGCGACCGCGATGAACTGCGCAGTCAGGGCCTTGGTGCCTTCCAAAATGTATTCGGTAGTAATGCTGCGTCTGTGTCTGGTGGCAACCCGCAAACCAATGCCCGTATTCTAATTGCCACCTATCAAACTCTGAATGTTGATACCGAAGATGCTGATGCCAGCTTCCTGACCAAACACTATCCTGAGAACTACTTCAGTCACATTATCATTGATGAATGCCACCGTTCGGCGTGGGGTAAGTGGTCACAGGTATTAACGCGGAATTCAAAGGCAGTTCAAATTGGACTCACAGCTACGCCACGACAGATTGATTTCAGTGAGAAAACGAAAGAAGCCCAGGCTGATGCCCAGGTTTCCGCGGATAACATTCGATATTTTGGTGAGCCGGTCTACGAATACGATATGGCACAAGGTATCGAGGATGGTTATCTGGCGGCCTGTGAAATACAGAAGGGACGGGTTAATATTGATGACACAGGTATAACGTTGGGCGATCTTTTTGACCGTAATCCTATTGACGCTAATACAGGCTTACCCATAACTATTGGTGAACTGCGGGCGCGTTATGACAAAACAGATTATGAGGACAGTATTTTACTTCCTGACCGTGTGCTGGCAATGTGTCAGGATCTGTTTCAGTATTTTCTTGAGACCGGTGGCCCCGAACAAAAGACAATCATTTTCTGCGCTCGGGACCGGCATGCCGATGATGTTGCCGCAACAATGAATAATCTCTATGCGGAGTGGTGTGCTAAGAATAACGCAACTCGCCTTGAGCCATATGCTTTCAAATGCACCGCCGCCAGTAGTGGAAGCGAATATCTGGCCGACCTGCGCGGAGGTGCTCGACATCACTTCATTGCCACCACGGTTGACCTGCTTAGTACCGGCGTTGACGTGCCCTGCGTACGTAATATTGTATTCTTCAAGTATGTGCGCTCTCCTATTGCTTTCTACCAGATGATAGGCCGCGGCACCCGCATTGACCCGCCGACTGGAAAGCTTATGTTCCGAGTTTACGACTACACTAACGCCACCCGTCTTTTCGGTGAGGAATTCAGAACAAAGTACGCCGCACCCAAGAAAGAAAGAGAGGGACCAGAGCCACCGCCACCCCCGGAGAAAACTATCCTTGCCGAAGGCTTTGAGGTTCATGCTACTGATGCCGGGCGTTATATCGTTACCCAGGTTGATGGTAAGGCGATGCCGGTGACGGTGGAGGAATACAAGGAAAAACTGGCGATGAAGCTGGTAGAAGAAGCTCCTACCCTTGAAGTCTTCCGGGAACGTTGGACTGTGCCTCCGGAGCGTCACGAGATGATGGGTAAAATGCCGGATGGCGGCCGCTCGCCGCTTCTCATACGGGAGCTTGAGGATATGGGAGCATATGACCTTTATGATGTGCTGGCAGAACTGGGCTACGGTATGGCGCCGCGCACCCGGGTAGAACGGGCTGAGGCCTTCTCCTATAAAAACGCGGATTGGTTGACATCGCTACCAAACGGTACGGCACAGACAATCAAGGCGCTGGCGGCGCAGTTTGCCCGCGGCGGCACCGAGGAGCTGGAGAACCCTAAAATCTTTCAAACTCCGGAAGTGGTTAGGTCAGGCGGTTTGTCCGCGCTGAAAGCATTTGGTAAACCTGTTGAAATATTGCATAAGGTCAAAGAGAAGGTATTCGTGGCATGACATTAGCTAAAGCCGAAGAAAGATTAGGAACCAAAAGCTTGTTACCGCAAGGATGGCGGAGGGTGCGGCTGGGAGATATCTGCGATATGAATCCCTCTCGACCTGCAGGCTTCCGGCGAGCGTCCGATGCTCCCACGACTTTCGTACCCATGTCAGCGGTTGATGAGCACCGAGGCACTATAATCAGTGCTGAAATAAGACCCTTCAGCGAAGTTGCGAAAGGTTACACTTTCTTTAGTGAAGGAGATATTCTGTTTGCGAAAATAACCCCCTGTATGCAAAATGGCAAGCAGGCTATCGCGAGGGGGCTAATCGATGGCATCGGTTTTGGTTCAACGGAATTCCACGTAATCCGGCCACGACCTGGGGTAGTCTGTGAATGGATTCATCGTTTCGTAAGACAACCTCAAGTATTGAGTGAAGCTGTTAACCACTTCACCGGAGCAGTTGGTCAACAGAGGGTTCCAGAGTCATTCTTGGCTTCACTGGAGATACCGCTTCCTTCTATCGACGAACAAGACCGCATCATGCACATTGTGAATGAGCAAATGACGGCGGTGGAAAAAGCCCGTGTCGTTGCTGTAGCACGGCTGGAAGCGGCAAAAGCTCTGCCGTCAGCTTATCTGCGGGCGGTTTTTGAGAGTGAGGAGGCAAATGGGTGGCGATGGGTAAAATTAGGTGAAATATGCAAATTTATCAATGGCGATGCGTATAAAGAATCAGACTGGAGCCCATCTGGAGTGCCGATAATCCGAATCCAGAATCTCAATGACCGCGGTAAACCCTTTAATTACTGGCAGGGCACTCTGGGTGACCGTGTAAAGGTTTCACCTGGCGACCTACTTTTAGCGTGGTCAGGCACACCGGGAACTTCTTTCGGAGCACACATTTGGGATAGAGAACCAGCAGTGTTAAACCAACACATATTCCGCGTTGATATTGATCCGGAAAGAGTATTTCCGAAGTTTGTTCTCCACGCTATTAACCGACAGCTTCATATTCTGATCGATAGGGCACATGGTGGAGTTGGGTTACGCCATGTTACTCGAAAAGAAGTAGAGACGCTTGAGATCGCTCTCCCTCCTATTGCTCAGCAAAAATGTATTGCTCTGGTACTGAGTAACCAATTTGTAGAGGCAGAGATAGTAGCTCAGACTATACATCAGGAACTTGACTCCATTAATGTCCTACCTGCCGCCCTTCTTCGGCGGGCTTTTTCGGGAGGTCTGTAAATATGGATACCCATGTAAATAACGGAAACGGCAAACCTCTGCTCTCTCAGCAATCGGTAAATGCTGCTGTAAAATCAATCTGCGACATCATGCGCCGGTCTAATTGCGCTGGTGCTCTACAATACGTGCCTGAGCTTACCTGGATTCTATTTCTGCGCATTCTGGATGAGCGGGAATTACAGGAGAAAGAAGAGGCTGAAGCCGTAAACGCTGATTTCTCACCCTCTCTTGAAAGCCCCTACCGATGGAAGGATTGGGCGGCGCCGGGTGGGGCAAAGCGGCGACAACTGCAGAATAGTACGCTCAATGCGTTTCTCGGCTTCGTGAATGGCGAGTTGATACCTTACTTAAAAGGACTGCGTGATAAACCCGGGGCTATGCCTCGCCAGAAGGTTATCAGTGAGATAATGTCAAGCATAGAGCACGTACGGATTGACACGGAGCGTAACCTGCTTGACGTTCTGGACAAGGTGCACACTATCAGTAATGGCAACGTCGACCAGACACATGTCTTTCTCCTTTCGCAGGTCTATGAAGGACTGTTACTTAAAATGGGAGAGAAAAATAACGACGGCGGCCAGTTCTTTACACCACGGGAAGTAATCCGGGCTATGGTTAGGGCAATAGACCCGCAGGTTGGTGAAACTATATATGACCCTGCCTGCGGCACCGGCGGTTTTCTGGCTCAGAGCTATGAGTACATAACTCGTAATCTCGGGCGGGAAGCCACCGCCGACCAGATTGAAACTCTCAAGCAGAAGACGTTCTACGGCAAGGAAAAAGAGAATATGATATATCCCATCGCCCTGGCCAACCTGATTCTTCACAGTGTTGACCAGCCAAACTTGTGGCATGGTAACACCCTTACCGGTGGTGAAACTTATGGAGGCTTGTTTCAAGACGCCCCCGCTCTCTTTGACGTCATTCTTACAAATCCGCCCTTTGGTGGCAAGGAAGGTAAAGATGCCCAAACCCGTTTTGCCTACAAGACTAGTGCCACTCAAGTGCTCTTTTTACAGCATGTGATTGACAGCCTGAAAAAAGGCGGACGTTGCGGCATGGTAATTGACGAGGGAGTACTATTCCGAACCACCGAGACATCCTTTGTGCAGACGAAAAGGAAGCTATTGGATGAATGTGACCTCTGGTGCATTGTGAGTCTGCCTGCCGGCACCTTCAGCCAGGCTGGCGGAGGGGTGAAAGCCAATCTGTTATTCTTCACTAAAGGCAAACCTACGGAGCGAATCTGGTACTACGACCTATCCGATGTTAAGGTCCTTAAAAAATCGCCTTTTACACTGGCCAACTTTGAGGACTTCTTCAAGTTACTTCCCAGCCGTTCTGATAGTGAGCATAGCTGGACGGTTAACCGTCAAGATATTGAAACCAAGAATTACGATATTAAAGCTGTAAATCCCAATCGAAAAGATACCGAAGATAAGCGTACCCCGGAGGAATTACTGGATATTATTGAAGCCAAAGGCCGTGAGGTGGCAGAGGCACTGGTTTCGTTGAGAAAGAAGTAACTAGTAACATCCAGAAAGGAGGGGGCATGAAGAATATCTCAACGCAAGTGTTCCTGAATGCCATTGCCTGCCCCTCATTAGGATGCTTGTTGCGATCAGGGCCATTAACCACTACAGGGATGAACTGCCGAAGATGCACGAGGTGAAGGAGGAGTAGCCATGGCTCTTTATGATTTTAATGCAATCTTTGAACATTACCCTGAGCTTATATTGGAAATGCCGAATATTTTTACTAGCCACCAATTTATTCTTAATCTCGCAAGGCAGCATCAAGCGCTATATATCGAGGCATTGTATGCCTATCGCGATATTCCGAATCCTCAACATTCCACTCCATTCAAGACGGTTCATGGGATCCTAGCAAAGCAGTTGAATGCTTTTTCGCAGTTAGCTGCACATATCGGAGAAGTGGAAAGTATCGACATTTTCACGCAAGAGAACCGTTGCGCACAATGGCAGAAGGTTTAGGCTATGATTTCAATCGGAAGTGATACCATTACCAGAGTGAAGTTGACCTGCCCCCAATAGTGATACCACCCTTTAAGTCATAACCGCACCTAGAATAG
>CAZZHQ010000142.1:0-6171 GCA_964654015.1 uncultured Dehalococcoidales bacterium | reverse complement strand
AATCAGGGTTATGCCTTGCCTATTCTAAACATCTTTGTACCACATGTAGGGCATATTCCCTGGGTGGCTGGCTTGCCGTTCTTCATAGTTATGGCTTTCGTATCCTTCATTTCCCTCTTAGTACGGCATTTCATACAATAGGCCTGCATTTATCACCTCCTTCTTTACTGATACCTTAAGCCACTCGACACACAATGTCAATCTCTGTTTCTTTTGTATTTACCTAAGATTTAGACGATCTAAGGGCGAATACTTCTGGTGCTGTATAGCTATATGGCTGGATGCAAGGTTTACATAATGTTTTACCATCTCTAGCGTGGAGTGTCCCAGTATCTGCTGCAGGGTAAATACGTCACCGCCATTAATCAGAAACCTTGTAGCAAATGTATGTCTGCAAAGGTGAGCATGAAGCCTACAAACTCCTGACCTTTTTGATAGCCTGGTAAACATTAGCTTCATACTGTTCTCGGTCAGGGGATTACTACTCTGAGATAGAAATACATTTTGTATTACAGGATTAATCGGTTTAGGTCTGAACCGGAACAAGTAGCGCTGTAGTACCTTCTGAGCGTTATTCCCAATAGGCACAATACGCTCCTTTTTACCCTTACCCAGCACTTTAAGATAACCTTCATCCATATGAACATCTTCCATCTTCAGATTAACAAGTTCGCCTATCCTTAGCCCGGTATCGAGCAGAATCATAAATAGGGCTTGGTTCCTGGCATCAGTAGGCCGATGTATCAAAAGAGTTGAGTATGGCCCTTATTTCTTCATCTGACAGCGTAGAGACGACTTTCCTGACGACTTTTGGAGGTTTCAGACCATTAGCTGGGTTGTTCTGAGCCAGTTCTTCTACTACCAACCAATTAAAGAAAGCACGTAGAGTTCTGATATGACCATGGATTGTCGCTGTTGATAGGGGTTCTGTCTTCGCTGGTGTATAAGGATGATTTTCGTATCTTGTTTTCTTCAACAGGTAGAGGACATACTCTCGGAGTAGTTTTGTATCAATATGGTCCAGTGAATCGGGAAGATGCCTGTTTTTCAGGTAGTTACGAAAGCTCTTTAGGTTTGCTGAATACCATGAGATGGTTTTAGGACTTTTGCCTTCGGCCCTGTTACAGATTTCGTAGTAATCTATAGATTCGGAGAGTTTATGTGACTTTTCTTTGGTATTTACATGAGTTGTCATGCTGGATCTTGTCCCCCCTCATTGTATTTTGTCGGTTCAGACCCAGCGCTTGAAAAATCATGGTGTCAAAACGAGTCAGGGTGTCAAAGCGAATCAGGGTGTCGAAAATACTGTTTTCACCTCCTTTCGTGCCTAAACTAACACTCCATGACTTTTAATCAGGGTGTCACAGGTTCGAGACCTGTACGGCCTACTGCCGAACTCTTCAGAATTTGCTAACATTTTTGCTAACGAACTTTTTACCACTATAATAAACCATGAGCTATTGATTAGTATTATTTAGTATTATGATAAATGAGAAACATCGACACTAAGAACTCAATACGTTTTGGACTAAAATTTAATTACCCAATCCTTCTTTTTTTCTCGCTTCGCGTTCTGTCTTTTCCATCTCCTCTATTCTCTCATCTTCCCTTTCAGTTTCCCCTTTTTCTTCTACCCTGAATGCTTTCCTTTCTTCCGTTGCCAGTTCTGCTCTTTTATCTTGTTTCTCGGCTTCCCTTTTCTCTTCTCTTCCCATATTTCTCTCTTCTTTTTTCCTTGCTTCTCGCCTCTCTTCTTCTAACTTATCTTCTCTCTCCTCTTCCCATTCAGCCTTTTGCCTCTCTTTTCTTCTCTCTTCTCTTCTCGTATCTTCTCCTAGTTCCACTAATTTCTCTTTATAGAACTTAGAGGCTACATTTATTATGTCTTCAGCCCTTTCGCTCATAAATTTCTGGTTTTCAATTCTTTCCCCAAGGAGAGCAGCTTGGTCTGTAAGTCCTTGCTTCTCTACCCTTTCTTTTTCTTGCTCTGTCACGTGTATGGTCTTCAACGCCAGGTTTTGGATAACTTTAATGTATCTTTCTCTTTCCCCTGAGTTTTGAGCGCCTTCAAAAATAGCCTTATCCACTACCGGTCTAAAGTCCCCGCTCTTTTCCGCTTCCTCAGTGAGGATATCGAGATTCTTTTCGGATATGGCCGCTAAAGGATTTTCATACAAATAGTAGCTCAGAAAATGATGTAATTTTACATCATCTCCACACAATTCTTTCAATAAATTCTCCTCTTTTTTCTCTTCTTTCTCCTCTTTTTCCCTTTTCCACTTCCACATAATTCAGTTTCCCTCCTTTCTTGTAAACTCAACTACCTGAATATTTATACCTATTCTATTTCATATGTACTACCTTCTACTTGCACAGTATAATACATATTAGATAATACAACCAGCTAATATATTGCTAACATTTTTGCTAACGAACTTTTCACCACTATAAATGATAAGGTGGTACTATTTAGTACCACCTGAAGCTAAATCTCATATTTAAAGTTACTGTTAGTTACTCCGCTTTACGCTCAGGGACAAACCTCTTGTATCTTTTAATCAGGGTGTCACAGGTTCGAGACCTGTACGGCCTACCAAACCGCAGTTCTCTGCTTCTTCACTACCTTACCTGCTGTGTAAGTTCCTTGACTCCAGAAGGCAGGGCATCTCGTCAAGGACAACTGAGTTCTACGAATGCTGCCTCAAGCCATTTGTTTACAATTACGAACTCACGCCTAACAGCATTAACCTATTCTTATCTGAACTCTCCTGCCGCAACGGTAAGAATGCCTACTACCGTGCTATTCGAGCTTTTTGTAACTGGCTGTATCGGCAGGGCTACATCAAGGATAATCCTATCGGTAGAGTTGATGCGCCGAAGATGACTAAGGTCATACTGCCTAGCCTGACTCATGAACAGGTAGCATATCTGATTACTCAGGCAGATACAGTACGGGATAAGGCTATCATCAGTCTATTCGCAGATAGCGGCATCCGACTCAATGAGCTCCTCGGCATCAAAGAACAGCACATAGATTGGGAAACTCAGACTATCATCATCTGGGGAAAAGGAGGCAAGCAGAGAAAAGCACCGTTTACCAAGCGTACTGCTGACCTGCTGTATGAGTATTTAAAGGTTAAAGGGGTTAGCCAAGTTAGTGAAAAAGTATATATAAACATGTGGGGGGTGAGGCGTAGGGGTATTCAGATAATGCTGTACAGGTTAGAGAAGAGGACTGGCTTACCGTGCAATCCGCACACATTCAGGAGAACCTTTGCCAGCAATCTGCATAGGAATGGACTGGATATCGAGCATATCATGAGGCTGGGGGGATGGGAGAATCTGGATATGGTGGTGAGGTATACAAGGAGCGTGAAGTTTGAGGAGAGTTTGAGATTGTATCAGGAGATGGAGAGGTGAGGGAAAGTAGCGTTATATTTATTATATTAGCAGTATTAATGTGCTAATCTGCTTATAGGTTGCAACAATTGACAGTAAAATTAATAATAGAATATCTCTATAGTTGGAATTTGAAATAAGTCAACGAAGTACTACAATTCAACAGAAATCCATTTTAAAACAAACTAAAGCATTTTATGTGGGTTAAAGATTTAGAGTAATTTGTATAGTAGGTTGGGATTGGAGGCTGTAGTCAATGATGATTTGTCTTGGAGGATGCTCTTAATAGTTAGCTCTGGCCTCACCTTCTGGACTGCTCTTTCCTGTGTCACGATTATAGCTATGTCACTAGTCGTTTTGCTGCAATTCCTACTTCGTACCCGTAGAGCTCATATATCAAGAAAAAGAAGGGTTCACTCCTTATCAGAATGAGTCCTTCCCATAAAAACATGTAGTTTGTGCCGAACAGGAATACTAGCCCTCGTTATTCTCCTTCACTTCCCTGTCCCGGTCATACGATAAGCACTTTGGGCAGCGTCGAGGGTTTGGTACTCTTGGTATCCATTCATGGTTACATTTCTTACAGGTTTTTGTCGGGAGGGATTGTTTGGGTTCCATGATCATTCTTCCTTCTTTTTCACCTTTACCCCATAGTGCCCCACACCACCCCTCAACCTCGGGTCCAGTATATCTCTCACCGCATCGCCAAACATATTTACACCATAGACCACGATAGCCAGGGCAAGGCCAGGCCATATAGCTAGCCACGGGCTCATGAACATATAGGTGCGCCCACTGCCACTGAGCATACCTCCCCAGCTCGGAGTCGGGGGAGGGATACCAAAGCCGAGAAAGCTCAGGCTAGCCTCAGATAGAATCATCGACGGCACCCGTATGCTAAACAGGACAATTATGGTAGACATAACATTGGGCAGGATATGCCGGATAAGTATTCTGCTGGTGGGACAGCCAATAGCCACCGCCGCCGCCACATATGCATTCTCTTTAACGTTGATAACAGCACCTCTTACTATCCTGGACCCAGAAATACCAACAGCAAACCCCAGAGCAAGAATTACTGACCCTATACTTGCCCCCATGATAGTGATTAAGATCATAAGAACGACTAGGGTAGGCAAAGACATCCAGATATCAACGCCTCTCTGCACTACCAGGTCAAGTTTGCCGCCGAGGTACCCGCACACAATACCTATAACTGAAGAGATAGTCGTAGCTAGCATAGAAGCAGACAAACCTACAATCACCGAGATACGAGCCCCGAAGATAATAAGAGTGAGCATGTCTCGCCCGATACTATCTGTGCCCAGCCAGAATTCGGCTGATGGTAGACTCAGGAAACCTCCTACCCAAGTTTCATTCATGCCATAGGGGGCTATGAGGTCGGCGAAAATGCCGGTGAAAAGCAGGAGCAGGGTTATAACCCCACCTATAGTACCCAGTGGCTTCTCCTTCACCAGCCTTATGAAGAAATTAACCAAGAAGGAGTGTCTCTTCCTCTCGGCTATCATCCCCGATGAGCTATCGGCCACACCATCGCTCCCTTTTAATTTTTCCTTTATTTAAAATGAACCCTGGGATCCAAAAAGCCGTAGGTCAGGTCAATCACTAGATTGACTAATGTCAACAAGAGTGCAAAAATAAGCACTATTCCGCAAACTAGGAACTTGTCTCGTGAAATCAAAGCATTTATTACTAGGCGACCCATCCCGGGCAGACAGAATATCTGCTCTATAATAACCGTGCCCCCAATTAAAAAGGGCACTTGAACTCCTATCGTGCTGACTACCGGGATTAGCGCATTTTTCAGGGTATGCCTCATCACGACTACTCTCTCCCTGAGCCCCTTTGCCCAGGCTGTCCTGATATAATCCTGCCTGAGCACCTCCAGCATCATGGTTCGGGTCATTCTCATGATTATCCCCGCGAAAGCCATGCCCAGAATGATAGCTGGTATTATGAACATTCTCAGATTACCTATCGGGTCATCAGTAAATTTGATGAGCATTATGGGTGGCATGTAATCCCACCATATTGCGGGGAAGATTATTATCAGCGTCGCCAGCCAGAAGTCAGGGACCGAGATACAGAGTATGGCAACGCTACGGCCTATATAGTCACCCCACTTATCCTGCCGTAACGCTGAATATATACCTATAGGTAAGGCTATTAGTTGGGATATTATAAGCGCCATAAGGGCAAGCTCAAGGGTTATCGGCCCTGCCATACCCACTAGTTTGAGCACGGGCTGCCTTTGAAAAAATGACCATCCCAGGTTGCCTTGAAAAACACCACTGAAACTGCCATCCACCTGGGGAAGGAATCCCATCCAGCGTCCATACTGTATAAATGCTGGTGCATCTAATCCTAACTGACGCTCAAGAATAGCTCTGTCGGCTGGTATGTCTCCTCCTGATACCCGCATCGCGTCTATTACATCGCCCGGAACGAGTTGAATCAGGATGTAAATTACGAGGCTCACTACGAACAAGGTCGGTATCACTAGCAGTAATCTTCTGATTATATAAGCACGCATACTACTTGCCCTCACCTGAAAAAGGGATTAGACACTTATAGAGTAACCCTTTGACCCAAAACCCCAAGCAGGGGGTGGGAGGTTCGCCCCCACCCCCTGCTTGCTTCTTGCCACTCACATCATATCGGGATTTGCAAAAGACATTTCTATACCGGCTGCTGTGCTACTTATACCCCATCTCTGCCTTCAAGAGCTGGTCAATCCATATGTATTTTACG
>CAZZHQ010000141.1:0-6188 GCA_964654015.1 uncultured Dehalococcoidales bacterium | reverse complement strand
GAGGTAGCAACAGAAGCCATGAAGGTCATTCGTGAAGGGCATGCAATCAACCTCCGGGCAGAAGCTTCTTTCCAGTCGATTTCTCGTACATCTCCACGACGAAGCGCTTCACATCGGCAGTCAGCTTACCCTTTATCCGTGTGCCGGATTTATATCTCGGGTCGTTCATGACGTACCGGAAAGCCATCTCCACTTCATCTTCTTCGCTAAGACTGCTTACGGCTTCTTCCAGATAGCCGGCAGCTTTAAGCAGATCCCTAACCGGTACATCATAGACGGGGGCAAGGCGCTTCAGGATATCCGGTCCCGGGGGCCGGCGCCGGCCATGTTCGATTTGAGAGAGGTACGAGCTGGAGACACCGGCCTTTGCCTCAACATGTCTGAGTGAGAGACCATGCTCCTGCCGAAGGGTTCTCACATAGTTTCCGAAATCATCCATAATAATACACCTCTGACCAGATAATAACACACTTAGCGAATTAAATCAATACTATGTTGACACATATTGCCTTACTATTGCGACATATATCGCTTGACACCATAGTAAAACAAGTTCTATACTTTTGTAAACAAAACGTGTGCTGGAGTTATACATGGTCAGGGTAGGTCTTAAGAAAGAAGCCTTTGAAGTTGCTATCACACGCCGGAACCTTTCCCAGAAAGGGTTGGCGGAGAGATTGCATATATCCAGGAGCTATCTCTCCGAAATCGTCAGGGGCAAGAGAAAGCCCTCAGCGGCGATGCGCGAACGCTTCCTTGAGTATTTCCGGGAATATACCTTTGACGACTTGTTTATTATCGAGAAAGGTGGCAATGGTAACCGCAGTGAAGCCTGATAAGCGTGAGGTGGCGCTGACAATACTGGCCAGGATGATCGTCCGTGCTTACCTGGGCGAAATAGACCGCGGTGAAGCCGGGCCGGACGCATATCGAAATGAGTCCCGTGTTAGAAACAAAGCCGCCACATCTCCTGAGCATTCTCGAAAGTCAATTGGTGATATGCAAGCGGAGGATCAGAATGAATGAATCCGTCTTTTCCGAAGTCATACCGGAACTTATGACGAGCCATTTCCGCCACCTTCACGAGGGAAGCGGAATCGACATCGATGTCATTAAAGAGAGAGGCTACCGCAGCCTTCTGGGAAAATCGGAGCTTGAGAAGCTCGGCTTCTCCCCGTCGCAACGTCATACCCCGGGCATCCTTATTCCCCTCTGGGGAGTTGATGGTGATGGTATAGTCAGCTACCAGTTCCGCCCTGATAGCCCCCGATTAAACAATAAAGGCAAGCCAGTCAAGTACGAGACTCCCAGTGGAGCCACCAACCGTCTGGACTGCCCGCTGGCTTGTCAGAAGCACCTCGTCGATCCCAATGTGCTACTGTGGATAACCGAGGGTGTTAAGAAAGGTGATGCGCTCGCCTCTCAAGGCGAATGCGCAGTCGACATGACTGGCATCTGGAACTGGCGGGCCAGGAACAGCTTCGGCGGGCTCACTGCTTCGCCCGATTTCGAAATGATCGCTCTTAACG
Source organism: uncultured Dehalococcoidales bacterium (assembly GCA_964654015.1). Lineage (GTDB taxonomy): Bacteria > Chloroflexota > Dehalococcoidia > GIF9 > AB-539-J10 > JAUUZT01. Next base: position 4,659 of record CAZZHQ010000141.1, on the reverse strand, counting down.
GCCGCAAGGTGTTTCTTGCTCCCGATTCCGACTATGCCACCAACCCAAGCGTGGCCCTGGCGGTTAAACGACTGGCAACATTCCTCAAGGGAAAGAAGGCTAACGTCTCCATTGTTTTGCTACCGTCAGGAAATGATGGCTTAAAAACCGGCGTCGATGACTTCCTCGCCAGCGGTCACACCCTAGTAGAGCTGAAGGCGCTAACCGTGCCGATGGAAGAAGTAGTGGTCGACCATGAGCCGGAAGACCTGGAGAGGACCTTCATTTTCGCAAACAAACGGTTGTATATAACCGTCCGGCAATACGATGGCAGCTATGGCTTCGCTTACCTGGATGACCAAAATCAGGTAAAGATGACTTCAGATCTCCCATTAGCCGGGAAGAGCATCAAGCCACGACCCTTGCCCATCATGGACGGCAGCGAGGTTGGCATCGTCGGCATGCCCGACGAGAACATCACCACAGCGAGGTTACTATCGGCGGATGATCTCTACTCTAAGATCAAAGACCACTTGTCGAATTACATCGACCTGCCCGAGCTGCAATTAGAGACCTGTGTCTATTACATCCTTTTCACCTGGTTCTATACCAAGGTCAAGAACGTGGGCTACTTGCGCTTCCTGGCTGATACCGGCAAAGGCAAGAGCAGGATCCAGAAGGTTGTGGCCGATCTCTGCTTCTACCCCGTCTTCGCCAGCGGCGCCAGCACCTTCAGCGGCGTCGCTAGGCTGAATAACCACTGGCGTGGCACCTTAATCATGGACGAAGCTGATACTTCCGGTGATAAGGAGTCTCAGTTCGTCAAATACCTTAACCTTGGCTTCGAGCGTGGCAAGTATTACGTGCTGTCAGACAAGCAAAATCCCAGGGTCCAGGAGTATTTTGACCCCTTTGCTCCCAAGATCCTTGCCATGCGGCAGCCGTTTAAGGACAACGCGACCGAAGCCAGGGTTCTATCCATTTCCCCACACGAAACCACGAATCTTAAAATTCCCATCATTCTCCCCGAAGATTACTACACCAGGATGCAGAAGCTCAGAAACGAGCTGGCTCTTTTCACCCTGCACCATTTTAACGAGGTCGATGCCAACAGGATGATCATCTTTGACGATATGGACATCGAGCCAAGGTTGAAGCAGCTGGTCATGCCGATGTCGATCATCTGCCAGCTGCTACCCGATGGAGAGAGGACCTTCCGGGAATACCTGCTCAAACGCCAGCAGGAGATCCGCAGGGTCAGGAGCATGTCCTGGGAAGGCTCCCTGGTGAACCTGGTCTATTCGATCGCTTCCGGCCATGCCGACCTGGGTGAGGAATTCGCCGGCTACTGCGATGACGCCGGTCGGGTGCAGGTGGTGACGCCGACTATGGTCGCCCGGCTGATGAAAAGCTCGGCCAAGATGGTAACCCAGACGCTGGCCGGCGTGGGTTTTGAGGTCGAATGGCGCCGGGTCGACTTTAAGAGAGACGGGCAGCGATTTCAAAAGCCGGTCAGGGCTTACTGTATTCCTGACTTTCAAACTTGGGCAGAGGTTACCTCACGATACTATTACTCCGAGGATGTAGAGATGACCCAGGCGATACCCGATGTTTTGAAATCTCACAAATTTCACCGTGTTCCTGGAAGCGTGGCATCCGTGACATCTGTGACAAACACCCTCGGAGTTGATGGGCATGTCACGGTTGCCACAGATGCCACACATTATTTTACACGGCATGGAAATAACGGCGATAAACCGACCGACCCCTGTGCTGCGTGTGGCGCCATTGACTGGCGGCGAAGAGACGGAGATTGGTTATGCGGACATTGTCATCCAGATGCGCTCGGGTAGACTTTTCAAGGCGGGATTATTCGGGGGAGGGTCACCCCATCCCCTGCCTTGAAACAGGCTAAATAAGCCCCTGCTGTAAAGGAGCAAAACAACCGGCAGCCTCATAGGTAGTATAGATAGCATAGTATAGATAGCATTAGTGGAATAGATGAAAAGGAGAACAAGATGAAGATCCTTACAGGCAGTCGAGCCGGCAATCAGAAGGAGGCTGTTTCACTGGCCTTACAGGAAGCAGGAATAGGGATCATGAGTCCTGATGTGGTCGATATGTTTGTCTCGGTCGCGGAAAACGCTAAGACCAGCGCCGAAATTGACAAACTTATTGGGGCCTCTGTTAGAGGCAGATATGGAAACAAGGCATCATGGAGAGCAGAGCGGTGGTTTGTTCCGGTGCCGAAACTTCAGTTTCAGGGCAAGGATATTCACCAGCTGGTAATCGAGGTCAGTGTTTATCTTGTTGCCGCGGCAGTGGTGAGAACAGCTGATGATTCTCGTTTGATTACGCTGGCCGGGCTTGTTGGTAAACCCGAGATAATCAGCATCCCTATGGTCTTCTTGCACGCTCTCCTCGAAAATGACCTGGGAAGGTTCGCTATGGTAGCTAAAGACGCCGGCTACACTACCTGGGAGGTACCCGGCACCAAGCTGGTACGACTTCCCAACGATTTCGTGAATGTACTTTCAGTAATATTCAAATATCAGTCGGTGGTCTCGTGGCTGTGTCAGTTCGGAGCTCAGGGCAGATGTATGGCGCCGCTGGTAGCCGGAAGCCTGATCGGTCTTGCCTTCCAGGACTCCAGCCAACCCGTGCCGGCCAACAAAGAGATGGTAACAACGGAAAACCTGGTAAGCGCTCTGGAGAGCCTGGCCTATCAACCTGCCGAAGCCAGAGAGATGGTAAGGAGGGTTTCTTCACGTCTGAGAGCAGACATGACTTTAGAGGAAGCGATCCGGCTCACACTGGAAATTGGGAAAGGAGTGGAATAAGAATGGATAACGAGTTTACCGCTGAAGAGATCAGAGACGCGGCAAGAATGGCGCATGTTCACTGCCCGGGCTTTTCTGAGGATGACTTCGAAAGCCTGATGGAGTTGGAGAGGCGCATCACCGATTCCGGATATCTTGAGGCAATACTGGGATTGATACGTCTGGAGGAAGAAAAAGGGATATCCTGTACGGAAGGTCTGGATGCCTGCGAGAAACTGATAAAGCAGAAGACGAAGCTGGAACAGGAGGTATCTGCTCTCAAGCAAAGGTCTAATGATTTAGCAGTGCAGATTAAGAACGCCAGGACTGAGTACGAGCAAGCAAAGAAAGCAGCTTCAAAGGCCGGACTAGAACTGGCACAGATCAGGAACGAGTATTCGGCTGCAGAAAAAGGGCTTGAAGCCTTCAACAGGAAAGCCGAGAAAGAAAAACAGCGTATTTCTGCCGAAGTTGAAGATACCTACAACAAAGCCAATATCACCAGGGAAGAAGTAGCAGCTGCCGGTAAGGTAAAAACTGAAATTGAAGGCCATGGATTTACGCTGGAGCTTGCCCTGGGCCTGGCTAAAGAATTCGCCGGTCACAAGAATGCCAGGGAACAACTCGCTGAAGGACTGAAGGAACATGGCTCACTCAACAAGTACCTGGATGAACTACATGACGGTGCTACCAAAGAAAGAGAAAGACTCATCTCCGAGATTAGGGGCCTAGAATCTCAGAAGAAGGCAATAACCGCCGAAAGCGGCAACTTGAGAAACAAACTTGCGCAGCTCCAGGATGACACCGCCTATGAGGAATACCTGAGGCGGTTTCACCGGCGTTACTTCCCGTATCATGGCCTTTTAGACGAACTCTCAACCTGGCCTCAGGTGTTTTTCATGCGCTGTATGCATCCCGCCAGCACTGTGGCCGGAGTCTTTGATAAGACAAAGGGCAATCATCATTTTTGGACCGATCAACCGCCAGTAACATGCCCCGTTTGTCGTTATCCTGTCCTCGAATACGATATCAAGATCTACAATTACCATGGTTGGTCGACACAACTGCCTCTTAATATACACTTGGGAGAGTAATATGCCTGCAAGCAAAAGGAAGAAGAAGCCCACTGAATATACTCTTGACTGTCCATGCGGGGCGAAGGCAGCTGTCTTTGAGATAGAGAAGGGTTATATGGCTCACTGTCCGAGCTGCGGAGCAGTGACATTTTTCGATAATCCGATACTCCTGCAAAGACTGCACTTCGGTGGCAAGCTATGCCCGCATGATCCGGAGAAAAAACCCTGCCGCGGTGGGCACACCACCTGGTGTCCCATTTGCCGGGTGCGGAGCTTCATTTATGAACACTAGATTCCCATTTCTTCAGGCGAAACAAAGTACTACTTTGTTACCTTAGATAACAATCTCCTACACAAAGTGTAAAGCGAAGGTATCTAGTCATCATTCACCGCTGTCTCTGCTTATTTTTAAATATCAAATATATATAAGTTAACAATCCTTAACCATCTTTACCAATCCTTTATGAACACTATCAATTCTTTATAATCATTATCAATTCTTAATGGTAATTTAAGGCCGTCTTTATGTATTTTTATGGGTTACTTCATATTCATTATCTAATATTAGAGTAGGGTAAATAGCTTGAAATAGCATACCTACAAAATATGAAAAATATGAAGCGACCAGAGAAAAAATTCAATATATGGCTATTACGGTTGATTTCAATATCCTGCCTACTGCTCGTGATACTGGTTAGTGTAAATAACACTGCATATGCCGCGATTGGCAACTTCCACGGTACCATTGACACGCTGGAGTTTGATGCCTCTGACGGCTACGAGCC
>CAZZHQ010000140.1:0-6195 GCA_964654015.1 uncultured Dehalococcoidales bacterium | reverse complement strand
ATCCTTTCTCTCCTCCATTATAGGATATTTCGACCCTGCCAAACCTTCCTAACCTAATGTGTCCAGTTTTAAGGGTTCACTCCACATAACACCTTGGCCTGATGTCATCATGACGAATATTAACCAGGTGCTAGAGGACCCTTCTTTTAGCGGAAATCTTTCTTTGTCTTTTCTAATAAAAAGCATGGGATTATTTTTTGCCTATTTGTTTATTCCTCTTATTGGAGCAGGAGGAGGCTTACTGATTGACCATAATAAATAATTGAATTACTAAATAGACATTGAAATAGGAGCCTCTATATGAAATCCATTACACAATCTCGAAAGCTTAATCGATATACTACATTACCTATTCTTTTGCATTTGTTAAGAAGCAGTAAGTTAGTTCTTCTTGACCCTTCCACTTGGGAGGACAGAAACGACTCGCAAATTATTCTAGAATATAAAAAAAGAAAAAGAATTCCGAACCTATTTGCAGTTTGTTTTAGCTTTGGTAATGAAACTATCCACAATTGGATAGCTTATGCTAGTGGGATAGCAGGATGTTGTATTCAATTTGATGAACAGAAATTGCTTAATTCGTTTCAAAACATCAAGCAAATCAGATGGGGAGAAATAAATTACAAGACAATAAGGCAAATTAAAGAGAATACAATCAAACCAGACCAAATACCTTTCACTAAGCGCTATCCTTATAGAGTTGAAAAGGAGTTCAGGATAATTTGGGAAGGCAAAACGAAACATACTAGTATTGAGGTGCAAATAGATTTAAATTGCATCGAAAAGATTACAATTAGTCAGAGTATGCCTGATAATGTTTATGAAATAATTGCTGAACTATTGCGGGATGAATTAAAAAAACCAAAGTTGCAAATAAATAAGTCAACAGTATTTGAAAATAATATTTGGATAAGCTCCTTTAAAAAAAGGAATAGCTTAAATTGAATTATTGGTTGCCCAAAGCAGAAGCATACACCCTTTCTTGTTATTTAGATAGGCGTCTGTGTTTTATTTAAAAGGTAAGTTAACTCGTGGTTGATTTAATCGAATAGATTACTCAGTCGTTGTTTCACCAGTACTCTTCAAACCCTTACTCTAGGCTATGGAGGAGAGCCAAAAGTGAATAGCATGTATTTACGCTGATGGTTAAATCTTGTGATATATAACCCGGTTTCACCTGAGTAGGGACTCAGCGTAAACATAAGTTCACCAGCCCAACATTCATTTGGATAGAACTCTTTATCATATGTGGCAAATAGCCCAGAGGTAAACTCTCCTTTATCACTACCAGGCTTGCATGTCCAAGGTTCTATTACCTTGCCAGTACTATCTATAGCAACTAATTTATAATTCAGCATAAAATATCTTCTAACCTCTGCTCGATTACAGAGTGATACCTTAACAGTTGCTATATTGCTTTCCCACTTTCCTCCATCCAATGATACAGACCAATCATCAACCCCCGCAATCTGCCCTGTGTATATTTCCGCATAGTCACTGTTAAGTAGAGAATCGCTAATATCTAGTTTGGTAATAAGATTGTCTTTATATCCTGCTAGTGGTTGTACTCCTGCAAAAGCAAAGATAACCATTAGAGAAATTACGACTATCGTGGTCTTAATCATTCCAGGGCGTTTATAGCGAAATCCACGCTTTTTGCTGAGGCTTATCAAAAACCACAAAAGCACTATAATCCCCATTATTGATAAAGCCCCAACTAAAGGCGTATATCTATGTGTGAAAGTATTATAGGCAACCCAAATCAAACCAATCTCAGTTGCCAAAACTGTTAGATTGAGTACAAGCTTTTTCAGGTAACGTTGTTTGCTGTTAGAAAATATCTTGTTTAGATTGCTTTTACTATTCTTAAGAAAAGTTGTTATGAAGGAGTCACTTACTTTTTTAAGATTAAGTGCCTTGGGTTTTGGAGGTTTGTAGTTGGGGCAATCAGGATAAGATGGTGGAACATCACTAAAAGCCCAAGCCACGAATGTTTTTCCCCTTGCCTTGGCTATGCCTATACCAGCCTTTCTAACTGTAGGACTAAGAAGATATTCTCTATGCCCAGCCTTGCTATTCAACCAGCAGTCAACTATGGCTCTTGGAGTAAAATTACTGGGACCCTGAGCCAAATTCTCTCCTCCCTGATAAGCATATCTGTCAGAGTGAACAGGACGACCAACTTTGGCACAATAATTAGCTTGGGACTGGGCTAATCTAGCCATTTCTCGGCTCCAATATACGTGATGAAATATATTTCTCTTCTTCCGTTCGTAGTTTATAAGGTCATGTACGTTCATTTTTCTGCTCTATAAATATGCACCATTGGATAATGGATTAGTTCCTTATATGAGTTATTTATTTTACTCATCAGGCATAGTGTGCATGGTAATAGTGATTGTAGCGCTAGTAGATTCGGGAACTTCAGATTGGTTTATACTTTGGCTATTATCTAAGAGGTTGATATCAGCAACAGAAGTGCCATTTTTAATGATACCTGACAAGATGCATACCACCAGGGTAATACTGTTTTTCATTACTACTTATCCCTGATTACAAATGAACAGTTGTCCTATTTCATTCTCAGGTTTTGTGTGTCGAAAGTATTTCAATTAAATGGTTTCAGTTAAATAATTTTGGTCGACGAAACCACAGGAGCATATTATTATTGTTATTTAGGTAGGCATTTCAGAGTCTTGGCAAGCCTCCAAACCCTCGCCCCTTGTTTCGACTATGTTTAAAAGGCTCCTTAAGGGTATGTCTGTCTATTTCAACCGCGAGCTCAATTGGATTAGGCGAATCAAAAACATCTGAAAGACTAGGCATCTCAGCCCCTTTACTTCTGTTTTGAGAACGAGGAATCCTCCGTTGATTCCATGGCTCCTTAGGCCCTCCCTCTTTTTGTGGCCATATTTCATCTGTTTCATATGGTTCATCATCTAAGTATTCACTATTGTCCATTATTTCTCCTTTCAAACTGATTTAGTTGGTTCATTTAGTGAAGGAAACCACTAGAAGAGATAGTTCGGTGGTAGATATGATATAGGGATAAGTTAAGATATATCATATTTATGAGGTGCTCGTTTAGTATCCTTTGGTTTTTCCCCATATCGTTTCACATGTCTTTTATTGAGGGTGGCTTCCATACCAATGCCACTACGTACGAGGGGGGCATCTACAACTCTAAAATATCTGGCATCAGGATTATTATTAAGTCTTAGACGTGAAAGAAGCCTCCCCCGAACACCAGACACTTCACTGTCACTTCCACCTCGGTCTATTATTTCCTTATTTTTATCAGCTAATTCGTATGTTCCACGTTCTATAGGTAGTTTCAGTACATTCTCCTTCGTAAACTTTGACCATTTTTTCCATATTGGCATGACGTACCTCCAAGGCCTAATAGTTTTATGATTTGCTCTGTTTCGATTATATACTCATTATGTCCATAATGGAATACATTATACTGTTAGAAAGTGATTATCTATTATCAACAGTATCCTCTTTGGGTTATATTGCAGAAGTGAGATATATATTGTGGGTTGCCTTTTTAATTGCACTGTTCATATTATTAAAACAGTTTGTCTGGCTAAAAATGGACAACTTGACTGCAGCTATCTTGGGAATAACTGTGTTAATTGAAATATCGGCTATTACTTTATTGAAAGCGTTGAGGAAAATCTAGTTAATCTATTAGAAACATGCATTGAGTTCGTAGCTATCGTATGCAGAATTAATTGTTCGTGAGTAGATTCATAATGATTGTTTTCAGGTTACAAACAGAGAAGTCACGCTCTTTATCTTTAGCCTATTGACACTACATATTTCAGTGGTAGAATGGAATTGTAAGAAGTTGGGCAAAGTTAAATTAAAAGAATAGGAGGGACAAACTCATGGGATTTAGAAGTATGTTATACACAATAGCTCGCCTTATGGGTGATGTTAACGCCGTTAAAAAGGGCAAAGTAGGCAAGCGGGTAGCTAGGCGTGCAGCTGGTAAAGCAACAGGCAGGACACTAGGGAAACTGTTTAAGTAGAAGGATAAATATATGCCAATGTAGGTTCATCTTAACCCATCCATTTCATCATAGCTTGGTAACTAACATCGAACTTTTATCATCTCTATAGCATAGACACAACGAACTATTACCTAATTTTCCTCCAAAGTTCTGGCCCCTCAAAAGACTCAAAATGCTGAGCACTATTCAATAAAGTCAGAGTTGTTCGTAATTAAAAGCTGATATTATAATGAATTACATTTGATTTCAGGAGGTTACTATGACACGAAAACCTAAGATTGAAATCCTAATTGGCTTATTGGCAGTTATCTCTATTATCTCACTTATTATTGAATCATTAGTCAACCTGTCAACAGAATGGCTTGTAAGTATATATGCTGTAGATTTTGCTATTTGTGTGGTATTTGCTTTAGATTTTATTTACAGACTAAAGTCTACAGAGAATAAATCCCATTTCCTGAAATTTCATGGTTATGAAATTCTAGCCATAATTCCAGCAGTGGCTTTATCCGCCTTAGGAACAATACCTGCAATATCAGCAGGGCTTCGTTCTCTGCGTTTGATTAGGATAGTCAGATTATTTCTTGTCATGGCTAGAATGAGAAGGTTCTTTACAACATCAGGAAGATTTATTCAGCGGACACGGCTTGTCGCTCTGCTTGGGATTACTATGAGTATTGTCTTTATAAGTGCGTTTGTAGTATTCCTCCTTGAAAGTGGAACAGCAAGTGCCCAAATCACCAATTTTTCGGATGCAGTTTGGTGGAGCATTTCAACCGTAACCACAGTTGGCTATGGCGATATAGTGCCAAATAGCATTGGCGGAAGGGTTATGGGTATGGTCTTGATGATAGTTGGAATAGGAGTAATGGCTGCCTTTATATCTCAGGTAAGTGCTACCCTTGTAGAGTCTAGAATAAAGCAACCTAGTGAAATAGGAAATTTAAAAGCGACAATAGTTTCAGAAATCAAAGATAGTATAGACCGTGTAGATGAACTGACCGACAACGAGGTATCTTTGCTTATACACATGATACAATCACTGCGGCGTACTAGTGAATAACATCATGGATTTGTGGTTTTTGGTTATGGAATAGCTTCCTCTCCAATGAGTCCGCAATATGCTGACCTCACAACTATGCTAGAGCATAAGCTTAAAATGGGTGAGATAGAGGTATTAATAACTGAATGAACCAAAGAAAGTGACTGAGGATATGAAGGAGATGAGACATGGGAATACTGGATAAATTCTTAAGAATAAACAAAACCAAGTATGAAGCATTAGGCAATACTGAACCCGTTTGTCCCTACTGTGCCAAGTCACTCGATAAGATGCCAGGCCGAAAAACTAAATGCCCATTTTGCAATAATTACATGTATGTTCGCACCAGGCCAGCCGACAACAAGAAGGTTGTTGTAACCGAGCAGGATGCAGCTAGGATTGAGGAGCAGTGGGAGAGGGAGAATGGAATATTGATTAATCAAAGCTCGGCTGGGACTTACGAAGGCCCTTCTATGGCCAAAGCTATCAAGTATGCCCAAGAACGAGGCGCTCAAATGGTAATCAAGTATGAACTAACGCCCGACTCTGCGGGTAGACTTGTCCGGATTGTGAGTGACGGAATTAAGAATAAAAGAGGGATAGGTGGTCTGGTAAGTGATATAAGGAAAGAGTTCCCCGACATGACAACCGAGCGGGCACGGTTAATTGCACAAAATGAAACCGCATATGCTCTATCGCAAGCCTCGCTTGATAACATGAGAGAAATGGGAATTGAAGGTAAAGAGTGGGTTACTGCCGGAGATGACCGAGTTTGTGAGATATGCACGGGCAATGGGGCTGCGGGAGTGATACCAATTGATAAAGCATTTCCTAGTGGGCACATGTACCCGCCAGGATGCCAAAATTGCAGATGTGCATTAGCCCCGGCACTGCTCAACCGAAAAGATTAAGTGAAAGCAGTAGAAGTATGTTATACACAATAGCTCGCCTTATGGGTGTGATGTACTCCCCGAAAACTGAGCTATCCATGATATGAAATTTTCGGGATGGTAAAATAACAGTGAAGGGGCAGTTCAGCAGTAATGTTAGACTAAGTGAATGTGAATTTTTTCTTCATTTGAGGTGGTCCCCGAAAACTGGACAGGTTGTTAAGAGTGGGTTCTGCTCCGTAAA
>CAZZHQ010000139.1:0-6288 GCA_964654015.1 uncultured Dehalococcoidales bacterium | reverse complement strand
AACGCTGGCGCGGCAGTAAGGTTAGTCAAATCATTCATGAGTAAGCAATGAAGCTATTACTGCCTGAGATTAGACTTGCCATCACTAAGCTTTATTGATAACAATGGCTTCAGATATTTTGACTAAGGGTGTTTTAGTAAGATCAAGGAAATTGTGAGTAGTAAGCAGGGAGATCCGAAGGAGGTCAAAAATGAGATAATTAGATTAAATAATCAACTGAGCAAATTCTAAACTTTTGAGGAGGTTATTAAATTGAGAACGAAAAGAATATTGACGTTACTTAGTAGTGTTAGCCTAGCCCTGGTGTTGGCGATTCCTCTTTTGTTGGCGTGCGCTGCACCGACGCCCATACCAACACCAGCGCCAACAACATCACCAACAACATCACCAACAACATCACCGTCACCCGAACCATCAGCAGAAGTATTCAAATGGAAATTTGCAAGCTGGGCTCCCAGAGGAATTTACTATTTTGACGAGATTTACTGTGGTTTCTGCAGGGAACTAGAGGAAGTATCCGGCGGTCGAATTGAGGTTGAGCCGCTGGGTGTTGGTGAACTCGTCGGGTGGGGAAATACATTTGATGCCTTGCAGGCAGGCGTAGTTGACATCGCTTGTCCTTTTGTCGCAAGTTACAAGAGTATTATACCTGAGATGAACTGCGCATATGGCTTGCCTGTTGGCTTGCGGAGTGGGAGAGAAGTGTTAGAATTGATTTGGGAGAGAGGATGGGAGGAAATCTTGCAGGAGGCTTATTTGGAGCAGGGTGTCCACTACTTATCCCCAGATGTTTGGAACCCTATGTATACTGTGACTAGTGTCCCATGTGAGACTCTGGATGAGTTGAGAGCCCTCAAGATAAAGGCTACAGGTGGAGGCGCAGATTTATTAGAGAAGTTGGGAGGTACTGCAGTTACAATAGCTAGCGCTGAGGTCTATATGTCAATCGCCACAGGTGTTATTGATGGCGCCCTAGGCGTTGATCTGGGAGAGCTGTACAATTACAAGTTTTATGAGTTTGCAAAGTACATAATGCAGCCACCCTTCCTTGCTGCAGTTGCAGGGGCTGACTACCTAGTTACTGAAGATACCTGGAATAGTCTACCTGAAGACCTACAGTACGTCCTCTACGCGACTGCTAGGTTATATTCTGGACAAGGTGATGTAAAGTTTACTAAGGATGAACGACAAGGCACGCTAAAGATGCTAGAGGCAGGGTGTGAATACGTTGCTCTAGACGATGCTGGTGTAAAGGAATTGAACGAAGCAGCATTAGAGATGTGGGATGAAGTTGCTGCCCTTTCTCCACGGAACGCCCAGATGATGGAAATCTATGAGGAATTCATGAGGGAACTGGGTTATCTGTAATAAGCTATAGCTGTGACTATGCTAGTAGAAGATGTTTATTAAAGGTGTACTAAAGAGGTGAAGCCTCTTTTGAAAATAAAGCGTTTCCTCTCTCTGCCTTCTGTAACAGAGAGAGCAGAGAGGGGAAATAGCTGATGGTTTGCGGTGTGAGGAGAAGGCGATGAAGAAAATGTCAGCTCTCTGTCGGATTATTGACAATATAAGTGAATGGATAGGAAAGGGAGTAAGTTTCATTCTTATCCCTATGTGTTTAATACTGGTATATGAAGTTATAATGAGGTATGTATGCAATAGGCCCACTCTCTTTGCTCACGAGACAGGTATGTACTTGTTTGCTTTCAACGGTATGATGGCTGGGGCATGGATTCTCCTCGTCGACGGGCATGTCAGAATGGATGTGGTTCATGCACGTTTCTCTCCTAAAACTAGAGCCATTGTAGACCTTATTACAGCACCGCTTTTCTTCTATTTCTGTGCTATCGTACTGTGGCAGGGATGGGAGATGGCGTATCGTTCACTTACGGTACTTGAACATACAGCCTCTGCCTGGTCACCTCCTTGGTACCCGTTCAAAATGATAATCCCTGTAGCAACCTTTCTATTACTACTTGCAGGTATACCTAAATTCTGGCGAGACATCTTATCAGCCTTTGGGAAGGATTTATCATGAACATTCAGCTTATTACCCTAATTCTGGTTTTGTCTGCCATGGTAGTGCTTGTTACCGGGCTTCCCATTGGCTTCGCCCTGGGTAGCGTAGCATTGATATTTACCCTTATTTTATGGGGACCCTCTTCTTTGGGAATTGCAGCTATTGCCGCTCACGAAAACATGATGAGCTTTGTCTTCGTGGCTATACCACTGTTTATCTTAATGGGGCATATACTGGAACGCTCAGGTATAGGTGATGCACTGTATAGTACAATACACAAGTGGATGGGCCCTATAAGGGGTGGTCTGGCAATGGGGACAGTGCTAATATGCACCGCGATAGCAGCTATGGTTGGAGTAATGGGAGCTGGCATTGTCACTGCGGGAATCATAGCTATGCCTCAGATGTTCAGTCGCAAATATGATAAGCAAATGGTAATGGGGTCTATCATGAGTGGAGGGGTACTGGGAACAATCATTCCTCCCAGCGTACCTATGATACTTCTTTGCGTATATTCAAGACTGTCGGTAGGGAGGATGTTTGCTGGAGGATTAATACCCGGGGTTATACTCTCCTTTTTGTATGTTTCCTACATAGGTATAAGGTGTTTCCTCAAACCGAAGATGGGTCCAGCGTTACCGGCTGAAGAGAGAGTAGGTTGGAAGGAAAAATTCATGTCGTTGAAGGGTATAATCCTACCTATTGTTCTCATCATTGGGGTGTTAGGGTCGATTTTTGGAGGGCTTGCTACTCCTACCGAAGCCGCTGCTATAGGTGCTTTTGGTGCAGTCATATGTACCGTTGTTTACAGCAGGTTTAGCTGGGGGATGCTTAAGGACGCGTGCTACCGCACCACCAAACTCATAGGAATGATTTTATGGATTATGGTTGGAATCTCGTGCTTCAATTGCTTTTTTATGGGCATGGGGGGTGCACATTTGATAGAAGGGCTAATCGCTGGAGCAAGTCCCTGGGTTGTTCTGATAGGAATGATGCTAAGTCTATTCATCCTAGGGATGTTTATGGATGATTATGCTATTATCATGATTGCTACTCCAATCTATATGCCGGTAGTTGTATCCCTAGGCTTCGACCCTCTATGGTTTGGCGTCCTTTTCATTATGAATATGCAAATGGCTGTCTTGACTCCTCCTTATGGTTTTGCTACTTTTTACATGAGGGGTCTAGCTCCAAAAAACATACTTATGACGGATATCTGGCGTGCTGTTATACCATTCGTTGCCCTTCAGGCAATTGGTTTAACATTGGTTGTAGTCTTCCCACAGCTTGCGCTGTGGTTACCTGGGTTAATAATAAAATAAAGCGTTCTCATTTGGCATATCGAACATCAGTTTCTATGTCATCCATCTCTCCGTCATTTACCTCCAGGAAATACCTGGCTGGAAGGTGACCTAATGGACAGACAGCTAAAATGAAGAGTGCCCTGAGAACAACATTCGCGGACTTAACGGCTTCTTCCCGAAGAGAGGACCATGGTAGTACCTGATTCACTGGTGTATATGCTTATCACCCGGTTTTGCACACCCGAGGGCAAGCAGGCAGTTAGATAAAAGAGATAGGGAAGGTATTGCCTTCTTGCTGACGGAGAGCTTGGCCAGCACTGATAGACAAGGATTTTGGAGGCTGTGGTGCACCGCTCACTCTTGGAGTAGGCTATTGCAGGGCCCTGTAGTGGAGATCGACAATAAGTTGCCAAAGATATATTATCAGTGACAATGCAATGAGGGTCAGAATGCCTTATTGCGGATTGAAATGGGAAATGCCAGTTTAACCTTTTGTTCATTACTGAGGAAATAGGGATAGGGGAAAGTTAATTTAAAAGGAGGAATATAACAAGAATGATGAACCAACGAACACAGGAGCTTCTTAGAGCCGACATAGACCATGTAATCCATCCATTCGAAATAGTCGGTCGGAACATGGGCATGGTTATAGAAAAAACCCATGGAATATATCTGGTAGACACAGAGGGTAAGGAGTACATTGATTTCTCGTCCCAGTTGGTCTGCTGTAATTTGGGCCATAGACGACAAGAGATCATAGACGCCGTGATGGAAGCGCTGAATAAGGTTGACTATGTCACCGGTTTCTACGGTATCACTAACCCGTATGTCATCGAAGTGGGCCAGAAACTAGCCAAGCTTACACCGGGAGACCTGAATCACTTTTTCTTTACTTCCGGCGGCTCGGAGTCAATTGATTCAGCAATAAAGCTCGCTCGCCTATACTGGAATAACCAAGGATCATCTGGCAGGTACAAAATTATTAGCCTCTATGATTCTTATCATGGTCAAGCTGGGGCATCTACTTACGCCACTGGTCTGGGACATGGTACCATACAGAACCCTTTTGGCCCGGTGTCACCCGGTTTTATCCACGTGCCTCCACCATATAGCTACCGATGTATGTTCGGCGATGTTGCTGACTGTGGCCAAACCAGCCTACGTTTGCTGGAGGAAGTTATCGCTGCCGAGGGGCCAGAAAGCATCGCTGCTTTTATAGCTGAACCCATACTAGGTGCCGGTGGGCAGGTTGTCCCTCCACCACAATGGTGGCCAACGGTGATGGAGATATGTAAGAAATACAACATACTACTCATTGTTGACGAGGTCATGTCTGGATTCGCCAGGTCGGGGAAAATGTTTGCTTCGGAACACTGGGGTGTTGAAGGAGATATCATGACCATGGCTAAAGGAATTACCAATGCTGTTTTGCCCTATGGAGCAGTAGCGATTAGTGATAAGGTTTATGAAGCCTTGAAGGGTAAAATGCTTATTCACGGTTTTACCTACACTGGACACCCTATCCCATCGGCGGCGTCCTGTGCTACCCTGGACATCTATATCAGAGATAGGGTAGTCGAAAATGCCGCTAGGGTGGGCGACCATATCAAGCAACGCCTCGAGGCTGAATTCTTGCCGCTACCCTGCGTAGGTGATGTTGATGGCCTTGGTGTCTTTCAGGCTATTGAATTGGTGAACGATAAGCAGAGTAAAGCCCCAATCGACCCGACGGTAAAAACGGAACTCTGGAGACAGCTATTCGAGAACGGCATCTTTACCCGTATCACGGGGTGGTTAGGTAACCGGATACAAATCTGTCCTCCGTGCACCATAACCATTGAGGAGACAGATAAGGCTCTTGACATCATCTACCCGCTGATAGCAGCACTGAAACCGAAATAATAGGTAGCTGGGTCTGATGTCCCTGTGAGAGGGATTTTCAAGGCAAGGCCAGTTGTGCTATCCTTTATTGGTTGACTGAAGGGGAACAAGTGTTTATCTTGAAGTATTTTAAGCCAAGAACGTAGAAGATTTACTTCATAGGCAGGACCGGAATTCTTTGTATCGAGGAGGTATGAGTGGGAAGACTAGATGGCAAGGTGGCAATTATAACTGGTGGCGCTATGGGAATAGGAGAAGCAGATGGTAGGTTATTTGCTAAGGAAGGAGCTAAGGTTGTGATTGCTGATATCAGAGAAGCCGAGGGTAAAAAGGTAGTTAAAGATATTAGAGAAAATGGCGGCGAGGCCATATTTGCAGAGTTGGATGTCTCCAAAGAAAGTGATTGGACAGATGGAATCGATAAGGTAATTAATAAATATGGCAAGTTAAACATCTTGGTGAATAATGCTGGCATTATTGTATGTGTACCATTTGAGGAGACTAGCCTAGAGCAATGGAACCGGATAATGGATGTAAATGCAACCGGTGTTTTCTTAGGAACTAAGTGTGCAATTAAAGCTATGAAAAATAATGGTGAACTCTGCTCAATTGTAAATAGGTCATCTGTCGCTGCAAAGGTAGCTGCACACCATATGGCAGCATACGGTGCATCAAAGGGTGCTATTTCAACTCTGACTAAACAAGTAGCAATTGCTTGTGCTGAAGAAGGTTATACTATTCGAGTTAATTCTGTCATTCCGTGTGAAGTTCGTACCCCAATGGCAAGTCAGGAGGCTAGGGAATTCGGAATGTCAGTTGAGGATTACCTAGAAAAGAGGAAACAGGGTCACCCTATTGGGCGCATTGGTGAACCAATTGATATTGCCTATATAGATTTGTACCTTGCCTCTGATGAATCCGCATGGGTTACCGGATCAGAATTTGTAATAGATGGGGGAGTACTAGCGCGCTAGTGGAAGAAAAAATCATTTGGGTTCTAGTTCCTTCTTAAGTATATCAATAATTGTAGAGATATTGGTTGTTAGAATAGCTGTTGTCTGCTTTTCGACAGGTGTGTTTTCC
>CAZZHQ010000138.1:0-6304 GCA_964654015.1 uncultured Dehalococcoidales bacterium | reverse complement strand
GCAATCTGGTTAAATAGCTTACGCAGGAAAGGATTGGTTTTCGGCAATAGATAAGCGGCATTCCGGCGGGTAAAATCTTTATTTTCAGGAGCAGTACATCGGGCGGCAAATAAGCCATAAGCAATGGTCTGCGCATACATATCGGCAAAATATTCGACAGACAGGTCAGGAATGAGGTTTTCTCGAAAAGCGGCAAGCTGGCTGTGCAGGCTGCCTTTTTCCGGTTCCTTCTCAAAGGCGTTAATGATGAGATTGCGGATCAGGTGCGCCTGCCGGGCCATACGCTGGGCAAGCTCCCTGGGTGTGCCCACGCCCTCGGCCCTATGTGCGAAAAAATTATTTAGAATCTCGGCTATAGCCTGAATGCCGTCTTTGTCCCGCTTAATCTGGCCCTCTTTTGAAGACGTACCGAGGCGTGCTGAAAGCCGGCGCTCGCCGTCCACATACCAGCGGAACTCAAGGTAATCGGTCAGGATAAGGTTACTGAGCGAATCGCGGTAGCGTATTAGCTGTTCCGATTTCTCCACTTCGTCCAGGATCTTTCCGATGTCCTTGGCCTCAATATAGCCAATGGTGGCAGAGCCTTTTCTGAGGATAAAGTCAGGGGCGCCGCACTCAATATGTTTCGGCTCATTGGTGGCAGTGATTCCCGCATCCAGACTCTCAATCAGCGTTTCCAGAGCCGAACGGTGGGTGTGCTCGGTGGCATCGCCCAGCGCAAGCTTCTTTTCAATAGCGTGTAAATAATCCTGAAATGGCTTCAAATCTTCCGCCACGGTACTAAACCTCCCAAACGTCCCGTAACTCCTTAAGTTTTTCTGCCATAGTCACCTATCCTTCCTTCCACATAAGTTGAAACCCTGGGTAACTTTGGCGTTGAATCTATACTAAAGCCAATATTTGCTAATGACGATTTCCAACCGCCTCATTTTCAGGCTCATTATACCGATTACCCAAAGCATCATCAAAGCGTTCATCGCCGTTTTCTGTAGCCCTGGCCCCTGGTTAAACTCGCTGCTTTCATACGTGTCTTTGGGTTTGTCCACTCGTGAAGGTAACGAAACGGGTAACATTGCCGCTGGAATCTTTCCATTTTTAAGTAGTAAGAGTCAGGGGTGCAGGGGTATAATCAGCTCAAGCGTCTACTGAATATAAATACTTTGGAGTGTAACATGAATAAATGGCTTGTTGTCCATTCTTTGGAAGCATTCAGTCAAAATCCAAGGATGATTGGCTTCATTGGTAAGAACAGACTGGATGGGTCTCCGGCGGTCGACGAAAAGGGCAATAGAATACCAGCCTCAAAAAAAGTATCCCAAATCAAACCTGGGGACAGAATCGTCTATTATTGCCTTGGTGACTCGGTTATCAAAGGAATTTATGAAGTTGGCCAGGATTCTTATGATAAAGAACCCAAATGGCCTGATTCTCCATTTCAGTTTGAAATCAAGCCAATAATCGAATTGGACGAACCGTATGATTTTAAACCGTTAGTAGGCTCTCTTGATTTGTTCAAAGACCTACCTGATAGGAGGGGATGGGGTCTTAAGCTGCACGGTATATATAATGCTTTAAGACTACTTACAGACAATGACTACAATACGATTGAAAAAGCTTTATCTAATGCAACACCAGGAGGCAAGGGCGAAGAGCCGGAAGATACATTCCCAGAGTATAGACAACATTTAAAACTGCAGCATCAGATTGCCGAAATAGGTATAAGAAGTGGCTTCAGGGTTTATGTAGCTATAAATGATAAGAGCAAAATAAAGAAAAACTTAAAAGAGATACTGGATGATATACCCAAGTTTCATACCGATAATATCTTGGATGGTGCAAGAAAAGTAGACGTGCTTTTCTTTGACCCAAAACGCGACGTGTTGACACATGCTTTTGAGGTCGAACATACACCTGTTATTTATTCGGGATTGCTTAGGCTCAATGATATAGCAGAGAGTTATCCCACTGAAAAAGTCAGCTTCTATATAATTTCAGATGAATCCAACAAAGATAGATTTAATGAACAAATGACAAGGCCATCTTTTACTTTACTATCAAAAAATAATTGCCAATTCAAAAATTACAAAGAAGTTGACGAGGAATGGAAGCAGCTACGAAATAAAAAGCAGCCATTATTTTAACCGCTGGTCTCCAATGGCGACTTATAAAACTTCATGCTGTCCTGAAAACTAAATGACCGTGTATAGCGCTGCACCATCTCCAGGCTTTCCCACCGGCCCAATTCTTTAATCGTCATAGTATCTATACCGGCTTTCCTTAAAAGCACCGCAAAGGTACGCCGGAAGGTATGTGGGTTACAGGTAATGCCGGTCTTTACTTCAAGGCGCTTTAGCATGGTGGCAATGCCATCGGCTGATATACCCCATATATTACCGTTAGGTTTGTATTCTGCTAACCATGCGGTTAGATACTGATTCGCCATATCACCAAATGGCGCAAATGCCACCTTACGGCCTTTGCCCAGCACTTTGACACACCGGCCCGCCCAGTTGATGTCGTCCGGCTTAATATTGGCTAATTCGGATAATCTAAGACCGCTCTCAACGAACAGTGCGATGATGGCCTTATCCCTTATGCAATCCACGGCATCAATTAGCTGCTTTACCTGAATGTCATCCAGCGTGGGCATCATCGGTTTTCCCAGGATCGGGGCCTGTATGCCTTTTATCGGGTTATTCAGGCCGTACTCTACCTTAAGCCATCGGTATAAGGTCTTGATTGTCCTGTAACTGGCATGCCGGGTCGCCAGGCCGTTAGCGTTAGCCGGTATCGAGTTTAAGTATCTCTGTATAACTGCCGCTGTTGCCTTGAGATAATTTACGTTTGTTATGAACTTGGAAAGTCTCTCCTGATAAAAGCGCAGTGTTTTCGGGCTGACACCCATTGCCTGCCTTGACTGCAGGAAGAGACTCAAATAATCAGGCTCTTGCTTCTCAGGTAATAACTTGTATAAGGTTTCAAGGAATTTTAGTGAGGCGGGTTTTTCACCAGTAACTACCTTTGAAATATATGACTTATCAAAATTGGTCAACGCCGCAATCTGGGAGATGGTCATTTTGTTGACCATTTTAGCTATATCGTCATGCCTTCTAAGCAGCGGGTCGTGGGTTCGAATCCCCCCAGGGACGCCAGATACAAACCAAAAATCATTGACCCGCTACTCTTTCGAAAGACAGCTACGAACAACAAGTTTTAGACGCGATGCTCACGCCGTGGATTTCTGCCTTATTGAGCATCTACCTTTCAGGATTTGATTTCTAGCCCCAGTCTACTCTACAATAGCGCTATTGCGCTAAGGGTTGGCTAAATGAGGGTTAATGGAATGGCTGATACGAATTGTGCTCTCTCTATAATAAAAAAAAATATCAATGTTGCTCAGTTCGCTTTTAAGGCGGACGATTTACAATTGACCAATATCATAGGCAATAGAATAATGAGCGATGCTCTGTTTCTGGATGCCAGGGAGTTTGCACTTATCGGACATTTCACTAAGCATATGGCACTCACCTTTATCAACATGAAGCCTAGAACTGCAAAAACTGATTATTTAAGCGCCATACTAGTGGGTGAAAAATACCTTGCAACGCTGTTTGACCAGTGCGAACGTATCGATATTGTTCAACTGTGGAATGAATTCCATGAATTTAATGTACAAGTAATTCAATACCAAGGATCAAGTCTTGAAAAACAAATACGTGACATATATGGGACCGAATTGCAGTTTACTAGGTTAGTACGAGATTGGTTAATCGATTTTCTCGCAACGCAAAGAAATGCCATAGGTGATACTCACAATGAGTTGATTAGAGGTGTAATGAACGAGTATCAGAGGGTGGGATTGTTATATGGGTATGAGGTGAAAGATACTATTCTATACGCGTTGCTAATGTCACTGCAAAGGTATTTTGATTACTTTCGTATGCAATACTCTGATGAAGACAAAATAGTGGATCGGCAGGCAGTTACTGGCAGCATCTTTCCCTATATCGACGCGATTAAACGCATTTCTGCAGCAGATACAGTGCCCTATGATGAAGCTACCAGTTTATTATGGGAGTTGATTAAGGGCTGGCGGGAGTATTTCATTGGGTACCAGGAATTGTCACAGGGGGCTGTTGAGAAGGCAGTGGAACTAAGTAAGGAATCACGGGCTAAGTTGTCCGAGATGCTTGGCAAAGCTCTTCAGAAAGAGGTACAGCCGTGAGGGGCGAAAAATGAATCCCACTTTGCTCGATATTGGCACAAAGCTTGCATTTGATAATCCGACAGCAACTGGACAGGAAATAGCTGATGCGATCTTGGATTCGATTGAGTCTGAATTCGTGCTATCGCGGGCGATCAACTACGTTACTCTTCCAACAGCTACGAAGATAAAGGAAGCCGAGTTTAAAAGTAAACGCCTACCGAATCAGCGAGATCGAATTCTTGAACGCATTGGCAACGTACAGTTATTCAGAAGGATGAAGGAAATCTATATGATCCGTGCTCCGGCTACGAGCTCCATATACACTGTGTCACTGGATGGTGCTGAGGTCATGCCACAACGTCCACTGGACAATCTGCTTACATCGTACCCTACATCCATCGTCAAGCAAGTCAGTGGTACCAGAAGTGCGCATACTGCACGGCGCTACCAAGACAAATTACTTACTCATTGGTTGTCTCCCAGTCCTGAGGTACAGGCACGTAGTGCTAAGGAAATCGTGATTTCTCCTGCCGACATGGTATGGGAGTTAGAAGAGCACGCTAATTCAGGACAATTGTTATCATTCTATGATATATATCAAATTATCAATGCTATAATTCTTTCCCGAGGGGACACAGCCATCCTCGAAAGGATATCCAATACAATCGACTCTGACATTAAGAATCGCAACCGGATATCTAAGTCTGATTGCGTTAGGGAATTCTATCGTGGCAATGATCAACTACCCGCTGAAATGCGCCTTCCCCGGTTGAATATGGCTGAAATGACAAATGTTGTACGCCAGAATCTTAGGGCAATCATTCTGGATGAACTTAGAAGACTCCATGATAAGGTGACTCAGGAATTTATTGATAACAAATTGGTTTATGACGAGTATATCGAAATGACGAACAGGTGGGCAAGCCAGGCAAATGCCCTCTTCACAGCATTGAAGTGACTGACATCCTGAATGTATATGACCACCCTGTGAGGGACTACCTCCGTACCTACCTAAAGCAGAGTGGGCACAACCCTAATGAATTCGAGCCCATCATCGCTGCCGCATTTGAACAGGCAAAGAAAACAACCCCCGATGAATTCAGGGACTATGATTCCGCAGTACTTCTAGGGCATATGAAGTTCAAGTCGAAGGGATACTTGCAAGCGGTTCTCACTCAAGAAGATAAGTGGAAAGACTGCCGTGAAAGCGTAAAGGCGTTTTATTCCGTGTTTCTTATCGGAGCTGGGCTTTCCTATGACAGCGACATGCCTCTTGTGGGCACACTCCATCACGTGCTTGAGTTTTGCGAAGCCACAGGTTGGGCTGAACTTCGGTCAGATCCAAAAAAGTGCCTTAAGTTCAAGCAGACATTCAAGCAAATATGTAAAGATAAGTCACCCAGCGCGGCACATAGTCTTCTAATAGATAGCTATCCAAATATAATATGGGAAATTATATGCCTGAACTGGGATGATCTCCTTGAGAAGGCAGCCTCAATGAGTAGTAAAGTCATAAACAAGTGTAATAAAGATATTTCGGTTTTAGGTGAAAGGTATCTGTGGAAATTCCACGGCGATGTGGGTGAAATACGAGATGGGAACATCGTTGGTCAAGGTGGTTGGGTTTTTCCTGACGAACAAGGATATGTGTTCAATTGCTTCCGTGATTATATCAAGCGCACCGGCCTTGACCAGAGGATGTTCACATTCGTAATCGTAGGCTACAGCGAAACTGAATCCAAAATCTACGATCAGATAGTATCCTTTTTCGAACTCAATCCGAAGCGACCGACGTTCAGGATTGGGCTTGATCTCCGCAATCTAAACGAGAAATATTATATTGTTGGCACAGCCGAGTTCACTATGCGTAAGGTACTCCCCAATTAACCTGGTCCGTGACGCTGCAATTAATTGATCCCGGCTAGAGCCGGGGCTTATGAGTTTGATAACAGATGAGCTCGCTCAAGTTTTCTCTCCAAAAGCTTCTAAGCAGCGGGGCGTGGGTTCGAATCCCCCCAGGGACGCCATCCAAAAGTTGATTGATTCAAACTCCATCAGTTCTTAAATCCGCTGTATTGATATTAGTCACGTGCCCCC
>CAZZHQ010000137.1:0-6311 GCA_964654015.1 uncultured Dehalococcoidales bacterium | reverse complement strand
TAACAAATCCTGCCGATGCATTTCTCAGGGGTGTAAACTGGGATGTCCTGACGATTTCCAGACTTGAATGTCCCAGTATTCGTTGCAGTGAAAAGACATCACCGCCATTTCTTAGATAGCTGATAGCGCAGGTATGCCGGAATGTGTGAGGCGAGTATCGGACCCCTTCAATGCCGGTCCTTCGTGCGTATTTCTCAATTATCGTTCTGAGTCGATCGGTAGTTATCGAATTACCGGCTGAGGTCAGGAACAGGGTAGGGCAGAGGGGATTAGCCGGTTGCGGGCGATGGCGCTCTAGATATTTCCATACGGCTTTTTGTACTCTGGTACCGACTGGTACCACCCTTTCCTTGTTTCCCTTACCACCAAGGACCTTCATCAGGCCGTCTTCGAGGTTAACGTCGACTACAGCGAGTCCTGTGAGCTCACTGGCACGGAGCCCGGTATCAAGCAGCATAAGAATCATTGTCCAGTCTCTGAAACCGGTCGGAGTGGAAGTATTGATGGCTTTCAACATGGCAGTGAGCTGCTTATCTGAGAATGTGGCGATGACCTTCTTCGGCGGTTTAGGAATCCTGACCTTCGAGAAGGGACTTGACATAATGTTTTCCTCACGCACCAGCCAGGACCAGAAGGCCCTGATTGCTCTCAGGTAGCAATTAACAGCGTAGCCGGAAAGGCCTCTATCCTGTGGCTTTGTGAAAGGATGGTGCTCGAAGGCTCTTACCTGTTGCAGGTGAAGAATGAACTCCCTGAGTTCGCGGGCACCTATTTCGATTACCTCTGTAGGATACTCCTTAGACTCCAGAAAATCCCTGAGTGTGTTGAGGGCGGTAACGGTTATACGGATGGTCTTATCGCTTTTACCCTCGGTACGGGCACACAGGCGGTAGCCCTGGATCAGGTTATCAAGCCGGTTGGCCCGGCTCTTAAGTTCGACTATATGACTGATTTCTTGCTGAATATCGGCTGTCATTTTCATCCTCCGGTTTTAACGAAGCAGCGGGTCTTTTGGTAAATTTCGGAGGATTTTGCCCGCTTTTTTGAGGGTTAAGACAGCCTCAACTTGTAGCTAAACTGGCGTCCCTGGAGCGATTCGAACGCTCGACCCGCTGCTTAGAAGGCATAGACCCCGGTGAAGTCGAAGTTAGCCTCAAGCCCGGGGTGACTCGTAGGCGTGACAGGGTAGGGGAATCAGGTAAAGCAGTTGCTCCTTGTTTTTTCACATTTTACCTCCTCTTTCTAGTACTATTACTGGCATTTTTACTCTCCAAGCCACCGAAGTCAAGATTAGTAACATAGACATAACATCTACTCTTGTGGATAATTCTCCTTTAATTTGGTTCAGTTGTAGGTTTGTACTGAGAAATAAACGTGAATTATTTATTCTTAGCGTATCTACTTGGCCTATTTACTAGGTTTAAATATGCGTAGCTAATCAGGCGTGTGGTTCCAACAATTCAGGTCTTTTGTTGGAGATAGTTCGCATACGCACAAAGCTTCAAATAAAAAATATTTTGAAAAGATGGTAAAATTAGGAAGATCATTCTCGAAGCACACAAGCTGTAGAGGCGAAATAAACTCCAAAGGTGCTTACAGCATACTGCAGTGTTTCCAAAACAATAAGGCATAGTGTAAAATAGAAGTCTGTCGGATGCCACAGAGTTGGGAATTTCCCTCTGATTATTATAGCCGCTCTCTGAACGTTTTGGAGACAGGTCTTGGTCAACTTGCTGCTTATAAGTCATGGCAGGCTTTTGATCCCGGCCGGGAATATCCTGTTGATGTTCGTTATGCATTAATGCCAGCATTAACCAAAAAAGATATTCGCCAATATTTTCCTCAAGGCTTCGTACCGAGTAATCGCAATATCAAACGCGGTTTAGCCAGTGGGGAAATAGAGTTTGTTGAAACCAGCGGAACGGTTGATGATAGCGTAACCAATATATGGAATCAAAAATGGTGGGATGCTTCAGAAAGAGCTTCCTGGAGACTCAATTCTCATGCTAATAATATTGCGACGGGGAATCATCGGGAAGCGATTCTTGCTAACCCTCTAAGCGTGGGCTTTGCCTCAGATGACCTTGATCTTCCTATGGAGAAACGGCGTTTATCGCGGTTCCTCTTCCTCAATGAACAGACTGAGCCACCATTGTGGTCTTCTGAGCACATGGACAGGATGATAAGAGAATTGGGAATTTTTCAACCAGCGGTCCTCGAGGCTCATCCATCGATGCTAGCAAAGCTATGCCGTTACGTTACAGTTTCCAAGAACCAAATTTTTCAACCTAGCCTTATTGTTTTAACCTATGAATATCCAACGAATTTTCACTGCCAGCAAATTCGTCAAGTTTTTGATGCACCCATTGCCAGTTCCTACGGAACAACTGAGACTGGATACGTATTCATGCAGTGTGAAAAAGGGAAGTTTCACCAGAATAGCGAATTCTGTAGGGTAGATTTTCAACCTCTGAAACCGGAACACGGTGGACCTCTTCTAGGTAGAATCTTAATCACTACCTTCGGTAACCCATGGTACTATATAGTTCGGTTTGATGTTGGAGATTTAGTGAGCATTGACGAAACAGGCCAGTGCTCCTGCGGTAGAAACTCAGGCGTTATCCTCTCAGCAATCGAGGGACGGGTAGCAAATGCCACATTAACTTGTGGGAGTAGATTGGTATCTTCACATAAATTGGACGTTGCTTTAAGCGTTCTAGAGGGTGTCAATGAGTATCGGCTAGACCAAACTACTACAGATACCTATATTTTACGACTGGTAAGTCGGCGGCTTGATAAAGCTAGACTCAGTGAGGAAGCCTCAGAAGTGTTAAGGAAACTCTATGGTGAAGAAGCCAAAGTATCAGTTATTTATGAGACGGATATTTCCCCGGAGAACTCAGGTAAATACCGCATCTCAAAGACCCACTTTCCCATAGAGATAGAAAAATATCTAGACGAAAGATACGTTTTTAAGAAAGAACACCTATCAGGTGAATAAACAATGTATTCTAGGAAACCTGTTTATCTATTGGCTGGAGGAAGGCCCAGAAACTGCAAAACGCTTGAGCCTTTAATCCGTGCAGTTCTTAGAGAAACCGGAACGGCATCGCCAAAGGTAGGCTACGTGGGAGTGGCAAACAACGATGATGAAGGTTTCTTTAACTACATTGCGGATATTTTTAAAGAAACGGGAGATTTTAATATTACCCTTGCCTTGATTTCTTCTGAGAAGGCCGATCTTAATAAGGCTCAGGGGATTTTAGAATCAGCAGAAATTATCCTTATCAGTGGGGGAGACGTGGATAAGGGAATGCGGGTATTAAAAGAAAAGAATATGATTAATTTTTTATCTAGGCTCTATAACCAGGGCAAGTTTTTCTGCGGGATCTCTGCCGGGAGTATTATGCTGTCAAAAGAATGGGTCCGTTGGAGGGATCCTAACGATGATTCAGCAGCGGAACTCTTCCCTTGTCTTGGTTTTGCTCCGATTATCTGTGATACGCACGGTGAACATGATGACTGGGAAGAATTAAAGGCGGTACTTAAACTCGAAAAAGATGACGTGAGAGGATATGGAATTGTTACTAGTACAGGCATCAGGGTTTTTCCTGATGGTAGGATAGAAACGTTAGGTGGCGCTGTCCATCAATACGTCCGACTCGGTAGTAGAGTGGAGAGAAGCTCTGATATTGCGTCAGTTAACAATACATATCCAGATTGACTCTAATTAATTGATGGCAGAACTAATGATGAACGTAGTTATGTTGCTGCTAACCGGTAATACCCCGCTGTCAGGATGAATAGATTAAATCCAAATATGAGTGTTGCATTTTGTTCCATTACTGCATGATATGCTGTATTGGCAGCTCAGCACGCGAAACGTCCGAAGTTTTTCGTAGGCAGTCTCTTCTTCAGAATGGGCGTATAAATTTATTCGAAGCCGAACAGTCTCAGTGAGCCAACAAAAGGATAGAATTGTTGTGCATTGTCTATTGAAGCATAACAGGAACGTTAGAAAACGCTCAGCGCGATCGAATCATACAAAACGACTTTTGGGGGTCAGTTTCATTACACAACAAGGGTGTAAAGTAGGTGCCCTTTGTTTCATCCTTTTACTTCTTTATATTGTGGCATTCAGAATTTATAACGCATTACTGACAGGAGCAGGTGGCAGAGGGCAGTATAGATTTTAACTCTGTAGACTCACCTTCCTTCCTACTCAGATGGCATATTCCCAACTTCATTGCCAAAGCATGACATAGGTCAGATACAATTGTTTATCCCCCAATGTGCCATTGTCTTACAAGACGAAGGGTCAAGATGGTAATAAGGTAGGTGATGAATTAAAATAAATAATAGAATGAAGTCTGTGTGGAGGTGGTAAGATGTCTGAAATAAAGGTGGACTGCACAGGTCAAACCTGTCCGGTTCCTTTAGTTGAAACTCGCAAGGCTTTGAGAAAAGCAAAGGAAGGCGACATAATTGAGGTTGTCGGAACACATCCTGCTTCCAAAAAAGAGATACCAATGGCCGTTAAGGCTTTGGGGTTAGAACTTATGGACATTCAAGAGAAAGATGGGATCTGGAAAATAAAAATACGCAGGTAGAGTGAGGAGGTGACCATGGCTAATAAGGCTACGATTGTAGTTCATAGTGGCGATATGGATAAAGTTTACAGTGCTCTTATCATAGCTAACGGAGCACTGGCGATGGGGATGGAAGCATCACTCTACTTCACCTTCTGGGGACTTCAGCGCCTTAAGAAAGGAGGCCTTGATAAGGGGCCTCTCTCCAAGATGAACATGCTGGGACTTGGCAAGTGGATGGTGAAGCGAAAGATGCAAAAGGTTGGCGTGGTTTCTCTGGAGAAATTACTGCAAGATTTCAAGGAGCTTGGGGGTAAAATCCTTGCCTGCGATATGACCATGGAGATAATGGGGATAAAGAAAGAAGACCTGCGTGATGATTTGATTTCGGAATACTGCGCGGTGGGCACTTACATGAATGAGGCCAAAGAATCAACGGTGACCCTCTTCATATAACAGGAGGGAGATATGTTAGATAGAAAACAAATATATCTGGACAACTCAGCGGCCACCCGTTTGGATGAACGAGTATTGGAGGCAATGAAGCCGTATTTCTTCGAGAAGTATGCCGTGGCCACATCGGAGTTTGCTTACTCTCAGGGTATAGAAGTTAGAGAAGCCCTAGACGGGGTCAGAGAAGCTGTTGCTTCAGCTCTGGGAGCAGCACCGGAAGAGTTTATTTTCACTTCTGGAAGTACCGAATCCTCAAACATTGTTCTGAAGGGGATAGCGCTGGCTCTTGGTAACAAGAAGGGGAAACACCTGATTGTGTCAAAAATTGAGGACTTTCCGGTACTCAATAGTGCCAAAGCCCTTGAGAAGCAGGGCTTCAGGGTTACTTACCTGGATGTGGATGGCGATGGTTTTGTGAACCTGGATAAGCTCAGTGATTCCATAACCAGAGAGACCATTCTGGTCTCCATCCAGCATGCCAACCAGGAGATTGGCACCATCCAGGATATTGAAAAAATTGGTCGTATCTGCCACAAGAAGGGGATATTGTTCCATACTGACGCCACTCATACCTTCCCCCGTATTTTACTTGATGTGAAGAAGATACCTGTGGACTTAATCACCGTGTCCGCCCACACCATCCACGGGCCCAAAGGCATAGGCGGACTTTACATCCGTAAGGGGACAAGGCTAGCCAAGTGGGTAGACGGCGGATTTCAGGAGTTTGACCTCCGGGCGGGGCTGGAAAACATACCCAGTGCCGTGGGATTTGCCAAGGCGGTGGAACTGATTACTCCGGAAGAAACCAAACAGCTACAGGCAATGCGTGACCGTGTTATCGACCGCATCCTTAGCGAGATACCGGATACTACCCTCAACGGCCATCGTTGGAAGAGACTTCCCCAGAATGCCAATATTTCGTTCCACTTCATAGAGGGTGAATCTATCACCCTGCATCTGGATATGTATGGCTTTGCTGTAAGCACTGGCTCCGCCTGTTTCAGCCGCTCGCTGGAGGGTAGCCATGTTATCTTCGGTATAGGTGGTGACCACGAAAGAGCGCACGGGTCGATACGTTTTACCTTCGGCCGTTACAACACCATGGAAGATGTCGACGCCATGGTTCAGACACTAACTGAGGTGGTGCAGGAACTGAGAAGTATCAGCCCACTGGGCAAAGAGAAAGAAGAATAGGAGGGCTAGAGATGAAATTTCCATATAGTGAAACGGTACTGGAGCACTTCCGCCACCCCCGCAATGTAGGTAAGA
>CAZZHQ010000136.1:0-6321 GCA_964654015.1 uncultured Dehalococcoidales bacterium | reverse complement strand
CTGCTGTTACCGGATCGACGTTCTCCAGATATAAAGATGTCGATGAGTTCTTTGCCACTTGGCACGGGCGATACGATTATTTAACTGAGCCTACCAGGAGAGTGCTGGATATCCTGGATGAATTTAATATCCGCGCCACTTTTTTTATAGTCGCCGATGTAACCGCACATTATCTTGGGTTGGTACATGAGATAGCAGGAAGAGGGCATGAAATTGCCTGCCATGGTTTGCACCATGCCTGCAAGATACATCCCGGGACAAAAAAGCCATTGATGTCGCAGACAGAATTTGAGGAAAGGACTTTACAGGCAAAGAGGCTATTGGAAAAAGCAACTGGACAAGAGATAATAGGCTATCGGGCGCCTGCCGCTTATGTGGCAGGCTGGATGCTTGATTCGCTTGAGAAACTCGGCTTCAAATATGATTCCAGTGTATGCGTAAACTCCTTCTACAATAAGTCGGATTCCCTGCTCAAAGATGTTTGTACAAGTCCCTACTATCCCATCAGGGGTAGCCTGGAGCTGGGCGATAAGAGGGAAATTCTGGAGCTGCCATTGTCTTATTACACGTTTGGATTGAAATTTCCTACGGCAGGCGGTCCTTTGTTGAGATTTCTGGGTGCGAGATATATTATGCTCGGTCTCGAGCAAAGCCTTACCAAGGGAGATACTGTTTTTTATTTCCATCCCATTGACATATCGAGTAAAAAATTCCCCTCAGGTTTTTCCTCCAAACGGCCTTTTTACTGGGCAATCAAAGGCAAGGTCATAGAAAAAAGAATTAAACATCTATTGGGGAAGCTTGCTTCTGGGGACACTACATGCAAAACTATTTACAGCCATTTTTCTTAATAGTAGATAATTGTCTGAAAATGGGTTATTTCTGATCACGTGGAGGTCAAGTTCGCACAAATGAATGATACCAGAGAGCCGTCGATCCTTAAAAAGAAGCTAAGGCATATCCCGGAGAGGGCTAAAGCCAAAGGATACAGCGGAGCAAGTGGGAATGTGTTATATGTCTGCCATTATGCTTGGATTAAGGTGATGGATTTACTGGCCCGCCATTGCCCTGTCCCTGGGCTGAGGGTAATCCTATATAGGCAGATGGGAGTTAAAATAGGTAAGGGGACAGATATATTGAATGATGTTTACTTTGATTCGGTATGGCCAGAGCTAATCTCGGTTGGAGAAGGTTGCGGGATCGTTACCGGTACTGTGTTGCTGACGCATCAAAGAGACCTGAGAGGGTACAGTGTAGGGGATCATGTACACGATTTGCCCTATACAATAAAGCCAGTGAAGATAGGGAATCATGTATCAATTGGAGCAAACGCTATCATTTTCCCCGGTGTGATCATAGGAGACGGTGCCTTCATAGGTGCAGGCTCAGTTGTCAGGCATGATGTAGAACCATACACGCTGGTAGCGGGCAATCCTGCATCCGTGATTAAAGATTTTAAGATTGTGTTGTCTGGGGGCAAGAACAAATAACAGGTGGTAAAAGCTAACCATTAGCACTCATTTAAGAATTAAAATGGTGAATGGTTGATTAATGGAGGTATGTGGATGATACAGAAAAAAAGTGCCGACCGGATTGGACCAGGTGAGGAATTCGCGCCATATGAATTTCTAGTTACACCGGAATTTAATCGACAGTATTGCGAAGCGGTCGAAGATGATAATCCAAGGTATTTTGAAGGTACTGATCTTGGACCGCCAATAGTGCACGCAAGCCTATTAATTCACCACAACAGCGTCACCAGAAGCCCATCATTTTATCTGCCTCCTGGCGTCACTTGTATCTACGTAAAGGGGGATGTTCAATATTTAAATCTTGCGAGGGTAGGTAAAAAACTTACATCATATTGGAAAGTCCTGGATCTTTACCAGAGGCATGGAAGGCCATATCAGGTGGATGAGGCAAAGATTGTTGATGAAGACGGTGTGGAAATTCTGCGTAGAAAGACAACATACACTTACATATCTGGTGGAGGGTAACAAGATGGCACTTATCAATAAAGATACACAAGCAGGCACTGATTTCACTGGCAAACTCAAAACAGTTACACAAGAGAGGATGAATAAATTCTCAGGAGGATTCCCTAAGGGCCCGAACTGGCCACAGAAGAATATTCATACAGACGATGAGTTTGCCATGAACTGCGGTCTACCAGGGCGAGTAGCATCCGGACCTATGTGGGAGGGCTACCTGGTAGAGCAAATGATTAATCTATTTGGAGAGAGCTGGCTCACGGAAGGGAAAATGAATCTAAAGTTCATTACGTTTGTGCGGCCCGGTGATACCCTATTGCCCAAGGCAGTTGTTAAATCATGCTTTACCGAGAAGTCTGGAACCAGACTTGAAATGGAAGTATGGTGTGAAAATCAGCATAGTAACAAGGTGGTCACGGGAACTGCAACTGGGGTGCTAAGATGACATGTGGTCTAGTTTGTGACTAAGGCATCGCCGCCTTTAAATAAATAATAGCAAAGAGTGAACTGATGGCCGTCTATAAATTAAGCCCAGGCGTTTTTAGGGAAAGAGTAAGTCAATTCGGAAATGAATGGCCATTTTTACGGGCGTAGTGATAACCAGGACTATTTGTAAATGAAAATATTAATAAATATCGGGCATCCCGCGCATGTCCACTTCTTTAAGTATTTTATCCGCCAGCTTGAAAAAGATGGGCATCAGGTGATAGTAGTGGCGTGGTATATCGGCATTGTGCAAATGCTACTAAATGCCTACAACATTAGATATCGTATTGTAGGAAAAAGATACCATGGGTTAACTGGCATAGGATATTCACAGATTAAATATGAATACGATCTTTATAAGCTAATCAAGAAAACCAAACCTGATATATTACTGGGGATTGGAGGTACGGCAATTGCACATGTGGGCAAGCTATTAAGGAAACCTTCCGTCGTATTTACTGACTCCGAAAGTGCAAAGTTCGCCAATTGCATTACCTTTCCATTTACTACCGTCGTTTTGACCCCGGCTTGCTATAAAATAGACCTTGGAAAAAAACATGTTCGGTTCAATGGCTATAAGGAACTGGCCTATCTCCATCCCAACCACTTCAAACCGGACGCTTTTGTGATGGAAGAACTTGGATTAAAGAAGCATGAAAAGTTCGTTATCATACGTTTTATTGCCTGGCAAGCCAGTCATGATATTGGGCAATATGGCTTCACCCTGGCAATAAAGAGGAAGCTGGTAAATGAGCTTAGTAAGCATGCCAGGGTACTTATCACATCGGAGCATCCTTTGCCGGATGAGTTTGAGGAATATCGAATAACGACTTCACCGGAGAAAATTCATGACCTGATTTATTATGCAACTCTGCTTCTTGGTGACTCGCAGACGATGACCACTGAAGCTGGTATACTTGGAACCCCTGCTATCCGCTGTAACTCCTTCGTGGGACCTGATGACATGAGCAATTTCATTGAGTTGGAGCAGAAGTACGGCCTGATTTACTGTTACCGGGAGCCGGATAAGGCGATACAAAGGGCCTTGGAACTTCTTCATCAGCCAGATTTGAAGGAGCAGTGGGCAAAGAAACGTCAAAAGCTGCTAGCAGATAAGATTGATGTCACCTCGTTTATGGTAGATTTTATTGAGGACTACCCTGAAAGTTTTAAAAAATACATCGAGAGAAGCACTTAATCGTGAAAATAATATCGGTAATCGGGGTCAGGCCACAGTTTATTAAATTGGCTCCGCTTTCAAGGGAACTGCGGAAATCACACAGGGAGATTATAATCCATACCGGGCAGCACTACGATTATAATATGGACAAGGTATTTTTCAACGAACTGGGAATACCACACCCAGACTACCATCTGGGTGTAGGCTCGGGAACACACGGCGTCCAAACCGGGGAAATGCTCGGAAAGATTGAAGAGGTTCTGATATTCGAGAAACCTGATTTAGTCCTAGTTTATGGGGATACTAATTCTACACTTGCCGGTGCTCTATTTGCTGCCCAAACTAAAAATAAAAATTGGGCATATCGAGGCTGAATTAAGAAGCTTTGATAAATTGATGCCTGAAGAAATCAATCGTGTATTAACCGATCACTGCGCTGACATGTTATTTTGTCCTACGCCCTCTGCGGTGGATAATTTGAGAAGGGAAGGAATAATTGAAGGGGTTTATATAACTGGCGACGTTATGGTTGATACTTTATCGCGCAATAGAGAAATAGCTGAGCAGACAGGGATATTAAACAGTCTCAATCTCGAGAGCAAGCAATACTTGGTAGCAACTATACATAGGGCAAGTAATACGGATAATAG
Source organism: uncultured Dehalococcoidales bacterium (assembly GCA_964654015.1). Classification (GTDB taxonomy): domain Bacteria; phylum Chloroflexota; class Dehalococcoidia; order GIF9; family AB-539-J10; genus JAUUZT01. The sequence continues at coordinate 2,014 of CAZZHQ010000136.1, read as the reverse complement.
CTGCAACCTGGAAAATATTGTGGATGCACTTTGTGAAATCGATGGAAAGGTGGTATTTCCACTTCATCCCAGAACAGCGAAGTTTTTAAAACAGCATGGCTTATATGATAAATTAAAAGACAAAGTCAAGCTGATAGAACCCCTCGGTTATTTTGAATTCTTGAAGCTCCTAGGTCATTCGAAGAAAGTTTTAACAGACTCCGGTGGCATCCAGAAGGAGGCGTATATACTGAAGGTGCCGTGTATCACGCTACGGGAAAATACCGAGTGGATCGAGACAGTGGAAGATGGGTGGAATGTTTTGGTAGGCATAGATAAAAAAACAATTATTAAGATGGCGAAAGAATTCGAACCTTGTAGAGAACAAAGAAACATATTTGGGCAGGATGCTTGTAATAAAATCGCAGAAGCGATAAAGGACGAGAGATAAGACAATGTATTACTTGATGGCAAGGCATATTATTTATCCCTTGGCTGAAGTTTTCCTAGGCACCAAGATGCTGAAGTACCTCAATGAATTTGCGAGGACACAATGGTGGGATCAAGAGCAGCTTCGAGAGCTTCAGAATGAAAAACTCCGGGCTTTAATTAAACATGCTTACCAAAATGTTCCATATTATCGTCGCATATTTGAAGAGATAGGCATGACTTGGCGTGATATTCAAACGGTAGATGACTTGACCAAGCTTCCCATACTCACCAAGGATATTATACGTCAGAACTTCAAGGAAATGATAGCTACAGGCGTTAGCAAATGTAAGCCTTTTTTAACCGCCACGAGCGGCTCTACGGGCGAACCTCTCCAATACTATTTAGATAGGAAGGTAAACTCTGTGAATTGGGCTGGTATGTTCAGGAGTTGGGAGTGGGCTGGCTACAGACTGGGGGACAAAAGGGCTACTCTAGCCGGTTCCTCACTCGTCCCGGATAAACCACCTTCGCTAATAAACCGCCTTCGCTGGATTGTTGAAAACAACCGCCCCTTTTCTGTTGTCCATATGGATAAAAAAAGAATGGATAGGTATGCCAAGGAAATTGCCGTCTACAAACCAAAATTCTTACGTGGCTACCCATCGGCGCTTTTCACTTTTGCCAAATACCTTGAACAGGAAGGCATTGATAACATAAGACCTGAAGCCGTGTTTACCACTGCCGAAATGCTATTACCACAATATAGAGCGGCCATTCAGAGGCAATTTGGTTGTGCCGTATTTGACCAATATGGCTGCTACGATGGAGGCATTCAGGCTATGGAATGCCCGGAACACATGGGCTATCATATCTCTACGGAGAAGGTCATTATGGAATTTGTTGATGAAGATAAGAAGCTAGTGCCTGTAGGCTGCTCTGGTGAGATTTTAGCCACCGATCTTAATAATTACACAATGCCCTTTATCAGGTATGCCGTGGGTGATAGAGGAACATTATCTGGGGACCAGTGCCCCTGTGGCCGAGGCCTACCTCTAATGAAATCGCTAGAGGGAAGAACCACGGATGTGATAACCTTTGATAATGGGATAACATTATCAGGGCCGGCACTTACGCTTGTGTTCAAGGGCTGTCTTATAAAGCAATATCAGGTAATACAGAAAGCTGGCAATGAACTGCTCATCAAGGTGGTTAAATGTGAGGGTTACACTGAGCAAGATACTAATCACTTCTTGAGTATCATTAAATCACATGTTGGTGCTGAAATTCTTATTGAAACTGAGTTTGTAGACGAGATACCTTTAACTAAAGCAGGGAAATATAGATTTATTATATCGAAGATTAATGAGGAATCAGCCCCTAACTGAAACGCGAGACAAGATAAATGATAAATCTTAGGGCTATGGGGCAGGAATTGCTTGCGCTACAGGTAGTGCTGTGACGTTATCCCGTAAAACCGCAGCACCTTGTCTTAGAGTCCTCGAATAAATAAAATAGCAGGGGTGGGCTCAATTGAAAGCAAGGCAGTATACCGAAGAACAGATCATCAATGTCCTCAAAGAGGGAGAAGCCGGGGCTAAAGTTT
>CAZZHQ010000135.1:0-6450 GCA_964654015.1 uncultured Dehalococcoidales bacterium | reverse complement strand
GACGGAAGTCGGAATCCAGTCATGATAAAATCTCTCCGTATAAATCTTGCCATTCTGGATTGGCATTCTCAATCAATTCTAACTTCCAGCGCCTTTTCCATTCCTTAATCTGTTTCTCATAATAGTATACTTTACTGATAATATTTTTTGGATCACGTTATTGTAATAGACCACAGCCAATATCTATTGACTACATAATAATAACCATGTTAACGTGATGTTATATTTATATGTCTGAACGCTTAGCTATATCTAAGTGATAAAAGGGGTCAAATATGGAAGAACATACCAATCAAATCCTCGAGAAAGCCCTAGCTATAACCGAAGAGTCTACAAAAATAGCACAGAAGGCAGCAAGTGAAGTAGCGCGTGCATTTCGCAAGCTTCATACTGCAGCTAGAGAGGGCAACCTGCGCGAGCTCAATACCTCCTTTGAAGTTGCAGAAAGTGCGATAGCCGCGCTACGACAGCAATTCAGTAATACCAAAGATAGTTGGGAATTTGATGAGGAGTCCTATTTCAATAGTAATGCCTATATAGCAGAGCTTCTTGCTGCTGGAAGGGAAACGGGATGCAAGATATTTGAACGGGATGGACAGATTTATTGTTACCCTGCCCTTATCCGCATTTCCCCAGGCGACAGAACAGTACTGATAGACAAAAAACGAGAGAAATGTATCCGTCCATCAAATTTAGCGAAGAGACTATATAAATTGCAATCCAAACCTTCACCGTTCAAGCCAGAGCCATTTTTAGAGATGCTCTTCAAGGTATATCAAAAAGCTGTGGCAATCGCTTATAATACAAAAGCACTTCAAGACGAGATAACCGGACCACAAATCCCACTTATAGACATCTATGAACTACTAACCTTATTCCCAGGAAAATCCCGTGAATACCCTAAAGAAGAATTTGCCCATGATATCTATCTGCTTCATTATAGTGGTACTGATACTATAAAAAGTGGAGCGAGCATAAAATTCCCCTTCACTGGTAAAGTGAAACCCAACAAGATGCTTAGTGTTATTGATGAGGAAGGTAATTCAAGGCGTTACTATTCGGTTTGCTTCACGCAGTTACCTAAGAAAATGAATTAAGTATGTATATTCCGGCACACTCTGACACACAGCAGGCAATGCCCATTGATGAATGGACATCATTAATCCGCAGCGAATATCTTAGTGATTTCATCAAGAAAGGGGGCGCCGCCGTAAAATTCGCAGTGCCCTTAGAAAACCATCTGCAGCAAGAGTTAGTAAACAAATTACACAGCATCGCAATAAAAGAAAACTACCACTATGCTTATTTAAAAGCAGATATCACTAGAATTCACAAGTTTAACGAGCTTTTTTATGCTATTGCTAAACAGATTGACTGGGATGATTTAGCCTGCAATTTCTTGAAGACATTTGTCCCAGAGAAATATCTATATCCTGAAAACAGATCTGATCCGAATATACATGATTTATATATTCCAAAATTAAGAAATCAATTATCTCAAAAGAATTACACCATGACCTTAGAATTCCGTAGGGCCATGTTTAGACTTTGTTTAGCACAACTCGACCCTGAATTTAACCCTGCCGGGGAAATTGAAGCAATCAAGTTGTGGTTTTATGGACAACTACCACGTATAACTGCACTGAAGGAAGCTTCGATATTCCAGCAGATTAGGATGTATAACGCCCGCGATATGCTAACCTCTCTCAGTTACTGGTTGCATATCGCTGGTCAATCTGGTCTTGTGCTGATTATTGATATATCACGGTATTTTGAAGCGTGGAAAGCGCGGAATAGTGACGGAACGTTTTACTTCAGACTTCCGGCAGTTTTTAATGTCTACGAGGTATTAAGACAATTTATTGACGGCACGGATGTACTGCATAATTGTCTCATTGTTGTAGTTGCACCCCCATCTTTCCTAGATGAAGACAATGAACGAGGTATTCATTTATATGAGGCTTTAAGGCTACGTATTTGGGATGACGTAAATGATCGAAAAAAACCAAATCCATTGTCTTCTCTTATTCGCCTTTCTGGGTCACCACAACAAGGAAGTGAGGAATATTCAATAAACCTCTCTCAGAAATAATATGGAAACAGAATCACAGATTTCAAACTGGCGTGCAATAGAGGCACTGAGGGCAGGCGTTCCTAATCGTGACGCAGTAAGGATGTTGGGATGTTCCCAACCTAAAATAGAGGAGCATTTCCGACAGTTGATGTCTTCAATGACCAGTAATCGGCCTGAGGATGATACAGTTGAGGGATTATTCGTGGCAGGCGATTATGGCTGTGGTAAATCTCATTTACTAGAATATCTGCAGCATTTAGCCCTAGAAAACAATTTTATTTGCAGTAAGATTGCTATCAGTAAGCAAACAACGTTATTTGATCCCTCAAAACTATATACAGCAGCTATACAATCTGCCAGAACTCCGGATGATTACAACGGCCTTGTTATGGAAAGGATTATCCAGAAGCTTAAAGATAATAAGGATAGTCCTCAGTATGCGAATTTTTTCAAGTGGCTAGAATATAGTTACTTTCTAAGTTCTCATTTTGCTGCCACTGTAGGTATAGCCGAAAACATGCAGCCTACTACAGACGGCATTGAAATAATAAATAGAATTTCCAGGTTTTGGGCTGGTGATAAAAAAATTGGCATAGGTGAACTTCGAAAATGGCTTGGAGTTGTTAGAAAGACTTCCACATACGTAATTGATGCGGTGAAAGAAAGAGATCTTGCTTGGCAACGTTATCACTTCACCCCTAGGTTAATACTTGCCGCTGGTTATTCTGGATGGATTATTCTTGTCGACGAAGTTGAATCAATATCTAATCACCCATTAAAGCAACGAGCGAAGTCATATGCTCAGATAGCAAGATTGCTAGGAAAACTAGATGATTTTAAAATCCCAGGTTTGGCCTGTGTTCTTTCAATCTCATTGGCCTATGAAGGTGAAATCCTAAATGAGAGGGATGACGAAAGTAAAATACTTGGAAAACTAAGCGCAAGACCGAATAGCGAAGATATGTTGTTGGCAGGCGAGGCAGAAAAAGGAATAAAGGCCATATATGACATCAGTAAAAAACAGATGATTTTAGACAATGTTCCAAATATGGAGCAACTATATGCTAAAGTTGCTCAAATTCATGCGAATGCCTATGACTGGAACCCTCCAAATGTATTCCAGACGAATCATGTATGGAGAATCCGGGAACATATTAAAAGATGGGTGAACGAATTGGATCTACGACGGCTATACCCTGAATACGACCCCAATATTACAGTTGATTTATTACAACAAGATCTTTCTGAGCGTCCTGAATTTGAAGAGGATTCCGATGAAGATTCACAAGAGAATGATGCCAATACATAACAAATAAGGATAAATAACAATGCCAATTTCTTTCAGAGACGCAGATGAAATAGAGGAACTGGGAGTAGCGGGCTACCTTAAAATTGACGCTCCAGGTGAAGGGAAGACTTTTCGTGGTGCACTTTTTTTAGTTAATGCAAGAGGTGAACCTGTCGAGTTTAGCTATAATAAAATTGAGACTCCGGCATCTTTCCTCTGGCGTCAAGATGATATTCAAAAACATGCTACAAGAAAATTAGTCACCTCACTTTTGGATACATGCCAGAAAACACCTCGATTTCTTATTTGCATGGCTGAAGAGATAGGGCATGAACTTTTCTGTAACGAAATACATCTGGAAATACTGGTATGTCGCATAGGCACCTCATTGCAGAGTATTTCGCACTCTAGCCAAGAAATCGAAGTAACTCTGGAAGACCCCGATCCAATAAATATATTCTGGTTTCCGGAACAACCAGGGGATGAATCGTTAGAGCATCAGCTTCTATTACGGCTTATCTCTGCTGGTATGCTATTTGAGCCATTCGAAAGAGCTCTAGCAGGTTTACAGGAAGTATATGACACTCCTCTTGGGGACAATTGAATGCAGGCGACTGATACCAGTGGCAAACCCCATCAGAGTATTCACTGGATTAACAAAGATAATTTTTCTGAACCAACTGCACGCTGGTTAGGTATATTTCGGCGGTCGTTATCGTTAAAGCCATCATATCCAGGGCTGATGTCAATTCCTAAAGAGCGTACATACTCTCCTGAACAAATCGTATGCGACATGTCTCTGTTATTCGCAGAACGGCTGTTAGCCGGTACTAATCTGTATACTCCACAATACATTGCTGCTCAAATGATTCTCGGCGGAGAAGACGGTGGTAGTGTAGGACTAATCGGTGTTCTTGCTGATGAGGAAGTGTCTTCTCCTTTGAAAGACAATACGTTAAATTCCAGTACACTAGAACCAAAACTTCATTCACATAAAATGGCTGATTCACCCGAAAAACCTCTGTCACTAGCAAAAAGATTGGCTTACCTGCTTCAGCCTCCAACCGATGTACTGGTATCACCTGAAGGACCACTAGAATGGAACGGGAATCTATTCCCTTTCCAGGTGGATGGCGTCAAAGCTCTCATATCTCACAAAGCATTACTTCTTGCAGATGATATGGGACTGGGTAAAACTATTCAGGTTGTAGCGGCTCTCCGAATCCTCGCTATTCAGCATCGTATGGAGCAAGCTTTGATAATAGTCCCTCTTAGTCTCCTGGTACAATGGAGAAATGAAATACGGATGTGGGCTCCTGAGCTACGCGTCTCTACGGTTCATGGACCATCTCAGGAACGTGCATGGCAATGGAAGGCAACAGTACATATATATTTAACCACCTATGACGTACTGCGTTCAGATTTAACGGAAAATCCAGAATCTCCACCCCGAAAAAAAACGTGGGATGTTGTAGTTTTGGATGAAGCCCAACGAATAAAAAACAGGGATACAGAACTAAGCAGAAAATGCAAGCAGATTCCTCGTAAAAAGGCATGGGTTCTCACAGGAACACCTCTGGAGAATAAAATCGATGATTTGGCCTCTATTATGGAATTTCTGACGCCACTGGAAAATGGCCAGCCTCCCAAACGATTTTATCCTGACAGTCAGATGCTTGCTGAACATAGAAGAATCCAGCTACGAAGAAAGAAACCAGACGTATTACCAGAGCTGCCACCCAAGATAACCAAGCAGATACTATTGCCTCTCTCTAGGCAACAGATGTCTAGTTACAGAAAGGCTGAAGATGAAGGGGTCCTTCAACTGAAAGAGCTGGGTGAAACTGTACGCATCCAGAATGTATTAGAGTTGATACTCAGATTAAAACAGATTTGCAATTTCTGCCCCAGTACATCCCAATCAGCCAAGATTGAAGACATGAAAGAGCGATTAGAAACGCTAGTAAGTGAAGATCATCGTGCATTGATATTTTCGCAATTCACGGATAACAGGTTCGGCGTGCGGGCAATAGCTGATAAGCTAAGCGACTTTAAGCCTTTGGTATATACAGGAGGGTTAACATCTAATGTCAGAGCTGCCACAATAGCTAAATTCAAAGACACTCCTGAACACAAGGCTTTAATTCTCTCCTTAAAGGCAGGAGGACAAGGACTTAATCTCCAAGAAGCATCCTATGTTTTTCATTTTGATAGATGGTGGAACCCTGCCGTGGAGCACCAGGCAACAGACCGAACTCACCGTATGGGACAAACATTCAAAGTACATGTGTATAAATATATTTGTGAAAACACCATTGAGGAGCGGATTAATCAGATATTACAGGAAAAACAACGTCTTTTTGAAGATGTCGTTGATGATGTTTCTATTGACCTGAAGGAACAGCTTAGTGGTAAAGAGCTATTCGGACTCTTTGGCTTAACTCCACCAGCCAGGACAGAACAACCAGCACGAAAAACAGATACTCTCCCTGCTTTTTCCGAAATGAATGGTAATGGTATAGAATTTGAACATTATGTACAAAACCTGCTTCAGAAGAAAGGATGGCTTGTTGAAACAACGCCTCCCACTCGTGATGGTGGAATCGACCTTATTGCCACAAAGCAAGACATCGTCGGAGGGGAAACAACGCTATACATTCAATGTAAAAACTATGGCACTCCTGTGGGAGTAAAAGTATTTAGAGAACTACAAGGAGTGTTACTTGAACAACAAAGAGGAAGCCGCGGGGTGGTTGTTTGCCCAAATGACTTTTCGGCGGATGCGCTTTCCTTTGCCAAATCAAGGGGGCTCATTCCCTGGGGGCGAAAAGAGCTGTTTGAACTCAGTAAAACAACGGGCAAACCATCAAATATTCTATAATCATTAACATTTTGTCTTCCCTGTGACTACTCCTCTCTCCTGTCATTACTATATTCTTTTTGGTACCTCCAACCTTCCTCACTTAACACAAATTTAATATATCAATACCTGGTTATCTTTTCGATAGACTGGCAAAAAACCTCACACACTCTACCATTCCGACGAAAGTCGGAATCCAGTCATGATAAAATCTCTGCGTATAGATCT
>CAZZHQ010000134.1:0-6540 GCA_964654015.1 uncultured Dehalococcoidales bacterium | reverse complement strand
CCCTTATCCCTCAACTTCCTGATCCCTGCTCTTGACTTTTAAGACAGTTGCTTTCAGCGAAATCCACTTGGTTGACCTGCATGGCGGTAAAGTTGCTGAACTTCGCCGACAGATTGGCTCACGCCAGGATGTTTTCGTTTACGAGGGTGATGCCAACAAGGTTCTCCTTGATACGGTCTTTCCCCGGTGCAAGTACGAAGATTTTAACAGGGCGTTGTGCCTTCTTGATCCTTACGCACTGAATGTCGATTGGAACGTTTTGCAGACCGCCGGCCAGATGGGCTCAATCGAGGTTTTTTACAACTTCATGATTATGGACGCCAACATGAACGTCTTATGGCGCAATCCAGATAGTGTGGCTCCCTCACAGACAGTGCGCTTGGATAAAGCCTGGGGTAACCACTCGTGGCGAGAAGCAGCATATGTAGAAAGGACGACTCTTTGGGGCGACACAGTCGACGAAAAGACCCGGAACGAATCAATTGCGGAAGGATTTCGCAAACGACTGGAAGAGGTAGCTGGATTCAAGTATGTTCCAAAGCCTGTACCGATGCGAAACGCGAGAGGAGCAACTGTATACCACCTTTTCTTTGCTTCGCCCAATAAGACCGGCTCCCGTATCGTCGAAGATATATTCAATACCTATCGTGTAAGGGGGAGTGCGTAATGGCTGTCAATTCCTCTATCGAATGGACTAAATCTACATGGAATCCAGTTACAGGCTGTACAAAGGTCAGCCCAGGGTGTAAACACTGTTACGCCGAGCGACTGGCACTGCGCTTGCAGGCGATGAAACAACCCAACTATATAGACGGATTTAAGCTAACTTTGCACTGTCAGGCACTCGACCTGCCTTTGGGATGGAAGAAGCCACAAACTATTTTCGTCAACTCCATGAGCGACCTTTTCCATGAGGACATCCCCTTGTCGTTCATACTTGAGGTGTTTAACGTGATGAGACGAGCATCATGGCATGATTTCCAAATTCTTACCAAGCGGTCTGAACGTCTCTCGGAATTAAATTCGAAGTTGGAGTGGCCTAAAAACGTATGGATGGGTGTGAGTGTTGAAAACGCCGACTACACGTTTCGCATTCAACATCTTCGCTCAACGGGAGCGTCGGTCAAGTTTCTATCATTGGAGCCTCTGCTAGGACCGATACCAAGCCTTGATCTCTTGGGCATTGACTGGGTAATAGTCGGTGGGGAATCCGGTCCTATGGCACGGCCTATAGATAAAGCGTGGGTAGCTGACATCCGAGATCAATGTCAGCAGGCAATGGTACCATTCTTCTTTAAGCAGTGGGGTGGAACCAAAAAGAAAAAAGCCGGCCGCCTGCTGGACGGCAGGACGTGGGACGAGTTACCCAGAATCGCGCGCCCAGATCTCGTAGCTGCAACAACTTGATTGGAGGATAACATGTCACGAACAGAGAAAAGTAAACCTCCTGTTAATATCGAGGCACTCAAGTATAAAGACCGGCGCACTAACATTCCCACCAGTGAGCTTCGTGGCTTTGTGGTAAAGGACGAAGAATCACCAAAGACTATCCTGTATCCGCGTGACCCCTCCCTTGACCCGCAGCTTGTCTGGAAAGGTAAGGACGAGCAAGATGCCGCAGACTTGGCAGTGCCGTCGGTGCCTGTCTATATCCAAGAGAAGATTCACCCCAAGCACATTATAGAAGACCTCCGCGCCCAGGCTAACGCAGGCAAGCCCGCTCAGCTTGACCTCTTTGCCGATTTTAACGGCATCAAGTTTGAGGAGATGGTGGAGTTTTACCAGCACGAGCAGAACTGGTCCAATCGCATGGTTCTGGGTGATTCCCTGCTGGTTATGACTTCCCTGGCGGAGAAGGAAGGGCTCAAGGGCAAGGTACAGATGATCTATATTGACCCGCCCTACGGCATCAGGTTTGGCTCTAACTGGCAGGTGAGCACCCGCAAACGGGATGTAAAGGACGGCAGCGCCGGGGACGCGACCCGCCAACCTGAGCAAATAAAAGCCTTCCGGGATACCTGGAAGCTGGGTATTCACTCCTACCTTGCCTATTTACGGGACAGACTGGTGGTAGCGCGTGACCTACTGACCGAGACCGGCAGCGTCTTTGTGCAGATTGGCGATGAGAATGTGCACCTGGTACGGTGTCTGATGGATGAGGTTTTCGGGAGCGAGAATTTCGTTAGTCTTATTACATTTCGTAAAAAGACTATGCCTTTAGGAGCAGCAACCCTAGAAGGCATGTCTGACTATTTGTTGTGGTATGGTAAAGAGATTAAACAATTGAAATATCATCAATTGCATTTGGGACTTAATGTCGAGGGTGATTCGCTATGGAGATTCGTTGAACTGCCTGACGGCATACACAGACTCCTAACATCAGACGAAATTCAGAATCATAGACTATTGCCTGATAATGCAAAGCCTTTTCGACTAGTTTCAATGAGCCCGCCAACTTTTACCCCTAATGCAGTTTATGATTTTGAATTAGATGGCAAAACATACAGCCCTCCCGCCAAAGGTTGCTGGATAACAACAATAGATAAGATGAACAGATTGAAGTATGCACATAGACTGCAACCATCTGGAAAGACATTGAATTATGTATATTTCTCTAATGATTTCCCTTACACCAAACTAATAAACCTATGGGGGGACACTGTGGGGCCAGCCGAGCGCTCCTTTGTTGTCCAGACTGCGACTAGAGTGGTTGAACGCTGTCTACTGATGACCACCGATCCTGGTGATCTGGTGCTCGACCCCACTTGCGGCAGTGGCACCACTGCTTACGTGGCAGAGCAGTGGGGAAGGCGATGGATAACCATTGACACCAGTCGCGTGGCGCTGGCGCTGGCTCGCACCCGGCTTATGGCGACTCGCTTCCCCTACTACCTGCTGGCAGATTCCACTGAAGGCATCAAAAAGGAATCAGAACTTACCGGTAGGATGCCGCCGGAGTATAAAACCGAGGGAGATATTAAGAAAGGCTTTGTCTATAAAAAGATACCGCACGTCACTCTTAAGTCCATCGCCAACAACCCGGATATTAAAGAAGGCATGACAAGGCAGGAGATTAACACCGCCATCGCCCGCTACGCAGAGACGGAAACGCTCTACGACCAGCCCTTAGAAGATAACAAACGTATCCGTGTTACTGGTCCATTCACTGTGGAAAGCCTGTCGCCTCATCGCATCATCGCCGTAGAGGATGAAAGGCCAGCTACTGAGGTTGAAGCTCAAAAAGAAGCCGGTACTGGTCAGTTTGAGACCATGATACTGGATAACATCAAGAAGGCTGGCGTGCAGAACACGGTCAAGAACGAACGACTTAGATTTGACCGTCTTGACCCTTATGCCGGGGAGTGGCTGCATGCTGAAGGTGAGTACACGGAGAAGGACGGCACTACCCGGCGGGTAGTGGTCTGCATCGGCCCTGAGCACGGCACCGTGGGCCCCGACCTGGTGAAAGACGCTGCCAAGGAAGCAGTCAAGGGGGTAGGCTTTGATTTGCTGGTAATCTGTGGTTTCGCCTTTGACCCCCATGTTTCGGAAGAAGCTAAACGCTACGGTAAGCTCAACATCCTGATTACCCGTATGAACCCTGACCTGGCGATGGGAGATGCGCTATTAAAGACAACCGGTGGGGGCAACCTGTTCATGGTCTTCGGCGAGCCGGATGTGGACATCAGGAAACAGAAAGACGGCAAGATAGTCATTGAAATCAAAGGTGTGGACGTTTATGACCCGACCACCGGCCAGATAAGGAATAGCTCCACTGATGATATTGCCTGCTGGTTTATTGACACTGACTATAACGAGGAAAGCTTTTTCGTCCGCCATGCTTACTTTACCGGCGCCGAGGAACCATATGAAAAGCTCAGGAGAGCCTTGAAGGCTGAGATTGATGAGGCTGCGTGGTCATTACTCTACTCTACTGTCAGCCGTTCCTTTGACCCGCCAAAGACCGGCAAGATTGCCATCAAGGTTATCAACCATTACGGGGATGAAGTATTGAAGGTTTATGAAGTGAAGTAATGAGAGTTACTGAACCTTTTGTAAAAGTTTCCTACGTTTTGTGGCTAGTGGCTAATGGAGCGAACAACATTCGAGTTTCAGTCGATGGCGCTGAACCTGAACACAAAATAATCGCGCAGACACTTGAATTAAAGGCATATCGACGCCAATCGTTAACGGGTTCGAAGGTCGATTGGACAGGTCGGTTTTCAAGGGAAGCGGTCGATATTACCGTATTAAGTAAGCCGGGTATTGATATTGAAGCTCACTTTCCAGATGGGAAAGTCCTTTTTGTTGAATGTAAAGGAGAAGCTACGCCTAGTGGAGTCAAGTCTGGCCTTGACCTCACCGCTTTTTATACCGCGCTTGGGCAGCTAATTATCACGGCCGATGATGAAGGAAAGTCACCCCTAAAATTGGTTCTAGTTGTACCAGACACTCCTCGTTTAAGAGACAGAGTGATTCGTTCCGCTCAAAATAGTCGCATTAAGAAATTGAGTGTTGGTTTAGCGTTAGTTGACGAATCTGGCAAGGTTACAGAAATCACTCCGAATTTAAGATAAGGCATTAAATCAGGATCTGACTGACCTACCCGTCTCCGAGTCACTGTCTCTATATACAGAAAAGGTGGTAAACCCTTTTTACTCTTTTTACAAATGCTTGTGTTGTTTGATATCGAGAAAAGACGAGTGGCTTACTTCCTAACTTACTGTTAGTTGAGTGGTTTAGTAGCAAGTTCGGCCTCGTGACCCTTAAGCCAATTTCTGTGGTTGTGCCATTTCGGGCAGTGCTCAGCTACAATCTTCCAGAAATTCTTTGAATGGTTCATCTCTTTCAAATGAGCAAGCTCGTGGATGATAACATAGTCAATAACAGGTTCCGGCACCATCATAAGTTTCCAATTGAAGTTGAGATTACCTTTCTTGGAGCAGCTACCCCAGCGAGTCTTTGCTCCTCGTATAGTCAGCCGGCTGTAGGTGACTCCCAGTTGAGGGCATAGCTCGTCGGCTCTTTTCTTAATGAGCTTTTCGGCCTGCTGCCGATACCACCACTCCAGTACCAGATTCAATCGACCGTTACGAGAATTGAGGTCTACTAACAGCCGATTTTTATCCAGCTTCACGCCGTCGACTGTCCCGGAATCATGCCGTATTACCACCTTCAAATGCCGACCGAGATACGGAATGAAATCCCCGCTCTTGAGTTCTTTACCCTTAGTAATCGAATGTCCTCTGGCATATTTTGCGAGTTTGTCCAGAATCCACCGACCCTTCTTCCTCAGCAGGTCACGTACATCGTTTATGTTATAGGAACTTGGGATCACTACGATAAGCCCAGTTTCTACTCGCACCTCAAGCCGGGCATGCTTTGCCCTAGAACTTCGTTTGACGGCATAAGATACAGACTGGCCATCAAGAGTAGTCTTGTATGTACCTACAAGGGCTGGTTTACGGTTGGTTGGCGGAACCATGTATGTAGTTTACCGATAATACTCATGCGATGTCCAATAGACAGGGGGAATATTAGACACAAAAAAGACCGGGGATTCACCCGGTCTTTTTTGCTCTTTTATTAGTGCTGGTTTATAGAAGAGCCATCTTCTTGAGATACTTGCTTACCGTGGTACGGCTTCTACCGAGTGCTTTGGCTATCTTGCACCTTGATAAACCTTGCTCCCTGAGACGTTTTATCCGCTCCGCCTCGGCGTCGCCGACGTGGTAATTATAATCTTGTAAAAGTTTGGCTCTCTGCCTTGACAGGTAACACTTATCCGCCGTATTTAGCCTCTCGCCGTTGACCAGCAGTTCTCCTATCCGCCTCAACCTTTCCGGCAGATTAATAAGAACGGCTCTGGTATCCATCTCGGTATCGGTATCAGAGCTTTGGGAGATATACTCCCAGTTGGCGGATACCATCTCCCCGTATTTCCCCGTATAGATACGGGCATACCTTCTCCGCTCCCTGTACTTCCGCTTCCAGTAGTCGGCTATCATACATCTACCGACAAACCAGAGTGAGGCGGGCGTGATTTCCCCGTTACGTTTATCCGATACCACCTTGAGCTTGAGGATGATGTCCATCTCAATATCATCCCTATCTTCAGGCAAGACGTGGCGTCTCAGGGTATAGGCAATCCTGGCAAAGGCTTTGTATCCGTCAAGCTGGTCTTGGCGGTCGTAAAGCCACGAATGAGACATAGCTACCCCCTTCCCAGGGCACAAAAAACGCACAAAAAGAGGCTGTTACACCTCTCCCTGTGCGTCTGTTTTGTGTGTTCAAGCGTTCAATTTCAGGCTATTAAGCTACGGCGACTGGTTCTTTTGCCTTGCTTCGCTTCCGCTTCGGCTTCTCGGTTTTGGCGATTGTCTCCGCTTCGGCTACCGCCTCGGTTTTCTCGGCTTCTGGCTCGGTGTCCTCGGCTACTACCTCGGCTTCCGCTTCTGTCTCTGGCTCGGCGGTCTGTGTCTCCCCCTCTGGCTTCTGGCTTTCACTGGTGAGCATTGGCATTACCACCAGTTGATAACC
>CAZZHQ010000133.1:0-6597 GCA_964654015.1 uncultured Dehalococcoidales bacterium | reverse complement strand
CTGATTTTAGCCCGATTCTATCACATTAACCGACTTCTGAGACAGGCTCATAGCTGCAAATCAACCCTTTGGGGGAAATCATGTCAATCATACCAGAGCTTGAAATTGGCGTCTGGAATGCCTAGATTTTCATGGCCCCCTTTCTATTTGTAACCCTTCGATATCATCGCTGGGATAACTGAAATGCCAAAGGTAATGGCTATCGTCATGCCCTATTTTATCATAATGAGCTTTAGTGCTTACTTTGAAGGTCTTGCTGCTGTAATGTTCGTGGTGCAGATGTAGTCTCGCTTGCCCGAGGTTCTAATGACTAGCTGAGATTGTTAGTCCACGCCTGACAACCCGCCGGGGTCCCCCACTTTACCAAAACAGACGCTGCAGAATCAAAAATAAGGCATTTTTCCGTAGTGGTCAATGGGTTTTTGCCTCCCTCCTCTCCTTCAAAGGAGCGGAGGCTAAGAGATGAGGCCGACAAAGAACCCTTTCCCATTTTCCCTGTGAAAGTGCACAATTGACAATAAGGTTTCTGATACCATTGGTGCAGCATCATAGATGATTTCACAGCGGATAGGCCACCACTTTATTCAGTAAACCTCAATGGGAACGTGTAATCCGCACACGGTCAGGCGGACGTTTGCGAGTAATTTGCACCGGGCTAAGCTGGACGTTGAGCATATCATGAGGTTGGGTGGTTGGGAGAGCTTGGATATGGTGTTGAGGTATACGAGGTCGGTGAAGCTCGAGAAGAGTTTGAACTTGTATAGAGGTTTGGAAGTTCAAAAGTAAGCGTAAAATCAGGTTTTAAAATAGCGCATAATGCACTGTATTGCATGCAGCTTGCTTTTCAAGTGGATTAGAATAGTAAGTACCAGGTAATACAAAAATATACTTATTTTGTGTTTGGGCAATGGTGAACTGGCCTCAATAGTTGCAACACCAACACCTTTTAATTTAGAGTCGTTGTCAAGTTCAGGAACTAATGCCGGACGTAGTTAATTGTTAGTCCTCAAGTAGTGTCACGAGAAAGGCCAGGGACATCTGGTTTAGGCAACAAACCGCTAGATTGTTACCTTAATCTGTATATAGTCGAATCTCTGAGGCACTCCTAAAGGGTAGGGTCTTGTTGACATTCAACAAGAGATGTATAATCGGCGTAGTTAAAAGGACTTCTTTTTAACGGGTTTCCAATCAAACCATGGGAGGTACATGTCTCGACTCACAGATCTGATCGCACAAGCCAAGGCTAAAGACCCCCGGTTGAGTGCCGACTTGGAACGTGAATTCAAGGTGCTCTCTTCTCGCCGCGCCTTCGGACTAAACTTTGAGCGGCACTGGCCCGAGGCTGTGGAGCTACCACAGCGACCGGTGCGCAAGGGCGACAAAGTGAGGATTTTGCCCGCGCGAGGCTCTAAGAATAAAGGCGACCAGCGACTTTGGGTGGTTAAGCAGATTGAAAAAGCCGAAGACACACAAGTCGCGCGTCTGGAACTACTTGGAGCTACCGAGCCTGAAACCCAAGAGATTGTCGTTGATGACTTGGTCGTCGTGGCAGAGTTCCGTGACTATATCTATCCAGGGCTTGTCAGCACCGGTAAGGTCGAAAGTGGAGGCGACAAGCCTTTCCACACGGTCATCAACGGCGAGAATTATCTCGTACTAAAAGCCCTGACTTATACGCACCGCGGTAAGTTCGATGCGATCTACATAGATCCACCCTATAATTCAGGGGCAAAAGACTGGAAGTACAACAACAACTACGTAGACAAGGAAGATGCATACAGGCATAGCAAGTGGTTGGCGTTTATCGAGCGGCGACTCCTTATTGCCAAGGATCTCCTCAATCCTAAGGATAGCGTCCTCATCGTCACGATTGACGAAAAGGAATATCACCGATTAGGGCTGTTACTGGAACAAACCTTTCCAGGACAGCGCATTCAGATGATCAGTACCTCAATCAACCCAAAGGGGTCAGCACGTGGTAAGGAGTTCTATCGCGTGGATGAATACATATATTTTGTGTATTTCGGAACCGCTGTGGTTCAAAATACTATGATTCAAGGACTCTGCATCGCAAATTCGGAAGCAGAAAGCATGGATGAGATCGCGGCTGAAGTCTGTGACTCACCACCCGTGAAACCACCAACGATGCGATGGGCATCGTTGTTACGCAGCGGCAAAGGAGCACACCGTGAAGAATCCCACCTGAAGTTTTACCCAATCCTGGTAGATATCAAAATGGCCAAGATTGTCGGCGCTGGTGATCCATTACCACTTGGCCAACACCCTCAGGATTATCTTGCTCCTGAAGGGCTCACCGCAATTTGGCCCATCAGGCAGGATGGGAGTGAAGGGCGATGGCAGTTGAACCAAACAGCATTCCGTACGCTCTTGGCCGCCCAGCACATTAAGATTGGCTCTATTGATCAGAAGGCGGGAAAAGTAACGTTTTACTATCTTATGACTGGGCAGCGCGAGAAGTTAGCAACGGGCGAGCTTTTGGTAGTAGGAAAAGACAAATACGGTGGTCTTGAGTTGGCATATTCGAGTAGCGACGCTGTTAGCGGTAGACCTAAAACACAGTGGGCAAGCAAGGCACATAGCGCAACGGATCATGGATCCTCCCTTCTTAGAAAAATTATCCCTGGGCGCAACTTCCCCTATCCCAAGTCTTTGTATGCGGTCGAAGACACCCTTCGCTTCTTCATCATGAATAAGCCAGATGCATTGTTGCTCGACTTTTTCGCTGGATCAGGGACTACCGCGCACGCCGCAATGCGTTTAAACCATCAGGATAACGGTCGTCGCCAATGCATCTCGGTTACCAACAATGAGGTTGCCGCTGACGAACAATCGGCATTACGTAAACAGGGACTGCGCCCTGGTGATGCTGACTGGGAGCAGTGGGGTATCTGTGAGCATATTACAAAACCTCGGATAAAAGCCGCGATCACTGGCAAGACCCCGAGCGGCAAAGCGATCGACGGTGACTATAAGTTCACGGACGAGTTCCCCATGTCAGAAGGTTTTAAGGAGAATGCTGAGTTCTTCACTCTTACCTATGAGACGCCTGTGGCTATCAGTCATAACTTGTCTTTTAAACGTATCGCACCGCTGCTATGGATGTGTGCTGGCAGCGTGGGTCGTCGCATTGACGTACTCCCAGACTCGGGCTGGGACGTAGCCGATACGTACGGTCTGCTTACCGACCTCGACCAAGCGGCGCAATTTATCAAGGCTGTTGAGAAATTCGAAGGTCTACGCATCGCGTATATCGTGACCGACGATGACCGCCGTTTCCAGGCAATTGTACGCCGCTTACCCGACTCGGTGAAGGCCATCCGACTTTACGAGTCGTACCTCTCGAACTTTAAAGTTATCCATGGAGCATAATCGATGAAGTTTACACTAAAAGATTATCAGAACGAGTCAGTTCGAGATGTTCTCTCCAATCTTCGCAAGGCGGCTAAACGCTGGCACGAGGATGGCGACAAACATGCATTCTCACTGACGGCAACCACTGGTGCTGGTAAGACGGGTTATGGCGGCCGCCGTATTTGAGGCGTTATTTTATGGTGACGACAATTTTGATTTTGAGCCTGATCTTGGAGCGGTGGTGATCTGGTTCAGTGATGACCCGTCCCTAAACGAGCAGACGCGATTTCGTCTCATGGAAGCTTCTGACCGGCTTACTTATACTGATCTCGTTGTTGTGCAAAACACCTTCAATCGCGAAAAGCTTGAGGTAGGCAAGGTGTACTTCCTCAATACTCAGAAGTTGAGTAAAAAGAGTCTTCTTGTGCGGGGACACGACACCGAAAATGGGGATACAAGCCAAGGTGTATTATCTCCCGAAATGCGTCCAGACATGCGCTCTCACACCATCTGGGACACGATACAAAATTCCATTGAAGACTCGTCCCTGACGCTCTACCTCGTGCTTGATGAGGCCCACCGAGGTATGGGGAAGCCATCAAAGGAGATACAGGACGATAAATCTACCATAGTCAAACGACTCATCAACGGCTCAGGCTCTGTGCCTGCAATCCCTGTGGTCTGGGGTATTTCAGCCACGGTAGAGAGGTTCAACACTGCGATGGCTGGAGCCGAAGGGCGAAGTACTCTCCCAAACATCGTAGTGGACTCTGCCAAAGTACAGGAATCAGGCCTATTGAAAGACACGATAATTCTCGATACCCCTGATGAGGCGGGCCAGTTTGACACAGTACTCGTACGACGTGCCACCGATAAGATCAAGGAATCTAGTGCTGCATGGGCTGATTATACTAAGCAGCAAGATGATGCGAATGTTGTAAAGCCCCTCATGATTTTACAGGTTCCAAACAAGCCTGATCATGGAGAGATCGGGCGCGCTATCGACACGATTTTTCAGCAGTGGCCAGAACTGACGAGTGATGCCATTGCGCACGTATTTGGTGAGCACACAACTCAAACCTTCGGTCGTCATCCAGTGCCTTACATCTCGCCAGAGCATGTACAAGACTCTAATTGGGTGCGCGTGCTAGTTGCGAAAGACGCTATCAGTACCGGGTGGGATTGTCCGAGAGCCGAAGTTATGGTTTCTTTCCGCCCCGCCAAAGATCGTACTCACATCACACAGCTGATGGGACGTATGGTACGAACTCCTCTCGCCCGGCGCATTCCAGGCAATGATCGGCTCAACTCTGTGGATTTCTTGCTGCCCTTTTTCGACACCAAATCCGTTGAAGCGGTCGCAGACATACTCATGAGGGGAGGCGATGACGGAGATACACCGTTGATAGGGCGTCGTGTACTCATCAATCCCAAGGAAATGACGCCGAATCCTTCTGTGCCTGAGACAGTATGGGACAAGTTTCTTTCATTGCCCTCCCAATCCTTACCACAACGAGGAGTAAAACCAGTAAAGAGATTGACTGCACTTGCCCATGAACTTGCCTCGGATGGGCTTTTAGCCGATGCGGGTAAGATAGCACACTTGGAGATGCACAAGGTTCTGGATGCAGCCAGAGTTCGTTACGCAGGTGATATCGACTCCGCACGCGAGGCCGTTCTAACGGTTGAAGGTAAGAGCCTCACCGCCGACATGAAGACCATGAGTAAGACCTTCGACGACTTTTTGGAAGCCGCAGACTATGCTGTTATCGAGGACGCCTATCGCCGTGCCTCACGCAACCTGAGTGCGGATATATCACGCACATACGCAGATTATCTGGCAGCCCAGAACACCCATGCAGACTCACTTGAAGACGCCCTCATGGAAGCTCATGCGGACATCGCGGCACTTGGACTTGTGCCAGAAGTAAAGGACTTTCTCGATGCCGAGGCAGACAAGATGGCCAAGGCATGGTTAGACAAGTATCGCATATCAATCAAAGGATTGTCGGATGAGAGGCAAGAAGTATACCGCTCAATCAAGAGTATGAGCACGGAGCCAGCAGATATTGATCTTGCTAAACCAAAGTCTTTGATAGTGCCCAGTACCGTGCTTGAGGTGGATGGCAACGAAACGCCCTTGCCTACCTTCCGATACCATATGCTTTGCGACGAGGATGGGATGTTTCCTACCGAGATGAATACGTGGGAGGAAATAGTTCTAAGAGCCGAAATGCAACGCCAAGGCTTCATGGCATGGTATCGAAACCCATCACGTTCCAGTCAGGATTCGCTGGGCGTTGCCTATACAGATAATAACCAAGTCAAGATTGTCAGGCCTGATTTCATTTTCTTTTCAATGCAATCGGATGGTATCATCGTAGCGGACATCGTAGACCCCCACGGAATCCAGTTCAGCGATGCACTACCAAAACTTCAGGGGCTAGCCCACTACGCTGAGACTCACCCTGAAGTCTATCGTCGCGTCGAGGCTATTACCAGGGTTGGAGACAAGTTGCGAGTATTAGACCTGACCGATTCCGCAGTTCGCCGAGAAGTGGCCAATGCTAAGGACGCGAAGAGTCTATACTGTGGCACCTCAGCGAGTGACTACTGAATATTGTCGAGCGGTTCCATAATACAGGAAAAGCCAGTAGCATCTCGATATCATTGAATACTGTAATGCTGGAGTCTTGAAATACCTTCCTAACTTCTACTGGGAAGTCGTCAGCTTCTTGCCAGCAGTGAGCGAGGGTCTTGGCTGAGTAGCCGGTTCTCCAGTGCTTGTTTGGTTCGGCAAGTAGAGGTTTCCAGTCTTCTGGTTTGTTAGCTGGAACGAAGAATCTACTCATGGTATTGGAAACTCTAATCCTGCTGTGGCCTTTTGTCAAGAGAAGTAGGCTTGTGGCACTTACCTACCCAATCAGCAGCAAGCAAAGCATATCCAGATACACTGAAATACTGTTTACATGCAATTTCAATATAACCTAAGAATATTATATACTTAGTTAACGAACCACCCTCGAAACAGCTTAAGCGATGGCAGATTCTCACACAATCAACATCACCAGTGTTGGCCCAATCAGCAATCTTTAGACTTATACCAAGTGTACTTCGTGCGTGAAGGTTAATTTGTTAGGTTTGGCTGACGTCGGATGTCAATAACGGACACGAAACCTCTCATGCTGCCACTAGACCCGCATAGTATCTTTGCTCAAAGACCGC
>CAZZHQ010000132.1:0-6602 GCA_964654015.1 uncultured Dehalococcoidales bacterium | reverse complement strand
GATAAGCTGGCGTGGCACCCATTTGACGAAGTCCTGTGCTTCTTTCAGAAGACCCCTCTGCTCCGCGGTCATAAACACCTCAAACATGACTCCTCCTTTTCAACCTCGCGGCGATGGGACAATTATACACCAGGGCATTTTGCAGCAACGCCTAAATGCAGGTCATCGTCCTATCAATAATCGTATAGAGGTTTTGTGGATTGGCGCAAGGATTATAACGAAGCCAGACCATACTATAACCGGATTCAATTAATGACGGATTCAATGATTAGAAAGCGCACCGGTTTCCCAGCGGCAGGATAGCGTCACAACCTTGTTCATTTATCGTAACATCAGACTGCGAGACTGAAGGCTACTATCAATGTCTATATGGATTCCATATGGTCATATGTAATTGATATTTTTCGATCGAACTTTATGGATTCATAGTATAAAGAGATGATTTTAAGTATCATCGGCGCAAGCATAACAAATGCTACTGCTATGAGAACCGAAGAGTAGATCCTGCACGAGCTGGTGAAAAACTCAATGTCTTTAAATTTCATGCCAGATATGGGTATTAATATGATTGACACAATCATGACGCCCATTGCGATTTTGCACCATTCGAAAAGAACCTCCTGTAAACGGTCTAGCATCGAGCGGTGAACTATACGAAATAATTCTCCAGATATCTTCACTAAGTGGCCTTCAACAATATCTATATCGTCTAAGCTTGGTGACGAATCCTCTCCTTCAGCTAGTTGCCGCATTGCTGATTCTTCACCCACTTTCTTGATTAAGCCGAATTGTTTAATGTTTTCCGTTACTATGACTTTCATAAACTTTCTAATATCGGAAATTGCATTGAACCAATCCACAGATTTTGTTTCTACAGGCGTTTCATTCAAGGCTGAATCGCATATCATATATAACTTATGGATATTTTCAGATAATTCTTGGTAGTGTAGTAAGTCTTTCCAATTATTATTCTCCGACCAAGCCTTCAACCCTTCCTTTTCATGCGACAAGTTGCTTTTTATCTCAATTAATGAGGTTACTGGATACTGGGCAACCAAGGTGATTGCAGCCAATCCAAAACCTAAGAGAACCCCGGATGAAGTAGCTACAACAGCGCAAAAGGCTGTGAATATATCTTGAGGCAGGAAAATACTACCGATATATGGATTAAAAAGAAAGAAGCAAATCGTGACAATGATAATCGTTAATAAGAACTTAAATAAACGTGACATCTTATAAGGACAATATATCATACGGCGCAGACTGAGAGCTAATTAATAGGTAGATTCACAAAAACATGATAATGATCTAGAATGAATCCACCAGCTATAATGCAACGAAAAGATTATCAGTAATCATGTCAGAATCGATAGACCTTATCGCCTTAAAACGTGTGATCCAACAGGCAAAGAAGGTGGCGAAGCAGTATAGGGAGATCACAGGCAAACCCCTCGGAATCACAGGGGAGGTCGGGGAACTCACTGCCGCAGACTTGCTTGATCTCAGACTCACTGAGGCAAGGCAGCCAGGATACGACGCTATTGCACCTGACGGACACCGAATCCAAATAAAAACCCGCTGTGTGCTTCCAGGTACGCACTCTGGCGGACGGTTGGGTAGAATTAAGCTTGACCACGAATGGGATACTGTCATGCTTATTCTAATCGACGCCGACTTCGAACCCATCGCCATATATGAAGCGTCTCGGGCTGATATACAGCGTGAACTAAAAAATCCCGGTTCAAAAGCCAGAAATGAAAGAGGCGCTTTGAGCATTAGTAAGTTCAAAGCCGTTGCACATAACGTCTGGAGCAGCGAAAATAGTGATTGACGACTCAATGAGGTTTTAGCACAACAAAATGATTATTGACTATATCGATAAACTTGAGCTATCAGAAGAGAAGGCAAAGCAACACTTCAATGAATTTCACTCATTAGAATACCTTGCTAGTGGGCTTTCCTTCCTTTATAAACAGATATCAAAAATAGAGACTAAAATATCTGATGTAATACCAAAGAACAAACGTGTTTTCATATTTGGTAATGCTCCACCGTTAAAAGGAATCAATCAAGAGCTGGTGGCATGTGCCTTCCATTGGTACTCTGTAACTGCATGCAACTATGTAAAAATGGTAGGTTGGTTGGCCTATGATGGCGACCAAAAGAAAGCTAAGAGTTATCTCCAACAAGTCATTCCACCTGTGGAACTATGGCGCAATAAGATAGGAGCTCATTTTGCCATGCACAGTCCACGGAGTGAAAATGCTGCTGACCTTGCCATGAGTGTGATGTTTCCCCTATCGTTTAACAATGATGCTTTTTATACAGGGTTGCTCACATTGAGTATAAAAACGGAAAACACTCAAAGCGCAAGCCTTCAAGAGATGCAGTGGAGCCTAACTCATACCCATCGTGCCCTTATCCAAAGGTATTGGCCTCGGTGAAGTGATAACTGTCCATCTGATTGCACAATCTGGAATTCCAGAAGTTGAACTTTGTATCATTGTTGAGGAGGGATATGCATGTCAGGTAAGATTCACATGAGTAAAAATATAGGGAATCGTGGCTATGAAGAGCGACAGCAGGACTTTGATAAAAACTGGGAAATAATCACCACTGCACTATCATGTATTACTATTGGTTCCCTATTTATATTTTTCTTATTAACGCTTGAACTAGATCCGCTTTCCAAAGTTACACTTCCCATCTTAGCTGGAGCTTTGATGTTGGCTGCACCTGTATTATTTGTTTTATCGTATTGTAGATCATTTATGGATTCCAAAACAGCAAAATGGACATTGATAATTGTAAGATATCCCCTATATATGGGAGCAGTATTAGCATTGGCAAACAATGCCATGAGAACTGCTGGGGCATTCTCCGCCGCAAAACAAGAAACCTTACATTCCATTTACATATTGGTTATCACTGTACTCGCTGTTATGATGCTTATCGCCTTAGGCATCAGTTTGACACGAACACTGATTTCCATCTGTAGAAATAAAGAGAAGCTTGGAGAGATAAGAACCGACATCACAGATACGCCTCCAGTATATGGCAGTATTAAATTAGAATCCGCTATCACTTATATGGTAATAGCAGTTATCGCAGCCGTTCTATTGCGTGGATTGACGAAAAGAAAATAGTTGGCTCAGCGATTCTATTCGTGGATACCGTCAGTAATATAGTGCTGAATGTGCGCGCTAGTCAATCCTTTTCCGTCTCTCGTCCAATCATCTTTTTCTATAATTGATGCTATGATTCAGGCCACCACTACTCCTGCTTCTATCTTTCAATTTACTCATCCATATAGCATTAGCTAAGCCTGAAATCTTGTATTTTCGTATATTGACAACTTTGACGATATAAGTCTAGAGTATCCATGGAGAAAATGTAGGATGAAGATAGGGTATATTGTGTTCCCTGAACTGCTGATAGATGCTGAAAAAGAGGAGAAACTCGTTGTTTTCGCCGGTGCGGGCGTATCAATCGACCGTCCGTCCAGCCTACCCAGCTTCGAAGAATTAGTCAAACAGGTAGCCGGTGGATCGCTTGCAAAATCCAAGGGTGAGCCAGCCGATGTGTATTTGGGAAGATTATCCTCCCAAGGGGTTGATGTGCATGGTAGAGTCAAAGATATAATCAATAACCCTCGATCGATACCAAATCGGTTGCATCGCACTCTCATCTCACTTTTTCCGACTCCAGGCAGAGTGCGCATCGTGACTACTAATTTCGACAGGCACTTTTCTTCAGCAGCAAACGATCGATTCAAAGCACATATCGATGAATTCTATGCTCCTGCGCTTCCATTAGGCCATCAATTTAACGGCATAGTATACCTGCATGGTTCTATAGAGCGTCCAGCTGATAGTCTGGTATTAACAGACAGTGATTTCGGCAGAGCCTATCTGACCGATGGGTGGGCAAGACACTTCCTACAGGGATTGTTCACAGCGTACAAGGTATTGTTTGTAGGATATAGTCATGATGATACTGTGATGAAATACCTTTCAAGAGCGCTCCAGCCAGGATTGAAAACAAGATTTGCCGTGACAACGGAAGGCAAAGATGAAAATTGGAAATACCTTGGTATTGAACCTGTGTCATATGCCAAGGCAAAAGGACGCTACCCACATTCCCCGATTCGCAGGTCAATGGAAGACTGGGGCAGATATGCTAGAAGCACTGTATTAGAACATGAGCGCAAGATAAAAGATATGGTCAGCATACCACCTCCCATCGATCTAGTTGAGCAAGACTACCTTAAAAATGAGCTGCATAAGTTGGAATGCGTCAGGTTTTTTACAGGTAATGCCAAAACAACTGATTGGCTAAAATGGGCTGAGGAAAACTCACCTACATTCCGTGCACTATTCGCAGTTACAGACCACAGCGATGATATCAGTCAAGAGTTTGCACATTGGTTTGCAAGTTGCTTCGTATCTGACGAATGTTCCGATGAAGCACTTGCTCTCGTAAAACGCAGAGGAAATATCATCAGCCCTTTACTTTGGCAAAGCATAGCCCATCATTTGGCTTACGGTAAACGCCCTAGCCGTCTAACATATGCAAAATGGGTATCTATTTTACTGTCTACGACTCATCAAAAAGCAGATGCTTACGCTTTAAGTATGTTATTAAAGGGATGCAAATTCCCAGATGACAAAGAAATCGCAATATTGTTATTTGAACATATCACTTCACCAAGACTAATTCTTAGTCATCGTTTCTCATTGACATCACATGACCAACCCCCAGTTTTTATAGAAGTATCACTTCAAGGAGAGAGTTACTGGCTAGATGAATCATGGAATATATTTTTCAGACCTAATATTGCCCAGATGATTGACGGGCTCCTTCCCATAATAGAATGTAACCTTAGAAAGGCATACCTACTATTACAAAGCACTAACCAAATAGGTGAGGCTTTTGATCCAATCAGTGCCTCTCGGCACGCAATTGAGAAGCATGAGCAAGATAAATATCGCGTCAAAGATTATGTGCTTATTGATGCTGCTAGAGATATCATAGAATTCCTATCAGTTAATCGATTTTCTGAAGCTTATCAGGTTATCCAGAGATGGAGTGCGTGCAATCTATCATTACTACAACGTCTGGCAATTCATGGAATGATCGAAACGACATCACAAAGTCCAGATGAGAAGATCAGCTGGTTATTGAGCAGGAACTGGCTGTATAGAGCCAGCACAAAACATGAAGCATTCCGTTTGCTGAAGATAGCGTATCCGGACGCTTCTGACGCAGTCCGTTCAAAGCTGCTCACCGAAGCTATGGTTGGGCCGCAAGTAGAACAGTTTGCAGATGATGTCGAGCAACGAAAATGGTACTCCGTTTACAACTTGCTTACGTGGTTACACCAGGCCGATCCAAGTTGTAGAGTAATCAAAGAACCTCTAGAAAAAATACAAAAAGA
The DNA here is from genome assembly GCA_964654015.1 of uncultured Dehalococcoidales bacterium. GTDB lineage: Bacteria > Chloroflexota > Dehalococcoidia > GIF9 > AB-539-J10 > JAUUZT01. The sequence goes on along the minus strand of CAZZHQ010000132.1, from coordinate 1,165 downwards.
CTACCCCGATTTCAGACCACGCGATTACCCTGATTTGAATTCCTGGTCTATCGTTGGCTTCCACAGACCAGATAGCCCGCTGACAGTGGATGAATTATTGAGCAATAATCCCGAAGATGCTATTGATTTTCTATTGTGTTATCAGGAAGATGAATTCTTGGGGCCAAGTCGAGAAGGTCTTCTTGATACCCTTATCAAGGCAACAATACGCTCATACGATTGGAGCATCAAATTGGTTTTGGTTCTACTGAAAACTGCAGAGATGGAAATAGCATTAGATACCTGGAAAAGTCTGTTACAAGGATGGAAGAGCTCTCTTCTATCGGATCAGCAATGGGGCGAATTACTGGACATTCTTAATGCGCATCCTGAGCTGATGCAGCTAACTGAGCCTGTCATTGATCTGATCAAACATGGGCTGACGACCACTGAGTCAAATATACCCTTTTCCTGTGTTCCAAATGTTGAGACTCTAATAGACGTACTATGGCGAGAAGCCGTTGGTAATACTATAGACGTCAATGAACAAAGAGACGATGACTGGCTAATTGTCGCAATAAATCATCCCGGTGGTGAAATTGTGGAAATTTGGCTTCATATCCTCTCAAGAATACGAGCAAAGTCGTTGGAAACCTGGGTGGGGATTCCTGACACTTATAAGGCGAGGTTTTCAGAGGTAATATCCGGTGAATCCATAGCAGCCAGCATGGGACGTGTCTTGCTGGCAAGTCAAATGCATTTTTTATATTCCTTAGATGCTAAGTGGACAGAAAATAACATAATCCCGTTACTTAATTGGGAGATTGACGAAAAACGCGCTGAGCAAGCGTGGCATGGTTATCTCACATGGGGTGAATTAAACAATGTAACAGCTCCGTTGGTCATGCCGCTGTACATCCAGACTTTCTGCAAATTTCTGAACAGGTTGCCTGATGAACTACGTGAGCGTTTTTGCGGCCATTTGGCAAGCATTGCAATCTTTATTGCTGAAGACCCCTTAAGAACCGGTTGGCTAACGAATTTCCTAAAGTCCGGTGAAACCAAAGACCACGTGTTTTTCGCTTCGGCTGTTGAAACAGATTTGGCTTCTGTCAGAGAGAACGAAAAAAAGGAACTATGGGATCGCTGGCTAAGCAGATACTGGGCAGATCGCATAACAGGAATA
>CAZZHQ010000131.1:0-6734 GCA_964654015.1 uncultured Dehalococcoidales bacterium | reverse complement strand
GGATAGTGTGTCAGGCAGCGTCACCTATAATAGTGCCACCTATACCGCTACCTTTACTCCAAGCGGTAACCTGAGCTACAGCACTACATATACTGCCACCCTGAGCACGGCTATCACCGATGCTGCAGGTAATAGCCTCGATGGAGACGAGGATGGAACATCAGAAGGCTCTCCAACTGATGATTATTCGTGGAACTTCACTACAAATCCCTCTGCTGATAACCCGCCTACTTGTCTCATTGAGCTTAGGGAGCAAGGTACTACTTCTCAGATAGATAGAGTGGATGTAGCAGAATTCTTTGACATCTATGTTGGGAGTTCTACAGATGATAAAGGAATTACCGAGGTACGTTTTTCAAGCGATGATGCCCAAGATGGCATCGCTACCGGCGAATGGACAGAGTGGTACCATTGGGATACTTCTTTAGACGATTGGGATGCCTCGATTCAAATAAAAGCCTGGTCCTTTTTCACCGGTGGACCTAAAGAAGTTTGGGCGGAGGTGAAAGATAGCGCTGGCCAGACTGATTCTGATTCAGCCAACATAAAGGCTATCTATACCCCAAATCCATGTGGGTATAGGTTTGTCAACCATGGAGTTAGAAAGGATAATGCATTGACCTTTTGGAACAACGAAGGGCTTAGTGAAAATAGTAAAAACCAAATCTTTGACGCGGTATTCGACCAGAGCACCATTCAGGATACTAAAACAAAAAGAGAACTGATGGATAGCTTTGGACTGGGACCAAAAGATGACTCATTCTATGGCGGCAATTGTTATGGCATGGCTGTATCATCTCTCATGGAATATTCCTATCCAGACCACGAGCCATTTGGGCTAGACCCACAAGAGGAAATACCTATATATAGACTGAATGAGGATGGGAGTGATCCAAAAGAAGTGCAAGAGTGGTTGTCAAATAAAATAAAGTGGGATGCCAGCGATGATAACGGGGGAATAACGGACAATCCTGTGCTCGAGCGTATTTTGAAATTTCAAATATCTCAATACTGCAAGGAAGCCCAAAACAATCGTCTTGACTACTCGAATGATACGACAGGGCTTATACCTTTTTTAGAAGCAGAAATTGCTAATAACAAAATGTATGCGATAGCTATTGGATATTATTATTATGATGATGGTGAAAGGAAATGTAGCGGGCATGCATTGATACCATACCGGGTTGATAATGCAGAGAATAATATATATGTATACGATCCCAATCATCCTGATGATAATAGCCGCTCTATAAACGTTGATGCTGGAACATGGCTATATAACATGGGATGGACTATGTGGCCACCAAGTAATGCAATCGATCAAGTCATTATGCTTATTCATATAGAAAAACTTTACAATAATGGCTCTCAGACCGTCACACCTGTCAACGCTGGTGGATCATTGTTTTCCTTAGAAGGAGACGCTAATCTGGTTCTGTCTGATGTCGAAGGAAGAACCACAGGCTTTATTGATGAAGAATTCATCAAAGAAATTCCAGGACTAAAAAGGATTGATCCAATTGGTTCTCTGCCTAACGGAGAAGGATATGCTTCAACACAACAAATTTATTATATGGATGATGATGCACAATTAATATCCACCATCCAGGGAACAGTAACCGCTCCCTACTCACTGACTAAGTTCGGGCCCGGTTATTTTGGCGATGTCTCAGGCTCTTTCAGCGAAGATGGAGAGATCCATATCATTACACTCTCATCTGATGAAGCTGGTTTACGCTTTTCAAGAGAGGGGGTACTAGGAAAAGCTGAGCTTCGCCAGAGCTCAGAACAGGCAACTTACAGTATAACGCTACACAAGAATATCGATGGCACAGGTCAAACTGTATCTGCGACAGATATCCCTGTCCCTGTTACTCCTGATGCTGCTCATAACTACACAATCGATTGGGAAGCCCTTGCCGCAGGCGAAGAAGCGGTTACCATCAAGAAAGACTCAGATGGCGATGGCGATTTCGAAGAAGAAATCCATACAAGCCAACCAAATATGCCAGGCATTCCTTCACCAGCAAATAATGCAACCGCTGTCGATATTGATGCAGATTTGAGCTGGAATGGCGGAGATCCTGATACTAGTGATAACGTTACTTATAAGGTTTACTTTGGTACCAACACAACACTTTCTCTAGTGGAAACCATCGGTCCCTTTGCAGCCAACCAGACTTCCTTAAACTATGATCTGGCTCAGTTGAGTCAAGGCACTACATACTACTGGCAGATAGTCGCTAGAGATAATTACGGTATCACTAAGGAAGGGCCTATGTGGGAGTTCACCACATTCATATCAGGTGATGCTAATGGAGATGGTTTTCTGAATGCACTGGATATTACTACGGTTGAAATGATTGTTGGAGGTATATTAGCAGCCACGCCAGGAGCTGATGCCAATGGAGATGGTTTTCTGAATGCTCTGGACATAACAACAACCGAAATGATTGTGGGGGGAGTCCTGTGAAGGGAATAGAGAAATGGGGAGATTGCCGCAGGGGTCTTCGACCCTTCGCAATGACGTTCCCTTTCCTGTCATACTGAGCATAGCGAAGAATCTCAATACAAGGAGATCCTTCGGTCGCTGACCCATTCGCTATGCTCAGGGCTTTGGCTCACCTCTCAAGGATGACAATACGGGGTAGATTCCTGCTCTTTTCTGTCATTGCGAGGAGCCGCAGGCGACGCGGCAATCTGGGAGGCGTGGAATTGGTGGACACGTAATGCAGGAACGACAATGGAAATACCATCGGTTGAATATTTTACAAAATATCTGTTTGTGGTAAAATATCACCTTGTTATGTAAATAAGGCATAAGGTTACCGTAGAAATTGGGATTTCTAAAATAAACCAACATCGATACGTTTCAATACTCTTTAGAGAACAAGTTGAGGTGTTGGTTTGGTAGTTATACTGGCCCTGTCACATTAAAAAGGAGGATATTTAATGAATAACAAGGGTTTGGACTTGCTCAGGACAAAATGTAGTGAAAAGAATGTCCAGAAACTGCTGGATGTGAATAATGAGAAGCTGGTCAGTTTCATTACAAAATACGTCGAGCTCTGTAATCCCGCCTCTGTCTATATCTGTAATGATTCGGAGGAAGATAGACTGTATATAAGAAACAAGGCACTGGAAATTGGAGAGGAAAAGGCGCTTGCCCTCAATGGCCACAGCATACATTACGATGGATTTTACGACCAGGCGAGAGATAAAGCACAAACCAAGTACTTCCTTCCAAAGGGTGCATCCCTTGGAGAGTCTCTCAATTCGATAGACAAGGAAACAGGCCTGGCAGAACTGCGCGAATTTCAAAAAGATATCATGGCAGGGAAAGAGATGTTTGTGCTGTTTTTCTGTCTTGGGCCAACTAATTCCATTTTTTCCATTCCCTGCGCACAGATAACAGATTCAAGCTACGTTGCCCATTCCGAATACATACTCTATCGCCAGGGATATGAACAATTCAGGAGAATCGACAGCAGCGAACAGTTTTTCAAATTTGTCCACAGCGCCGGTGAACTGGAAAACATGGTCAGCAAAAATGTGGATAAAAGGCGTGTCTACATCGACCTCGAAGATAAAACCGTCTACACCACAAACTCTCAATATGCCGGCAATACGGTTGGACTGAAAAAACTTGCCCTGAGGCTTGCCATCCATAAGTCATCACAGGAGGGCTGGCTTTCCGAGCACATGCTCGTTATGGGCATTCATGGCCCCGGTGGCAGAAAATCATACTTTACCGGAGCTTTCCCCAGTGCCTGCGGAAAAACATCTACCGCCATGCTGCCGGGAGAGTCAATCGTTGGTGATGATATCGCTTACCTCAGGAAAAGAAACGGGAAAATCTATACCGCCAACGTCGAAGCTGGCATATTCGGCATTATTAAGGACGTCAATACGAAAGATGACCCGGTAATCTGGAAAGCCCTGACCGAACCCGGAGAGGTAATCTTCTCAAACATATTAACGACCGAAGAAGGCGGCGCTTACTGGCTTGGCGATAGAAGGGAAATACCCGAAAAGGGATTCAACTACTCCGGCCAGTGGTATAAAGGTAAAAAAGACGCAAAGGATAAGGAACTGACACATTCACATGGAAACGCACGATATACCCTCCGACTTGACAGCCTGGGCAACACCGACAGCAAGTTGAACAATCCGGATGGAGTGGCACTGCAAGGCGTCATCTACGGCGGACGGGATTCCAGCATATGTCCGCCGGTACAGCAGGCATTCGACTGGACCCATGGCGTGATAACAATAGGAGCAGCGCTGGAATCAGAAACAACCTCGGCCACCCTGGGACAAGAGGGTGTGCGCCAGTTCAATCCCATGTCCAACCTGGACTTTGTGGCAATTCCAATAGGCAATTATATTAGCAATTACCTTAAGTTCATCGATGGAGTTGACTCTGTTCCACCCATATTCGGCGTAAACTATTTCCAGAAAGATAAAGATGGTAATTACATGACTGGAATGAATGCTAAACGGGTCTGGGTAAAATGGATGGAACTTCGTGTCAACAATGATGTGGAAGCAATTAAAACTCCTACAGGATATATACCGTTATATGAGGACCTGAAGAAACTGTTTAAAGAAGTACTGAACGAGGATTATTCGCCTGAAGCATACGTGGAGCAATTCACCATAAAAGTGGACGAGAACCTGAAAAAGATAGACAGAATCAAAGAGATATACACTACCAAAGTGGAAAACACACCTGACATACTATTCAATGTGCTGGATGAGCAAAAACAACGGCTGGAAGAGGCAAAAGCAAAACATGGAGCCTTAATACCACCCAGCGCATTGTTGTAGAAACGGTGTTTCGCAGGATAATGACATTATAAAGAGAAGTGCCTGATTAGTTCAGGCTGTTCCTGAACCATAGTGAGTAAGGGGGAAATAAATATGGCAAACGTAGCATTACATTCTTCAAATCTTGGAGATATTGAATTTTTCAAAAAAGGCAAGGTACGGGAGATATACAATCTCCAGGACAAGTTCCTGATGATTGCCACTGACAGGATATCCTGCTTCGACGTTGTTTTACCAACGCTGATTCCTCAAAAGGGAGCGGTGTTAACCACGCTGTCGGTATTCTGGTTCGGCTTCACCACTGATATAATCCCCAATCATTTTATCAGCGCCAATACGGATGACTATCCGACAGAACTACAGCAGTATAAAGAAACCCTGCAGGGCCGCTCAATGCTGGTTAAGAAAGCGAACCCCCTGCCTGTTGAATGCGTGGTTAGGGGCTACCTTTCCGGTTCCGGCTGGAAAGAGTATCGGCAAACACAATCCATCTGCGGAATAAAGCTGCCCGGTGGACTAAGAGAATCAGACAGGTTACCTGAGCCAATTTTTACCCCTTCCACTAAAGAGGACGCAGGACATGACATCAATATAAACCAGGACCATGTTGAAAAAGAACTGGGTAAAAAACTGGCGGATAAAATCAAAAACATCAGCCTTGCCCTCTATAAAAAGGCAAGTGCATTTGCCCTGACAAAAGGTATAATCATTGCCGATACAAAGTTCGAATTTGGCAAGGTTGGAGATGAGCTTATCCTGATAGACGAGGTACTAACCCCTGATTCATCCCGCTTCTGGCCCGAGAATGAATATGCCCCGGGAAGGGCGCAGTCCAGCTTTGACAAACAATTTGCGCGCGATTATCTTGAAACCCTGGACTGGGATAAAACAGCGCCCGGACCTGAACTGCCTGACAGCATAGTTAGTCAAACAACACAGAAGTACCTGCAGGCTTTAAAACTTATTACAGGAGAGGGACTGCCTCCCTCCAGTTGATTTAATACACAGTAAAGGATAATCTAGCTCCATGCCAACTGATGAACCCTCTAAGGGGCGTTTTTCCATAGTTAAAAAAGTGCCCTTCTTTTATGGTTGGATTATCCTTCCCGTTGCCGCACTTGCCCTGTTCATGTCAGGTCCAGGGCAGACCTATACCATCTCGATATTCATAGATCCGATGATAGCCGAACTGGGATGGTCACGCACCATGGTATCAGGACTATACACGGCAGGCTCGCTGACCGCCGGAGCTGTCATGATTCTGGCGGGGCGATTGCTGGACCGGTATGGCGCCCGCGTAATGCTCACCGCGGTAGCCGCCCTTTTTGGACTGGCTGCCCTGTGGATGAGCCAGGTGAGCAACCAGGTAGAGCTATACCTGGGATTTGCAGCCATCCGTTTCATCGGACAGGGCGCGCTCATGCTCTTTTCTACCACTCTTATCTCCATCTGGTTCGTCGAGAAGAGGGGGAAGGCGGTAGCCGTAGGAGCTACAGGTATGGCATGCTCCCAGGGATTGTTCCCCTCCATAGCACACAGGCTGATAAACAACATTGGATGGAGAAACACGTGGGTAGCCCTGGGATTCGCTCTCTGGACATTGCTTCTTATTCCAGTAGCATTGTTCATTCGGCGCTCTCCCGAGTCCGTCGGCCAGTTGCCCGACGGCAAAAAAAAGAACACCAGCGATATACCAGGCAAACAGGATACAGATAATAAAATCGAGGCTTCTTTCACACTGCACCAGGCAATGAGAACACGTGCCTTCTGGCTGCTGCTTATCAGTGGCACTTCTCTTCCTCTATTGACCACCGCCCTGTTCTTCCACCACGTATCGCTAATGGGGAGTATGGGCATAAGCTCTGCCGCCGCCGCCTCTGTATACATGGTAATCGGGCCAACGA
>CAZZHQ010000130.1:0-6857 GCA_964654015.1 uncultured Dehalococcoidales bacterium | reverse complement strand
ATTGCTATATTCAATACGGAAAGATTATTCGCTATGCTCAGGATGGGAAGAGGGAACTCAGAGATTGATACATGGGCAAAGTGATTTTGATATAGTTACATCGCACGGTTGGTACTGGTTACCTGGGAATTCTAAATCAACAAGGGAGGTTGCCAGATTATGAGATACAGGAAATTGGGGAGAACAGGAGTCGATGTGGGTGTTGTCGGATTGGGAACAGAATATCTTGAAACAGTCCCCAAGGATACAATCGCCTCAGTAGTTGATGAAGCTGTCGACAACGGAGTAAATTACATCGACCTGTTTATGGCTTCTCCCAATGTTCGTGATAATTTTGGACTTGCCCTGAAGAACAGGCGGCAAAAGGTGATGGTGGCAGGCCACCTGGGAGTTGTATTGGAAAAGGGACAGTACTCCAAAACGAGGGATACAGCACTGGCGGAGCGGTATTTTGATGACCTTCTGACAAGGCTTCAGACAGACTATATCGATATGCTTATGCTGCATTTCGTTGACGAGCCTGATGACTACGAGACAGTTTTCGGTTCAGGCGGACTTCTTAGCCTGGCTATGCGGTTGAAGAAAGAGGGTAAAGCTCGCTTCATAGGGATGAGCAGCCACAAAGTGCCTGTTGCCCTGAAGGCGGTAAAGAGCGGGGACATCGACGTGCTCATGTTCTCCATGAACCCCGCATTTGATACCCTGACGGCAGATATGGATATGGATGCCGTGTGGCAGGACAACTTCCAGAAGGAGGCAAGTACATCCAACAACAGGGCTAAACCGCAGCGCAGGGAACTGTACCAGGCCTGCGCTATACATGGAGTAGGAATCGCTGCCATGAAGCCCTATGCGGCGGGCCGGCTTTTTGTGAAAGAAAACCCCAGCTCAATCGTGCTGACACCGGTGCAGTGTATTAATTATTCCCTGTCGCAACCTGGCGTTTGCACCGTGGTGCCGGGATGCAAAAATGTGGAGGAGATGAAAGCGGCACTGGCTTTCCTGAACGCTACGGATGAGGAGAAAGACTATACTGCCATCGCCAATAATCACGTATGGAAATTAAGAGGGAGCTGCATGTATTGTAACCATTGCTTACCCTGTCCGGTGGGTATTGATATCGGAACGACCACCCGGCTGGCAGACACTGCTGAATACGGGATGACCGATAGCCTCATCTCGGAATATGAGGCACTATCATCGAAGGCTTCTGACTGCACCCAGTGCGGCGTTTGTATGGAAAAATGTCCTTTTGATGTTGATGTGGTCGGAAATATGGCCCGGGCCGTGGCTGTGTTTGGCAGGTAGACCTGTTGCCTCCACACTGCTTCCACCCGGATTGCCGCGCCTTCGGCTCGCAATGACAAGGGGCATCCTCACCTTAGTCCTCTCCCTTATGAGGAGAGGGAAATTGGGAAAGGGAGGCAGGGAGGACACGGGCGACTAAACTCTAAATCCTAATTACTAAATACTAAACAAATTCAAAATACTAATTACAAGACCTGTTGCCTCCACGCTACTTCCACCCAGATTGCCGCGCTACGCTCGCAATGACGATGATGGATGGACTGAGATTGCCACGCTACACTCGCAATGACAAGGGGCATCCTCACCTTAGTCCTCTCCCTCAAGGGAGAGGAGGGTTTTTATGAAGTGGTTTTCACCCACTCCCTGGCCCTCTCCCTTATAGGGAGAGGGAAATTGGGAAAGGCTGCATCGCGATGACGTATTGTGATATTTAATGCTGGGGATGACTGTATTGACAGTTTCACAAAAAGCGTTATAATGGAGTTGGTAAGGGTACAGTAACTGGACAAAACTGAATACTGAAGCAGTGGGACAGTGAGATGTAGTGTTAAAGTGGCATTGGAATCGCTTTGTACGAGCGGTTTTCAATGCCATTTTTATTTGGTAATGAAGGAAGAAAGGAGGTGATTACGATGTCTCAGGTACCCAAGGAAATGAAATTCCTGCTTTTTGGTAGAGGGTCGAAATGGCATGCAAAGATAGCTATGGTTCATATGTGTCTGGGGGTGCTTTGCCTTGTTCTCGGAATCATAAGCGCTGCCCTTAATAGAGCGCTTGGCTTTGGAGCCACGAACTGGTTGCTGTTGACAATTGCGTTCTTTGTTTGGGGTTTATGGGCATGGCTCTGTGCATATTTCGCAGCAAAATAAGCATAGGCAGGTCTTTGAGTTATAGTGGTATTTTAATTAGGGAAAGCCTGCGTAAGCGAGACATAGAAAAGGAGGAATAACAATGGCAAAAGTAGAAACAACCATCACCATTGCTGCTCCGGTGGAGAAGATTTTTAACTATATCCACGAAATGACAAACTTACCGGAGATCTGGCCTAGCCTGGTGGAAATCACAGACATGCAGCGGTTACCTGATGGTGGTTTTAGCAACCGGTTTGTTTACAAGATGGCTGGTATACGTTTGGAAGGAACCAGCCAGGGCATTGAAGATGTCCCAAACCAGCGCATAGTTTCCAGGACAAAAGGTGCGGTTGAGAGTACGCAAACATGGCTGTTCAAACCCGAAGGAGAGAAAACAGAGGTAACATTTAAAGTCGAGTACACCATACCTATTCCGGTACTGGGTAAGTTAGCCGAGGCCGTCATCGTCAAGATAAACCAGCATGAAGGACAAGCAATCATGGCTAACCTGAAAGCCAGGATGGAAACTTAAAAACAACCCCTGTCAATTAGCTTACCTGTTCTTAATGGCTGGTACAACTACATGGGGAAGGTCACGGTAGACAACAAGTATTGAGTAATAAGTTAAAGGAGGAGTGATAATGTACGCATCGTTTGTAAACTTAAAGATTGGACCCGATATGCGACCAGCAGCGGAGAAAGCAGCCACGCAAGCTTATTCTATCATGAAGGCCTTGAAGGGGTTTAAAAGTGCAACCTTCTTTGGGGATGTTGCAGCTGGCGATTATTATACACTGGTGTTATGGGAATCAAAGGAAGATGCCGAGGCTGCTCAATCAGCCACAGGACCCAAGACGCAGCAAGCCTTAGGTGCTATCCTGAAGGCACCCCCGACACGGGGAGTGTTTGAGGTATTCGAGCCTGAAGGATAGATTGATTAGCCATAATTTCCACTCAAGCTAACCTGCCCCTTTTCCTTATAGTGAGAGGGAAACAGGAAAGACTGGCGCATAATGGTATTAAGGGGAACTCAATAATTAATATAGGCGTTTGCCTTATACGTCAGTAAGCCCCAGTTCCTTCAGTCTCTCAGGGGTAGGTACACCTTCTTTTGTCCACCCGCGCAGTTGGTAGTACCGGTCAAGGAACTCATCCCTGTGTCTAACTATCTGGCCCTCTCCCGGTGCTTCCAGGGTGTGGAGCGGCTCAGTGAGCATCCGCTGAGGCAGGGTGTCCTGCTCGCGCCCAAAGCCCTCACGAATGTTGAACAACCGTTCCAGGGTATAAATTCGCTCGCCTACCCGCTGCAGGTAGTCATTATCCGCTAACTGGTCGATGCCCCTGGCGGCGGCTAACATCTTGCCAAAAAGGCTGGCAACCCAACCCCAACCGACGGCGAAGGCGCAGATTACTCCCGTCTCCTTCCAGGCTGTACCGTCCTGATTATAGATGACTATATCTGCGTTTTCTACCTCGGCAAAGCGGTCGGTCATCCTTGGTTCGATAGCCCCAAAGACATCCTGCCTGGCATAGCCATAGCAATGACTGGCTCCGATACTGGAGGTTGCGTAGTTATAGCCCATGGCTTTCGTCCCCCTTGGATCGTAGGCGGGTATCTCCAACCCTTTAACGTGCATAGCATATGCTTCGGCTCCTTTACCGATGGCAGTTGCTGCCCGCATTGTGCCTTCTGCCAGTATGTCGCCGATACCCTCACGCAATCCTATCTTTTTTATCAGGGCTATCATCGATGCATGATTGCCATACGAAAGGTCCAGGCCATCCGTGTCTTCTTTGCTGAGGATACCCTTCTCATAAAGTTCGTAGGCGAAGCCAATGGCATTACCGGCACTAATAGTATCCATTCCGAGGTCGTCGCATAGCTGGTCAGCAAGTATGGAAGCTTCAATATTGGTGCTGTCTATCGAACCTGTAAATGCCCAGATACTCTCGTATTCCGGACCTTCGCTGGTAGCCCCGGCGTAGGGGCCATCCAGTACCTTATGTACCTTGCCACAGTTCGCCGGGCAGGAATAGCATCCGATTCCTCCCGTCCTGAACTTCCGATACTCTGCGCCGGCAATCTTTTCATAACCAACTTGTTGCCCATAGCGGAAGTTCTTTACAGGATATATTCCGATTTCATTGGTGACATTTTGAGTGCAGGTTGTGCCCCACTCTTTGTGAAACTGAAAAGCCCTGTTATTCCGGATTATCTCTACCTGTTCTTTGGCGAGTTGCTTAAAAGCTGCCGGGTCATGGAGCTGAACATTTCTCTGTGCGGTGACGGTTATCGCCTTGAGGTTCTTGGAGCCCATCACAGCACCGGTCCCGCAGCGGCCAGCAGTTCTACGGTCGCTGAAAATGCCGGCATATTTTACGAGTCTCTCTCCTGCCGGTCCGATACATGCCGTTCGGGAATTACTGCCATGATGCTCTTTCAGCCACTCCTGAGTTTCTTTTGTATCTTTCCCCCACAGTTCACTGGCATCAAGAATCTGACAACTATCCTTGGTCATGTGAATGTAAACAGGTTTTTTCGCTTTGCCCTCAATAATGATAAAGTCATAGCCAGCAAACTTTAGCCAGGCACCGAAATCTGCACCGCATACAGAGCGGGCGAAGGCACCGGTTAGCGGGCTTTTAGTGCACACCATCCAACGGGAAACCGCCTGGGCAGAAGTGCCAGCCAATGCGCCGTTGAGTATTATTAACTTGTTATCTTCACCCAGGGGGTCAACATCAGGAGCTAATTCATCGTAGAGATACTTGATGCCATAGCCCCTGCCCCCGATGAAATCCCTGGCTATTTTCTCAGGGACGGACTCTGCCACTGTCTTGCCACTGGAGAGATTTATTCTCAGAAATCTACCTGTATTCAAAGTCATGCTTACCTCCTTTTATTAAAGCCCCTTAATTTACTTGTCTACTGCCGTAATACATTATGGAGATGCTTATGCAGGGTATTGTAGCACTTTATACTAATTACAAGACCTGTTGCCTCCATGCTACTTCCCCGGGTGGATTCCTGCTACCTGCTGCCGCAGGCACAGATTTAGCAGGAATGACTTTCTATATTGTCATCCTCGAGGGAGTGTAAGCGACCGAAGGATCTGACACAAGGCTGTATTCCGATGAGATTCTTCGCAATGACTGGTCTGCCAGCACAACTACTTTACGAAATGTAACAAATATGTTACATTTATGAATATTCTGCATGATACATGTAACAAGGAGGTGGATTGTGTTAGATAGTGTCGCAATAGGTAAACGTCTGGCAGTAGCAAGGAAATCTACAGGATTAACACAAAAGCAAGTTGCTACCTATTTGGGAGTACAAAGGGAGGCTGTCGCATATATAGAAACCGGTTCCAGACCAGTAAATACTTCGACATTAGGTAAATTGGTTGATTTATACGGGTTCAAGATGACATATTTCCTGGAAGAAAATATAGTTGAAGAAGAGCCTGTCATAGTGGCGGCATTTAGAACTCGTAACCTGGTCGATGTTGACCTTAAGACTATTGCCGGAATAAAGAGAATTGCCCTTAATCTTGATAGCATGTACAGGATGGCGAAGACTAATCATGAGTAAAGCAGGGGCTCATTCCCTTGCAATAAAAACTAGATTAAAACTTGGCTTGCAGTCAACAGAATTTGTTGATGTAGCCAAAGCTGCCTCCTCTTTGAGTGTAACCATTGTAAGGAGACCGCTTGAAAGCGGCATATCCGGGGCAACCCTCAAAACTGCCTCTGAAGTAAAGGTTATCCTGGTAAACTCTTCAAAAACCGTGGGACACCAGCACTTCACAGTAGCTCATGAGCTATATCACTGCCTTTATGACACAGCAATGCTAAACAGAACCTGCCTGGCTGAAGTTTTTGGCAAGGCAAATAATGTTGAACAACGTGCTGACTTATTTGCTACTTATTTATTAATGCCGGAAGATGGTATTTATCATCAACTGGGTTTGAGAGCAAAGTACGGAGATAAAATTGAGATTGCTGATGTAGTGAACCTGGAGCAATTTTTTAGTGTTAGCAGAAGAGCCATGTGCTGGAGATTGGAAGAGCTTAAATTAATTTCACATCGACAAGGTGCCGAATATTCACAGAATGTTATTCACAGTGCAAGAATACTTGGTAAGGAACTCGACCTGTATCTTCCCAGTAATGACAAGGATATGATATCAGATTATGCTGAGGTAGCTTATTCTCTTCTGCAAAAAGGTTTAATTACTCAATCCAGATATGAAGAGCTTCTTTTTGACGCTGACTTAACTGAGTCAATCTTGGATGAAGGGAGTGGCAGAATTGCTGATTGAGCCTCCACTTGTACTCGATTCAGATTTCCTGTCCAGCTATTCCTGGGTTGATAGACTCGACATACTTGAAACATAATGATGGTTCTTTGGGGAGCAACAATTTAGCAGATATAAAAAAGTTTTGTGTGGATACTAATAAAAGATTAATAACCACAGGGGATGCCCTTTATCAGGCACTGAAATCGGGAATCATTACACTTAATGAAGGCGATGCTATTTGGACCAGGATGCTTGATAAACGTCGTAAATTACCAACTGCTTCATTCTCAGAATATATATCCAAATATCAGTCAGCTTCTTAAGCTGGGCTGCCGCGCTACGCTCGCAATGACAATTTCCAACCGTGTCATACCTGCGGAAGCAGGTATCCACC
>CAZZHQ010000129.1:0-6931 GCA_964654015.1 uncultured Dehalococcoidales bacterium | reverse complement strand
GCAGGTCTAGTGGCAGCATGATAGGTTTCGTGTCCGTTATTGACATCCGATGTCAAGTTCACCATAGGCACGATTATAGCACGCATGCTGTAAGCAAATCGGTGGCCTGGCGTGAGCTATAGATGCGAAAAATACGGCCGGACACCATGACTGTGGATCATGTGTACACTAATAGTATTTAGGAAACCATTTATGGTGGAAGTGAGCAGACGACAAACCGTAAGATGTGTTACCACGGTCATGTACTCATGTGCTCAGCATAGAAATCTATGCGCCGCTGTATATGATTGTGCATAACTTTGCTGATACTGTCACACTCTTGCTTCTTGATGGCGTTGATAAGCTGCTGGTGCTCAGCGATGGATTCTTGCCAATCGTTCACGGACAAGAACTGCAATACCTTACGGCTAAAGAAGTAACCTCTTAGGACCTGCACCCTCGCAGTTATCTGTTCATTACCGCTGGCGTAGCACAACGCGGTATGGAATTTGCCATTTAGCTTTTGCATAGAGTCGATATCTCTTTTTTTGTGTGCCTCGTTCATCTTTTTTTGAATCTGCTCTAAGGTTTTGATTTGTTTCTCAGTGGCTCGCTTGCATGCTAAGCGGGCTGCGTACCCCTCCAGTGCCTGCCGTACCTCGCACAGCTCTCGGACCCGTTGTAAATTGAGGTCAACCACAGCATATCCGCCCGAAGGTAAACGTTTAACGTAGCCTTCAACCTCCAGTCTGTTCAATGACTCTCGAATCGGGGTTCGGCTAATGCCTAGTTCAAATGTTAATTGGCTCTCTACCAGCTTTTCATTCGGCTTTAACCTACCCGTCCTAATTGCATCCTTCAGCGTGTCAGACACCTTTATGGTTAGCGTTCGCCGTTGCTTACGTATCCATGGGGCTTTTATTGTAGACATTTGCCTCTATATACCCTATTGTCATATTGCAAATATTATAAATGGTATTGCTCACTGCGTCAAGGGCTGAAATGGGAACTTGCAATACTAATCTGTATACAAAAATATCACGCGACCTTTAGAAAATGACCGTAGTAGTTATTGACAAATTAATGTAGTGCGGTATACTATAAAGTATACAATCGGAATACCAGAGGTGTTTATGTGATGACCGTTGCTGCATAGGTGATACTCTTTACGTGAGGGTGGACTAACAGCGTAATGCTGGCGTGTACAGCCTAGATAATGACTCTTTGCGAAGGAGGTATCAAAAGATCCCAATACTTACTGCCTTGACCACTTGCACTTGTGTAGCCGTGATCTCCTAAGAACAGCTGAGTTTTACGAAGAGAAGTGCGATGCCATAAGGAAATATAAGAACTTGATTGCCTAGCAGCAGGTATTATCGCTCAGTGTGAATGGTATACTGCTCTTTGGGTAAAGAATGCATTGACTGACGGAGCCGACCAAAGAGCAAATTTAAGAGGCAAGCTGGGTCGGTGTTCTGATGGATGGCAGACTAGCATTAATGTATATGCAATTAGTGCAAAAAGCACTGGAGGATTTATCAACCCAAAGCTAACTTAACTCGATTATGATACTTTTAACTGGAACAAATGAAAGCAACTGCCTTAAAAGTGAAGAGCATGGACCAAGTAGTTGAGGATTAAGGGATTGCCACGAACTATGGTGTTTAAGCATAGTATTAAGAGTAACAAGCAGTTTACGCATACAAGTCGCAAGGGCAACCTTCTTGGCTTTGCCAGCGGCCGGCAATTGCTGATAGAAGGCATTGATGACAGGATTATGCCGGCTGGCAACAAGAGCTGCCATATAGAGGGCAGCACGCGTGCGGGAGCGGCCACCCCAAACTGCACGTTTCCCACGCAAAGCACCACTATCCCGGTTAAAAGGAGCCCCTCCAACCAGAGCAGCTACACGCCTTCGGTTCGAGGTTCCCAGTTCAGGCAGGTAAGCCAAAATGGAGATTGCCAACTGAGGCCCTATAACGGGCACGGTGCGCAGCAGGTTCTCCTTTTCACGCCATACCGGGCTGTTACGCAGCATCTCCTTCAAGTCTCGACGTATCTCATCCAGCTCTTGCTCAAGCCAATCAATATGAAGCTGGATTCGCCGATTTACTGGTGGTTCGGATGTACGCAGCTGGTTCTTCTCAGCAACCAGCATGCTCATCACCTAGTTCCGGCGAGCGGCCAAAGCAGTAAGAGACTGAGCCTCCGTATCCGGAAGAGAATGGGAAAGAGGGCGGATGGCTTCAGCAAAATGGGCCAGAACCTGAGCATCCAAAGTATCGGTTTTGACCAGTTTGCCAGAGCCACTGGCAAACTCTCTTACCTGCCTGGGGTTAACAACCACGACAGGCAGATTAGCGGCAGCCAGAGCTACAACTATAGGGAGTTCCAATCCGTCAGATGCTTTAGGAAACACCAGAGTGGGATGAAGCTCGGAAATCTGTTTGACAAGTTCCTGAATACCCTTCTCGGTATAAGTAACCTGCTATTGCTGGCCAGTGGGACGGACAGCGACATCGAGCCGTGTTTTGGCAACGATGCCAATGAAGTAATTTTGATTCACTATAACCTCCTAGAATACTTCATAGCCCTTCCTTCCACGATACGGGCTTGGCTAGCCCTGACAACTGTTCGGGTTTTCTTTCAAGATGGTGTCGCGACCCTCGCTTTAATACGGCCTATTGTGACTCAGGAGGTATCGGTCTGCCACACCACTTATAACTATGATTAGTATACCGCTAATATATTAATAAGATTCAAGGAGGCCAAACGCCATGCCAAAGCTTTATGAATATCAAGGAAAGGAATTATTAAGAAAATTTATGCCTGTACCCGAAGGTGATGTGGCTTCGTCAGCTGAGAATGCCCATAGAATAGCCGAAAGACTGGGGAAACCAGTTGTTATTAAAGCACAAGTTGGAGCTACAGGGCGATTCCAAGCAGGAGGCATAAAGTTCGCTGCCAATGCTAATGAAGCAGCTAAACTTGGTGAAGAAATGCTAGCTAGGGATATTAAGGGACTTAAAGTCGAAAAGATTTTGGTAGAGGAACAGTTAGCTATTAAAGGAGAATTCTATGCCAGTGTTATCGTAAACGACTCTTGCAAAGTCAAGGGGCCAGTTTTGATGTTTAGCACTAAAGGTGGCACTGGTATAGAAGAAATTGCCGCCAAATTTCCTGAACAAGTAGTAAATATGAACGTTGACATCTTAGAGGGATTAACAACTGAACATACCAGAAATCTTATTGCTAAGCTTAATGTTTCGCCATCCCTGCTGGAGCCACTGAGTCAATTGGTTTATGGGTTGTACCAGGTGTTTATGGAATATAGTGCTAGGAGTGCTGAAATTAATCCGGTAGTCTTGACTGAGGATGGTAAAGTTTACGCTGCTGATTGTCATATAGTAATTGATGAGGCTTCGGTATATAAGCACCCGGAGCTTGGTATAGACTATCCCCGTGATATTGGTCGTGCTCCGACAGAGCTTGAACGACTTGCCTGGGAAGTGGAAAAAAAGGATTACCGCGGGGTAGGTTATTTCGTCCAGATGACGCGTGATTTCGGACCGGGAGAAGGCGTTGTTGGTTTTCACGGCATTGGTGGCGGTGGAGCCATGCTTGGAGCTGATGCTCTGATACGTCACGGGCTCAAGCTGGCAGATTATGCTGACACCAGCGGTAACCCAACAGCATCCAAGGTGTATCGCGTGGTCAAGCTTATCCTTTCACAGCCTAATATTGACGGATATATATTAATGGGTCCGGTAATAGCCAATCAGGAGCAATGGCATCATGCGCATGCTCTAGTAAGGGCTTTAAGGGAAGAGTTGGCAAACAGACCAAACTTCCCGGTGATACTTTTAATAGCGGGAAACAAGGAGGCGGAATCTCTAGAAATCCTTAAGGAGGGGTTAAAGGAATTTTCAGCACAGGTTGAAATTTACGGTAGGGATTATGTCTATAATGTTGACTACATAGCCGAGCGTATGAAAAATCTGGTCGAGGAATACAGAACCAAGAAAAGGGGGAATTAAGATGACAATCTATGAATTTCCGTTCGCGACTGGTCAGGTTACTATCGATTATGAAAAGTGTAACGATTGTAAAAGTTATGCCTGCGTCAAGGCGTGTAGCCTTTTTGGTCGGGCCATACTCAGAGTCGAAGATAATAAGCCTGTATTGATTAGCGAGGACGCCAACAAACGTTGCATCGAAGATTTAGGTTGTGAGCTTTACTGTCAAGCCTATGGTAACAATGGCTTAAAGATAAGCCTCGATATGTTTGGCCTAGAGGAGTATAAATGTAAAGTTGGACTATGCTAGTCTGGAAGGAGTGAGACAAAATGGCGATACTTATAGATGAAAATACCACGGTGTTAGTGCAGGGAATAACTGGCCGTGAAGGAAGTGCCAGGACAAGATTCATGCTTGATTATGGCACGAAGGTGCTCGGCGGGATAACCCCAGGGCATGGGGGAGAAGAAGTCTGGGGATTGCCGGTGTACAATACTGTTAACGAGGCTGTGAAGGCACACGGCCCGGTGGAGGCTAGTGTAACGTTTGTACCTGGTCAACAAGTTAAAGACGCGGTTATTGAAGCCATAGAGGCGGGAATAAAATTCATAGTTGTCCCCGCCGAGCGCGTGCCCTTGCATGACAGCTTAGAGATGATCGCACTCGCTCGTATAAAAGGAACTCGTATACTTGGACCTGGCTCACTGGGCCTCGCGAGCGTTGACAAAGCGGCTATGGGCTGGCTTGGTGGCAGTGAAGAGTTTGCCCGAGAGATTTTTAGGCCGGGACCGGTTGGGGTAATGTCACGAAGCGGTGGGCAGACAAGTACCGTTGTCTGGATTGTGACACAAGCCGGCCTTGGGATTACAACGGCGATGCATGTGGGCGCCGAGCCAGTTCTAGGTCTGAGTTTTGCTGATATACTTCCTCTTTTTGAGGATGACGAGGAGACTAAAGCTGTGGTTCTATTTGGTGAAATAGGCACGGTTGCTGAAGAGGAGGCTGCCGAAGTCGTCAAAGAGAGGAGATTTACTAAACCACTTGTGGCATACATAGCCGGCAGGAGTCTACCAGCTGGTATGAGGTTCTCTCATGCCAGTGCCATAATTGAGCACGGAAGAGGTACAGCGGAAAGCAAGGTTAAAGCTTTGGAAGAAGTTGGGGCGTATGTAGTGGAACGGCCTCAAGACATCGGAACTACTCTGACAAAAATTTTTAAAGGTGGTAAGACGCAATGATAGTTTTAAGGTCTATGCTCTACGTTCCAGGGAATAGCATGAGGATGGTTACTAAAGCGGCTACTCTGGCTTCAGATGCTATCATATTGGATTTAGAAGATGCTGTTGCCTTGCCTGACAAAGCGACGGCAAGGATTATAGCCAGAGATTCCATCAACGCTATCAAATCTGGGGGAGCCTACGTATTTGTCCGGGTTAACGCCCTTACTACTAACTTGACAGCTGAGGATTTGAAGTTCGTTGTTGTCAAGGGCTTAGATGGCATAATGCTGGCCAAGACCGAGGTAAAGTCCGATGTGGCAGAGTTAGATGGTATGCTTGAGGAAGCCGAAAAGGGTGCTGGATTAAGACCAGGCATTTTAACCATAGTTCCATTAATTGAGTCAGCTAAAGGTGTAATTAATGCTCATAAAATAGCATCGGCAAGTAAGCGGCTAGCAGCGGTTGCTTTTGGGGCCGGGGACTATTACCGGGATTTGGGTCGATCCGTTTCCTTCCTCTCCTCCGAACAAACTGAACTCTTATATGCCCGCTCTCAAATAGTTAATGGTAGCAGGGCTGCCGGGGTTCAAGCTATAGACACACCATTTTTTGGGCTTTTGACCGATAGAGAAGGCTTCGCGAAGGAGACAGCCTCGGCGCTGCAACTAGGATTTAAAGGTAAGCAGCTTATCCACCCAACACAAATAGAGCTTGCCAACAATATATTCACACCCTCAGCGGATGAGGCTGGATACTCCAGAAGACTTGCTGGGGCCTTTGAAGAAGCTCAAGCCAAGGGGTTAGGTGCCATATCCTTTGAGGGTAAAATGATAGACATTATGAGCTACAATCAGGCCAAGGAATTGGTAAATTTCATGGAGATCATTGCCGAGAAAGAAAAGAATGTACAATTACGTCCTTTATTATCTCAATTCTTTTCTTGTAACGCCATAGGGAAGTGACTGTGAATAAAAAGCATGTTGAGCTTGAGACATCGTTGTCTGATAGGTGGGTGGAGCTGGTCAGCCCAGATTTGGTGAGAAGCTATGTGGCTGACCAGCGTAACTTGCTGAAACACAGTGAATTAGCAGAAAGAAGGGCTTTCATCAGAAATTTTGTCAAAGAAGTGAGAGTGACCGGTGATGAAGTAATCCTAGTTTGCAAGTTTGTAATTAAATCATTACACTTTGCTTTAGCCTCGGTACGAATCTTTTCTATGACATCGGTTAAAGAGTAAGATATAGATTCGGAACAGGAGGTAGACCACATAACTTTGAGGCAGATTCACCTTCACCCATACCCAAAATAAGAAGGTGTCTTTTTCACCCACTGAAAAAATCATTATTATTCAGTAATATTGTATCTAATTTTGTTAAGTTTACTCTTCGGAACCACATTAACCTCCAATTACTTAGTAGGTAGTAATATTCATACATAGAGCATTACTTCGCCAGATTGACACAGCTTCAAGGATGGAACTATTCCTTAGCTTATAATATGGAATGGAGCACTCTCAGTTACGTTGTTACCTATGGACAAGCTACACAACCTTTAATCTTAGCTACAATGGGAATCATATTTGCATAAATATCAACCCAAACACCTTGAACCTAAGTCAGCGTCTCAATTATTCTGATACGTCGAATCTGATGTCACATTTAGTCAAAATGAGATATTTCAAGATATAGCTATTATGTCGGTAATCCTGGGGGGAT
>CAZZHQ010000128.1:0-6957 GCA_964654015.1 uncultured Dehalococcoidales bacterium | reverse complement strand
CGGCAACTATTGAACCATCAGGAACGTTGGTCAGTGTTGGTCCTGCCTTGGAGAAGCAATCACGGTATACCCATGGGCCACCTGGATCAGTGCCATCTATCATGTCGTAACCAACAGTAAAACCATCATTGTCTATAGCCCAAAGGTGAGTAGCACTACTCGAAGTGAGACAACCACAGATTTTCAGGGGCCTCGGGTTCAAGTCGAAGGTCTCATTGACTATCTCATCATCGAGCCAATCCCATCCCAGGTTGTTACAACAAAGGGCACTGGCGGGAGTAAGCTGTCGTGCTATCCCACTATCTCCAGCGCCATCAGTGTACACTGCATAGAGCACGCCGCCGGTGCTGGAAGTAGTCTTGGGGTTGCCTGCCTGGCGTAGTTCGGTGACGATGCCGTGGAAGTCTAATGTAGGTACAGCATTAAAATCGGCACCCATGTCTTTGAAGTCGCCATCGGCAACGGTGGTGCGATATACACCTCTGTCGGTGGTACCAGAAACCGCTGCATAGACGTAGTCGTTCTGATCATAGTAGGTGTCGAAGGCTAAGGTGACATCTCCGTTACCAATATCATCAAGCTCGCTGAAGCTGGATGCGGAGTCATCGGAAAATCCAACTTCTCCACTATCGGCTCCGTTGACATCGCCACCCACCAGCACATGCCCGTCACGGACAACGATGCTGTGGCCTACATCAACCTTGGAATCCTTGGCGGAGCTCCATGAGCCAGGTGCGCCATGCTTATCGGACATACTCACATCGGCGTCATTTCCACCAGCTCCATATGTCGCAGTCGCAGGACCCTCAAGGGCGTAGATGGTATCTTCGCTCTCAATGGCCAGGTCCCAGATATTGTCTAGAGTTGAAGCCTTGCGGGCATTCCAACTGGAAAGACCGCTGTCCTCGTTCCACCAGAGGTCCTTAGTACCCTGGTCAACCAGGTAGACGGTAAGAATCTCATCCTCTTCTTCAGGAGCGGTGCGGACAAGACCAAAATCATTGGTGAGTCCCCTGGAGAATACTCTCAGATAGCTGCTGCCATCGTCGATACTTCTCCAGACACTGTCACAGTCGGCGCCACGTCCATCATTTATGGCGAAGAGGTAGATGGTGCCGCAAGTTGGATTGACGGCCATGTCGGACAGATAGTCAATCCAGGTGTCAACAAGGGCAGACTGGTTCCAGTATTTGCCAACCTCGCCAATGCCTAACTCATAGCCATCGCCGCCACTAATTGAAAAGGCGCTTTCGTCCAAGTTATTGTTAGCAGCAACAGCAAGAATCCGGTCTTCACTGGTTACGGCGTAACCCTTGGCGCCGTCGTCGACATACTGTACCAGAGTGTTTGTCTGTCCTGTCGGGTCCTTGGACGAGCTTGACCACTGCGGACAGCAAAGGTCAATCGGCCATTCGGCGGTACGGAAGACATCGATGCCTGCGCACACGGCGGTAGGGCCTTGCAGTCCAACCATTAAGGCGCCATCATCGATTTCGCCAGTCATATCTATGCTGGCCATTTTTGGGTAGGTAGTAGAGGTATCCCATGCTTCACAACGGACGCCGGCGTATGTTACGCCTGAGCCCTTTACCTGGAATACCTGGCCAACTCCAAACATGAAATTGTTCTGGAAGCTGGCGGGAACGTCTTCGGTTACCCCATTGCCACTGTCATTTGCGTCATAGTTGAGGTAGACCCAGTTGTACCTTAATCCGGAATCATTTCCGGTAAAGTCCAGTGGCATGGCGATACCAGCGGCGTGATCCCACTCGTCATACCTAGCGGCATTAAGGCTACCTGCGCTCTTATAGTAGGGAGGTGCATCCATTATCTCAACCGCTGCGGGGAACGGGTCGCCAGCCTGGGCATTCCATGCCTTGGTGGTGCCCCAGATACCGCTTTGCATGTAAGTAGCGCCATCCATTCCACCGCCATCCGTAACGAAAGTAGTATCGGTGGTGATAACGACCACTGTGTCATCGGCATCGAAGTATGGGGAGAAATCTATGGCTACTACCGCGGTGGTTGTTTGGACTCCTGTAGGGGCCACGATATTATCCCAGCCCTGGTAGGTGGTAGTGTCTTCCCACGAGCCACCAAAGGTTCCGCCCACCTTGTAACGGTAGACGTCGCCGCCATCGGTGCCGACACCCACGTTGAAGGCATCGCCGGTCTCAGGTGCGACTGCTATACAGAGGATTTTAGCTCCTAACAATCCGCCAGGAGTACCCTGGAACAGCATGTCAGAGAAGTCATCGCCGCCATCGTCTGAGCCGACAACCATATACAGTTCTCCGTCGACTGTCGGATCGTCATTAGTTACGGGATTATAAGCAGTACCAAGATTATCACCGTAACCGGTGACGAAGACGTAGTCCGCGTTATCGGGGGCTATGGCTACCATCATTGGGTACCAGAGGCCCTCTTCCTGGACTTCCTCGGTGATGTCATCCCAGGTGATGCCGCCGTCAGTGGACTTAACCACTTCATTACCATAGCCGTTTTCGGTATTCCCTGTGGCAGTGTCATCTATTATGCCATCAAGGATAGCGTATACGGTTTCGCCATCCGCGCTGGCGGCAAAGTCGATAATGTCGGTTCCTGGCTGGATGACCAGGTCATCGTAGCTAGGACTGGTTACCTTGTTCCACTGGGTCTCGCTGTAAGCGTTGACCTGTGAGGGAGCTATGGTAACCGCTGCTAAACTGAAAGCCAGCGCTAAAGCCAGTGCGATATACATTGCTTTGGCTGGCCAATTCATCGTTTTAGTCATTTTAATTTAATTCTCCTTTCGAGATTTTAATCTCTCCAACCCTTGCTGAACTCGACCTGACTTCAGCCCCAGGTTTTCAAGATTGATAAATTCAACTTTTTACTCTTGAGTCTTGTTTAGCGCCCGTCTCAATCCGGGCGTACATCTAACGATTGCCCCTTACTGATTCTGCCTCACTGCTCGGCTTTTTTTCAGAGACAAGAGAAAAATACCCTCATCACCATCAATCGCCCCGCGCTGTGGCAACCTCATTCGGGACTGCTCCATAAGCAACACCTCCTTATTATTATTTCAAACTAATATTCAACTATAAAAGTACTAAGCCATGCACCAATGCATAGCAGCCCTCATCAGGCTTATGTCACTCTACACGCAGGCACTTATTTTGTCAATAGTTAATCGACCTAAAATCAGGAAAAAATAAAATAACTGCCTTTTTTCTTCAAATTCTCAATAAAAAGTAGTATAGCAGAAATGGCAATTGTCAATCATGTCATACCCGCTAAACCTGTGCCTGCGAAAGCAGGTAGCGGGTATCCACCATCAGGCTCATAGCTCGTAGTGTCTTCTCATTATGGGTACAAACTCTAAGCACTAATTTCTAAACTCTAAACAAATTCAAAGTACCAATTTCAAAGTCCAAAACTTAAAAAAAACTGTGCTCCACTTCCTCATAGTTGATGACTGATAGCTGATAGTTTCTTGCCACCAGCCGCCCAGATTGCCGCGCTACGCTCGTAATGACAAAAGGGGCAATAACCATAGTTTTGACAGCCTTTACCATCTATACTAGAATTGTCGTAGAGGGTAACTATGCTGACAGAGTATATTGAAGCGGCAATGAAAAAGGCAAAGTACGAAATACTTCGGGATGATAATACGTTTTATGGGTATATTCCGGGGTTTGATGGTGTTTATGCCAATTCTGTTAATTTGGAAACATGTCGTCTGGAACTGAAGGAAGTTCTGGAAGAATGGACGTTACTCAGCATATCTCGACATCTCCAATTACCGGTTGTTGATGGAATTGAGTTAGTAGTAAAGGAAACTGTGTAGTGCCTCGTTTTGGCCCTTTAAAACGAGCTGACCTATTGAAATACTTAAAGGTTCTTGGTTTCGAGGGTCCGTATTCTGGAAGGAAACATCAGTTTGTGATTAGAGGAATGCTGCGGTTACGACTTCCAAATCCGCATCAGGAAGATATTGGAAGAGAATTACTTTCCAGAATTCTGAAACAAGCTGGAGTGGACAGGGATACCTGGGAAAAGCTATAAGTATTCTGGATGTCAACAATAACCGAGCATTGTAGATTTCTTCAATGATAAAGGGGAAGTATCTCTACCCCTTTTCTTACTAACAAGGAAAGGAAAACCATAAATGACACTCCCCACTTGTCATTGCGAGGAGCTGAAAGGCGACGAAGCAATCTGGGATGCGTGGTGTTTTGGGGACACGTAGGGCAAGAAGCCTGTGTCCAGCCAATATTGCTATTCTCATCAAATATCATACCCGCTAAACCTGTGCCTGTGAAAGCAGGTAGCGGGTATCCACCATCAGGCTCATAGCTCGTAGTGTCTTCTCATTACTTGCCCAAACTCTAAACACTAATCTCTAAACTCTAAACAAATTCAAAGTACCAATCTCGAAATCCAAAACCTAAAGACCCTACCACGCTTCCTCATATCTCATGGCGCCCATCCTTTCCGCCCAGATTATCGCGCTACGCTCGTAATGGCAAAAGGGAGTGCAGGAATGACAAAAGGGAGCGCAATAATTTTTAAAGAATTAACTCAGGGCCGCTTAATCCTTGCTGATAGTAACGAGCCCCTTCCTTATAGCAATCACTACCGCCTGTGTTCGGGCGTTGGCATCCAGCTTTCGCAGGATTGAGGTGATGTGATTTTTTATGGTCTGCTCGCTAACGTTCAATGCACTTGCTATTTGCTTGTTGAACAGTCCCTGGGCCATGTGGTTCAGAATCTCGGTTTCCCTTGGTGTGAGCGGAGAAATAAAGGTAGCCGTTTCCCTTTCACGTGACAGTTCCTGGAACTGTTCCAGTATTTGCTCTGCCACCCTGGGGCTGCCTGTCAGGGTCTCGTTTATGGGGTGTTCGCCATTGGCACAACGACTGATGGTTCGTGCCAGTTCCTGGGGACTGACATCCTTGCTCAAATAAGCGGCAGCCTGTGCCTTGATTGCCATGAAAAGCTGCTTGTCTTCCGGTTGGGGGGTCAGGATGATGGTGGCCACGCTGGGAAGGCGTCTCTTAATATCCTGGCATATCTGCAGACTATCGATAAGTGCGTAGTTGGTACCCAGGAGAACGACATCAGGGAGAGAGGCCTCAATCAGGGGCAGTAACTTTTCGCCGATATCAGCTTCTCCCGAGATTTCGATATCCGGCATGTTGGAAAAAGAAGCCCGAATGCCCTGTCGAAAAAAAGACTGATTATCTATTATAAAGACTCTTATCATCTTACTTCTTTTCTCCATTTGTCAAGTTGGTATATTCTTACCTCAACTAAAGTTTAGCATATATCATATATATGGAAATGTGCAAGTTACCGGCAGTTCATAATTCGTAGTTCATGGCTGATGCCTCCAAGATAGCTCATAGTGTCTTCTCATTACTTGCCCAAACTCTAAACACTAATTTCTAAACTCTAAACAAATTCAAAGTACCAATCTCGAAATCCAAAACTTAAAGACTATGCCCCGCAATATCCAGGGTGTAGTTGGCACTTGCAGTATATTATTGGCTATAATAGTGGAAGAGGTTAAATGATGATATATCACAAAGTACAGAAGCTGGGTGAGTCTTTTTTCTGTTATCAATGGGAAGGAAGAGGGAACAACTGCAATACCTCCTTACTGGGTGGAGTGTTGCTGGGAGAGCACCCGCATATCCTGATTGACCCGGGACATGTGCTGGACCAATCTGGTGAAAAATGTTTTGATTCTCTCAGAGGGGCCATGGAGAAAGACGGCTTCAGCATGGCGGATATAGGCCTGGTGCTATGTACCCATTGCCATCCCGACCATTTTGAAGCCGTTGAGGCAGTGATTGCAGAAAGCGGAGCTTTGTTGGCTATCTCCCGCGAAGAGGATGAGTTCTATGCTGAGACGGGGAGCGCCTTTTATAATTTCTTTGGCGCCATGGCACCTCAAGTCAAGCCTTCCTTTTACCTGGCTGAAGGCGATTTAAACATTGAGCTGAAGAACAATCTGAAGATTAGTGTTTTGCTTACGCCGGGACATACCCCCGGCTCGGTGTCTTTATATTTGGAGGAAGATAAAATCTTAATAAGTGGCGACGTTGTTTTTGAGGGCAGTGTTGGCAGGACTGATTTCCCCGGCGGAGATTCCTCCCTGTTGAAAAAGAGCATTGAGAAGTTATCCAGGCTCGACGCGGAATACCTGGTGGCAGGCCATTCCACTGGAGATGGAGCTGTGCTTGCTGGTAGGGAGCGAGTGGCTCATAATTTTCAGATGGTCAGGATGTTTATTTAGCAATCATTTGGTATCACCAGATTGAAGAGTGAAGCAGTATTATATGTACATAATGAGTAGCCAATCAAAGGTATTGTATACGGGAGTCACAGATGATTTAGAGCGGCGAGTATATGAGCATAAGGAAAAACTGATTAAAGGATTTACATGGCGATATAATGTTACAAATCTTGTATATTATGAAGTAACATTGGATGTACAGAGTGCGATTCAAAGAGAGAAGCAAATCAAAGGCTGGCTTCGTGCTAAGAAAATTGCCTTAATTAAAAAAATGAATCCCAGTTGGATAGACTTAAGTGGCACTTGGTTTTGATGCAACTTAAAGTGAAATCTTAATCGGGAGAGTTGATGGAGTTGATTATTGAGGTTATAAATAAGGTTAGTTGTCATTATGAGATGCTTTGTGCTTGTTCTTCAAGAGATAATGGCTTTTCTAGCTGTGTCATCCTTCAGGGAGCACTACCCTTTTTGTCATCCTCGAGGGAGCGCTACCCTTTTTGTCATCCTCGAGGGAGCGTTAGCGACCGAAGGATCTCACCATGAAGATTCTTCCCCTTCACTTCGTTTAGGGCTTCGGCTCACTCGCTCAGAATGACAAAAGATCTTAGCTCATAATTTCCAGATGGTCAGGATGTTTATTTAGTAATGGATATAAATGAAAGAATGAGGAATGC
>CAZZHQ010000127.1:2274-7033 GCA_964654015.1 uncultured Dehalococcoidales bacterium | reverse complement strand
GGGATGCCCCCTTTTCTACCATTCCGACGGAAGTCGGAATCCAGAAGGGGCGGTGTGGAGCCATCAGGTTTTGGATTTAGAGATTAGTACTTTGAATTTGTTTAGAGTTTAGATATTAGTATTTAGAATTTGTATCAATAATCAGGGGCTACCAGCTATCCCTCCACTATCACCAGCCACTTCCCGATAGCCACGCTGCCGGGACGCCCGTGACCCGAACTGCTGGTTCATCTCCAGTATCCTCTCCCTTTCCTCCAGCCACCTGTTGAATTCTTCATCGGGGTCCTTAATACCCATCTCGTCCATCGCCGTCCGTCGACTGTGTACTCCAGCCTGAACAAGCAACTGTTCATTCTGAGACTGACTTGCCACGTCCTGCGGCAGTATGGGACCCCAGACAATCCGATGTGTTATGTCACTATAATCCTGCCCCATGTAAAGTGCGGCAAGCCTGAATATCATCTCGCTGCGCTGGTGATAAACATTTGTCCTGATGGTCCTCTTGCGGGTGATTTTCTGTACCAAACTGCCAAGTTCAATCTGCAACGCCGTGCCCGACAGGGCGCTGCCACTACCACCATAGGCTGCCCGTGGCATCTCGGAAATATCATGCAGCGTGCGGTAGATGGCGTCTATGTAATCTATATGCAGCCTGATGCCACCACCCTGTAGCAAATCCAGCAGATATGCACGGGCATCGGAAGGCAACGTCCACAACGCGCCTGGTTGAACCTTTATATCCTCTGAAGAATCAACATTCTCCAGGACAGCTATCGGATTTCCGGAAAGCTCGAGGATCCGCGATAGCTGAGACATGGCACGGTTCAGCTCCCGCTGCGGCTCTACGAGAAGAGCTACATCGGAGCTTCCCCAGAATTTCTTTGGCTCCCTGAGATTTGGAAAGATAATAAACGGAATAAATCCATAAGGATTTGGTTTGGATTGGATTATGTCATTATCGAGATATAGCTGAAAGACTTCGCCAGTCCACAGCTCGGTGATATATGCCTTCTTTTTAGGAATAGATAGACCATAGAGCATCTGTATCTCTTCATCAGTCAGCTCATACCGTGAAGCCACCCGCCACACGCGTGAGACGTCATCGCCAATCCACCATGCATATATCCCCGATACATCGGGAGAGCTGACCCTGATTCTTTTCGCCCCTGAGTCCCAGGTAACCTTATAGCAGGCATCGCCAAGGACCGCGCAATCCACCTCCGTCTCCCAGTCAAGCTGCTGCAGCCTGTTCTGTTCATAGACCTGCTGTAAAAGTTGCTCTACCTGCCTGACTTTTCCTCTCGACTGCTCGCTGTTATCGCCCGCGTAACAGGCGAAATTAACGCCACGCATGAGATAACTGGTGGTCTTATCCACAGAGGCTTTAACATAATTGAAGACAAGCTGCCTGTTCCTGCTCTGGGAAAGCCATTGCTTGCCCTGGTAGAAGTCAAGGTTATTGCGGTAGACTGTCATACGGTTGCTATCCATGCGGGCCAATTGCCCCGGATTAAAAGCTGTCCTCGAACTAACTGAACTATCAATCATATCCAAAACCTCCTGCTGCTATTAAGATGCCTACAGACGGCATAATTACTTCGATACCATCTCTAATAGTATTCTAACTGCATATTAATAGTATATTTTATGCTCATTGATATGTCAAGAGAAAGAAAGAAGGCGGTAATACCATCCCCACTTGTCATACCCGCGAAAGCGGCAAAGCAGTTCAGGAGATATGGTGTTTGGTAATAGCAACCGAGTGATTAAACCACACCCGTCCCGAGTTACCACCCAGATTGCCGCGGGGGCTGTGCCTCCTCGCAATGACAAAGTGGAAGGTATGAATGACAGTTTTCACCTGTGTCATCCTTGAGGGAGTGTTAGTGACCGAAGGATCTGCTAGGAGAATACAGTCCGAGGATATTCTTCGCTACGCTCTAGAATGACAATAGGGAAACAGGTAACTAAAAAAGATAACCTATAATGCTTCCTATGCTTTATCACCCTGGTCAACTACACCAATATCGGTGACGATATATTTCCAGGTGGTGTCATTTATCAAATAGGTGCCAACTTCATTAGCAGGCCCGCCCGGTAGAGCCTCTATAATTCCAGTAGAATCAGAGGGCTCTGGCACACAGGTACTATTACCGCCATAAACTGCCGCACTGGCTGCGACTATTACATTATGTAGCTCAGCCCCAGCAGCCTCCCTTTCTCCGTCATCCATAAATTCAATTAAATTTGGCAAAGCCACCGCAGAAATCACTCCCAGGATGGCAATAACCACCAGTATCTCAATCAGGGTGAAACCCCTCTGGCTCTTTTTAAAACATTTAAATATGGAACACTTCATCTCAATCATTTTCTTATATCTTATAATTTTAAGCTAACAAAGCAGGACAGTCAATAGGAATAAGGGTAGATTCCTGCCTCCGCGGAAACGACATAGTTGGTCAAGGATGGCAGAAAGCCAACAGCATTAACGGTGAAAAGAAGGAAACCCACCAAGTTAGCTGGCTACCGTATAGGTGGTGCGGAGAACCTCCGAAATCGTGGTCAATCCCTCCTTCACCTTCATCATCCCATCATAACGCATGGTTACCATGCCCTCTTTAACAGCTTGCGCATGCACCTCAGATGCTGTGGTATTGCTCCTTATCATCCGTTTAATCTGCTCTGAAGGAATAAGAAGCTCAAACAAGCCAATCCTGCCTACGTAGCCACTTCCACTACATAGTGAGCAACCGCGACCGTGATAAAAGTGTTCGGTAATTCTTCCATTTCCCCGCTATAAAATGCCAGATCCTCCTCTGATGGTTTATAGATAGTTCGGCAACTAGGGCAGATTCGTCTTGCCATCCGCTGTGAAATCGTAGCAGCCAGTACGGAATTAAGTAAAAACGGTTCAACATCCAGGTCTACCATCCGAAACGCCACCCCCACCGCATCGTTGGCATGGACGGTGGAAAGAACCAGGTGCCTGGTGAGCGCTGCCTGCGTGGCAATACGAGCCGTCTCCCCATCCCGTATTTCACCAACCAAAATAATATCAGGGTCCATACGCATGAATGCCCTGAGGCTACTGGCAAAACCGACGTCAGCTTTGGCAACCACAGGAAACTGGTTGATTCCCTCTAATCGGTACTCTACCGGGTCTTCAATTGTCATGATGTTATTCTGCTGCCGGTCTAGCTCGTTGATAGAGGCATAGATAGTGGTGGTCTTGCCGGAGCCGGTGGGCCCGCCAACCAGTATTATGCCAAAGGGAAGCTGAAGTATTCGCTGGTATTTTTCGATTATTTCAGGGTTCATACCTAGCTCCGACAGGTTTAGAAAAGAGGCAGCGTGTGACAGCAACCGCAGCACAGCCATTTCACCATAAATTGTATTTGCACAGCCAACCCGTATGTCTACCTTCTTTTCGTCCACTACCACCAGGCATTGTCCGTCCTACGATCTACGGTGTTCGGCAATGTTCATCCCTGCGATTATCTTCAGTCTGGAAACGAGTGGAGCGCCCATTTGCCGCTGTAATACCGTAGTATCCCGTAACACCCCATCAATACGATATCGTATTTGCACCCGGTCCTCGTGTGGCACAATATGGATATCGGAGGCTCCCGCTCGCACCGCCTGCTGAATAATCTTGTTCAGATGCAAAGATGCTGGCGAATCCTCGCCTGGAACGGCAAATACCTCTTCCCGTGATTCTTCCTCTACCACCTGCCAATCCACACCAGTCTCGTCAGCCTGAGATATCATATAATAGCGACTGATCGCCAGCCGAATATCATCTGGCAAAGCCATAACCGTCTTTATACGCTTTTGCGATATGGCAGCCAGGTCATCAATGGCACTAATGTTGATGATATCTTCCATCGCCGCGGTCAGCGTGTCACCAATGACCTCCAGGGGCAGGACGTTGTACTTGCGAGCCATCTTCTCGGGAACCAGCTTTATTGCCTCGGGATATATTTTATGACGGTTAAGATTGATTAGAGGCACATTAAGCTTTACACTGGTTGCCGTTACCAGGTCATTACGAGTTAACAGTTTCTCCTGCAGAATTACTTGCTCAATGCTTTTCTGTTGTTCTTTAGCAAGTTTTCGTACCTGTTCCATCTGCTCCGCATTGAGCATTTCCATATCCAGGATTACCTGTTCCAGTCCCCTCTCTGCCGGATGATTTTTGCTGTTCTCCATAATCACCTCAACTGGTGAGCTTTCACTCCTCACCCAGTAACGTTTTTACATTAGTTAACATCTCTGAAGGGGGCACCGGCTTGGTCAGGTACACACTGGCTCCCAGTTTTATTCCTATATCCTTGTCCTCCTGGAGTGTTTTACCGGAGGTCATTATTATTGGAATTTTCTCCGTTTCGGGATTCGTCCGCACCCGCTCACAGATATCATAGCCATCAAGTCCCGGTAACATTATGTCCAGTATAACCAGGTCGGGATGCTCTTCATTAATCTTCTTGAATCCTATCAACCCGTTTGTTGCCGTGATGACCTGGTAGCCCTTTTTCGTCAGGGCATAGCTAACCATCCGCAGGTTAATCGCATTGTCTTCGATAACCAGAATCTTTTTGGCAGTAATTGAGTTTGTTTCTTCCAAAACGTCTCTACCCTTCCTGACAATCTTGGTTTATTTCTATCTCATTCAGTTTTACTTTAGCACACTATATACGTCATAGTCATTATATCGTGTCTTGTTTTTCATAGAAATCCCAGCCTGTTTGTTGACCGCTTT
>CAZZHQ010000127.1:0-2174 GCA_964654015.1 uncultured Dehalococcoidales bacterium | reverse complement strand
CATTATATCGTGTCTTGTTTTTCATAGAAATCCCAGCCTGTTTGTTGACCGCTTTCATTTTACCCGTATATATTCTGTAGTATTGAAATGAACGAAGAGTTGATTGCTCCCTGTGGCATGAACTGTGCTATCTGTCGTGGCTACCTTGCGTTCGTCAACGACGTTCGAAACAAGGGGATAAAGATGTCCTACTGCCGTGGTTGCAGGCCCAGGAATAAACTTTGCGCTTTCCTGAAAAAGCGCTGCGCTCTGCTATTGGAAGGCAAGGTGAGATACTGCTACGAGTGCCCCGACTTCCCCTGCGAGAATCTCAAGCACCTCGACGCCGGTTACCTCAAGAAATTCCGGATGAGCATGATTGAGAATCTCAAATCCATCAGGGAACACGGCATCGAAAAACTGCTCGAAAGCGAAGCCGCAAAATGGAAATGTCCCGACTGCGGTGAGACAATATGCTGCCATAATGGAATCTGTTTCAACTGCGGACTGGAGAAGCTGAAAGCTAAAGCCAAACCATACAGGTGGGATGATGACTAAGCCGCTTGCCTTATTATTCTAACTCGCTGTGCCTGCTATTCCTGTCTTCACCACTGGCATGCCTGCTACCCGGCCAATAGCTTGGGATGATGTATCTCCAGCCATTCTATCAATAGTGCTCTCAACTCTTGCGCCAGGTCTATGACTTCCGTTACTTCCTGTTCAGAAACCATTCCAATCATCTCATAATCAGTGATATTACGTTTTTGACGGAATTTGTTGAATTTATTTATAGTCTTAACATCAGCTTGAAGAGTAAAAACCAGGGACTGAATAGTCCAGTAGTGGTTTCCTTCACCAGATGTTCGATAGCCGCTGGCTGCTAAAGCGGCTCTGGCTACCATGAGCGCTGCATTGTATGCGGTAGCAAACCGCCTGTCAGTGCTTAGTGCTTCCATCTGAGCGTCCGTCATATCGCGTTGATAAACGGCAAACAGCTGACGCAGTTCAGTCTTGCTGGTCGTATGGCTCTTTAATCGTCCTTCAGTCAACCAGTCCTGCAAGCTCATTTTCGTCTCCAATTATAAATAATCTCTCGCTCTCGATTACGTTCCTGACAAAATGATGGTCTTCTTTCAGTTTTCGTCTGAACTCCAAAACTGAATAAACAACCGTATTAATCTCTCGGCGCAGTCGTTCTTCTGCCACAGATAGAAGATTGACTATATCCCCGAAAGAAATAGCACCAACTACCATAATGTCTATATCGCTTGCTTTTTTCTCGCTACCGCTAGCAATTGAACCATAGATGAAAGCAATCTTTATCCGCCCAATAGAAGGTACTAGAGATGAGCGCAGGACATCTACCACACCCACAGTTTTAACAATCAGTCCATGAAGCTCATTATAAATAGGGCTATTTGTGTTTGCCTGATAATATTTTTGCTTTCCACTTACAGTAACAGTGAGGATACCAGACTTCTCCAGACGAGCAAGCTCACGGCTAACATTTGTTGAATCCTCTCCCAGTAAACCTGTGAGCTGACGAACAAAATATCGCTCATCAGGATGAGTGAATAACCACCCAAGTACTTTCACTCTGAGCTTTGACCCGAATAATGTTTCTAATACTCCGTTCATTGTTATATATTGCAGTATATTTTACTACTATTGCAGTATATTATACTGTAAAGTAATTTGATGTCAATTATTTCTCGTTATTGCGAGCCGACGGAGCGGCAATCTGGGTAGCAATTTGGAAGCGAGGTGGAGGCAGCAGGTTTTGTATCAAATCCTGACTACTGCATTATATCCTGTCTTCTTGTGTCATCCTGAAACTTTATTTTTAGCCTTCATCTGCCCGGGCATCGTCCAGATGAACAGCATTGACGCAAAGGCAAAGCCAGCAACCACGAACCAGACGTTCTGGTAGCTGCCGTAGGTGTCGAATGCCCAACCCGCCAGTGGTGGCCCCAGGAATGAACCCGCGGTGCCAATACCCATGAGCAGACCGAAGACACTGCCGTACTTCTCCCTCCCGAATAGCTCCCGCGTAATGGCTACTCTCATGGTATTATTGCCACCATATCCCACGCAAAACAGTACCAGGAAAGGTATAAGCAGCCATGCCCCTGCTATGGCAACGCTCTCGAAGCAGGCAAGACCCAGTCCCATCATTATTACTGAAGCAACAAGGA
>CAZZHQ010000126.1:0-7113 GCA_964654015.1 uncultured Dehalococcoidales bacterium | reverse complement strand
GATGTCTGACAACTGATGC
This sequence comes from uncultured Dehalococcoidales bacterium, assembly GCA_964654015.1. Lineage (GTDB taxonomy): Bacteria > Chloroflexota > Dehalococcoidia > GIF9 > AB-539-J10 > JAUUZT01. Next base: position 7,094 of record CAZZHQ010000126.1, on the reverse strand, counting down.
GTACAAATATTTGATACCGTTTGCCTTTTCATCGTAAGTTTCATCACCATAGCATGTTATTTTAGGAAAAGATTGGAGTGCAGTCTCCTACTCTTTTGGAACAACAAAGAGAAAATAAAGACTTAATATTAAGAGCCCGAGACCAATAAAAAATACCGAAAGTGGTATTAGAGCCCAGCCTATTTTTTTATCTCACGATGGCTGCATATTGACATGCACGGGTAGAATAGGTTAGCCTCAATACAAATACGGCAAGGAGGAAAAGATATGCAAGCATACTGTGTCAAATGTCACACCAAGAGAGAGATGAAGGATTCGAAATCAATAACCATGAAGAATGGGAAGCCGGCGACCCAGGGCATCTGTCCGACCTGTGGCACGAAAATGTTCAGAATCGGCAAGAGCTAGCTCTACTCCGATATAACAGACAGAATTCAAAAGGGCTGGATGTTCTCGGTATCGGGATGTCCAGCCCTTTTATTTTGCCAATCACACAAAATAAGCAATTGTGCAATCCACTAGGTGATATTACTAGCAAGACTGAAGTGCCAGAAGCACCACAGCACCAGTAACTATTAGGAACAAACCGCCAAGCGCTACGTATAAAACAAGTAGTCTTCTCCCCATTTAAGTTCCTCCTCGCCGACACGGCTTCAATACTGCCTTCGACTAGGCACTTTTAACAACCTTCACCGTGCTATGCTTTCCGTCTATTTAAGGGGACGGCCGATAAGTACCGAGCAGTTAGCGTATCTGGCTACCCTTTCGGCGACGCTTCCCAAGAAAAAGAGCTCGATTCCGCTCAGCCCCCTGCTTCCCAGGGCAACGATATCTGGTTTATATTCCTTCGCAGCCGCCAATATAGACTCAGCCGCGCCACCTCTTAACACCACAGACGCACTTTTATAACCTTTCATCAGAAATCGTGTTTCACTTTTGGCGATTATCCGACGGGCTTCACTCTCTTCGGCCGCTTGCAACCTGGCAAGTAGCTCCTGATTGGTCTGGAAATCCAGCGTTGGCGTTTTTATCCAGGCAGATAGGTGAGATTGCAGAGCCGTTACCACAATAACTTCACAATTCGTTGGTAAGGGAAGGTTTATTAAAAAATCAGTAACCATTTCCGAGTTTTTTGAGCCGTCGGTAGCTAATAGAATCCGCTTTATGGCCGTCTTCTTTTTAAATAGTGATACCGGCTTGGGGATTTCCATTGTGTGCCGTACCAGCAGTACGCTGGCTTTTGCATATTTCATGATTGTCAGTGACACGCTCCCCAGATGAAACGGAAGCGGGTCAGTCAGCCCCTTAGCTCCCATTATCACGAGAGAGGCACCACTTTCATCGCTTACCTTTAATATTTCTTCTGCTGGATTTCCCCAGCGAACCAGGCTCTGCACCTTGAGCTTGCTGGCACTGAGCACTTCAACCGGTTGCCGGAGTAACTCCAGTGCCTTCTGCTGCTGTACTTCTTTCTTTGGCGATGAACCTCTTAATTTGGCAAAGGTAATGCCACCTAAAAACGTGTGCTCGGGCACTACAGTCATTACGGTGACTTCTGTTTTTGCGGGAAGCCGAAGTGCCGTTACCATCTCGGTTGCCATGTTAGAATATGATGAGCCATCAACAACAAGAATAACTTTCATCTTCCCCCTCCTTATCCTGTTTTTGCGTTTCCAATATCCTTGGTATAGTCTACATATTAATATTTGGGTATTAGATTACGTATTATGCTCCGGCTGTTCAGTGTCTTTTGGCAAGGCTTCTTTTACTTGGGCAAGAGCATCTGCTCCTAGAGCTGCCGCCGCTTCGAGGATACCCTCGGTCGCCTTAGCTAAAGCCTCTCTTTCAGATAACCCTGACTGTGCCGCTGCTTTTCTAGCTGCTTCCAGCGTCCGCTTTGTAATCAACCCCAGATCCGCTCCCGCTTCAAATGCTCCCTGGATTATACCCTGACTAGCCCCTAAGATACCGTTGCTAGAATTCACACCGGCTTGACCGGCAATCTTCACCACCTCCTTTGTTATCGGAATGACCAGTTTCTCGACTGCCAAAGTTGTACCATCAGCAGCGTGCACCGCACCACGTGACGCCTGACGCGCAATCTCAACACCATACGTCTCCACATTTTGTCTATCCTTATCCTTCCATATACCAACCAAACCGTTCTCCAAAGCTTTGGTTAGTTTTCTGGTAACCCTTTTACCACTGACGGCAGCCAGGGTAGCTACTCTGGCCATTTCTGCTATCTGATAAGCAGTGACACCTAAAGCTACATCGATTCCTGGGACCGGTACTCGTTTCAAAAAGCCAAAAGGAAAGTTAGCGAGCAGATTATACGCTGGCACCGAACTCATGGGGCGAGACAGTTCCCTTGTTGGGGAAAAGAGCGAACCAAGAATTACTTCGCGGCTCACTTCACCTTCTTCTCGAATGGTAGCCAGAATACCAATTGTAACCGCACCCACTATGAAAGCAATCCCAAAGAGGAAGTCAAATCCGATGATACTAAGAGCCGGAAGCTGGATATGACTGAGCGGGCTCGTCCAGGTAAATGTCAGGTCAAGCTGGCGTGTGCTGAAATAATCTGCCATTAGACCACCAACCAGTGGCCCCAGCCCGGCGCCAAGATTGGTCGCTAGTGATGCTCCCGCCAGATAAGTCGTTGATTCTCCTTTCGGCGACAATTTCAAACCGATAGTGCCTACAGTAAGGGTAACTCCGGCATTGGCAATGCCAGCAAATACATGTAAGACCAGAAGGAGGGGTATGGTCAGAAAGTATCGTTCTGGCATGGTGGTAAATATCCAACCCATGATAACCAACAGGTATAGAGAAGCACAAAGTGATAGCACTGCCTTGTTGCCAAATCGGTCAACAAAACGCCCCCACACCCGCAGAAAGAATATGTTGAAAAGCTGACTCAAGATGCTGAGTCCAATAACCCAGCTGAGAGGTAATCCTAATCGCTTCAGCATGTAGACGGCAAAAAAAGGAATAGCCAGGTTTGACGCAAAGCCCCAGGAAAATAAGAATTGCAGTAGATGTCTGAAATTTCGGTCGCGTACCGGTGCGGTGAGTCTCTCCCCTACGGAGGGTTGTAGCCCGGGTATAGTTTGCATGGCCGGTTCCGGCATCAGTGCCATGAACACAGGGCTAGCCATACCAAGGAATAACGCACCGAAGAGAAGAACATAGCTGTAACCCAGGATAACGCTCTCGCCCTGTACTTGACTGCGCCAATAGTCTACAAAGAAGGCTGCCCCCAAGCTGAATATTACACTTGCTACAGTAGCCATGGCTAATCGCTTAGAGAAGATTCGCCCTAAAGTTGTTTGAGGTATTAGATCGCGAATCCAGCCATTCCAGCTGCAGTTACTGATGGCGGTCAGTAGACCACGGAAAGTCATTAATACAAGGAGCAAAGTGATAGCACTGCTACTTGGAACTCCAATGAAAAATGGGATTAATGCCATGGGAAACCACAGCATCTGTGCTGGAAACCAGGTAATCAGGGCAATAGCTTTACGCTTCCTGAATTTCTCGACGAGCCATATAGATGGCAGCTGCAGTGCCTGCATTATGAAGGGCAGTGCTGCCAGAATACCAATCTGGAGGTTATTGGCGCCCAACGCCAGGGCAAACGCGGCTAAGAAGCCACTGGTGGTAATACTGAAGAAACCCAGAGCGGCGGTGCCTTCCCAGGTAAACCAGCGTAACCCGTTGGCTATGTCTTTGTCTGAAATAGTGGGCTTAGGTCTGAGCAATGATATCAGGTTCACGTGAACTTGTCTGCCTTTTCTACCATACGGAGTACCATAGGTAGATCATATAAAAATGTTTTGCTGAAATTCTCAAATCGACGTTCTCTTACTCTTGGCTTAATTTCCGCCTTTTCCTGGGTTTCCAGCCAAGAACTCCCAGCAAGTCACCGACAGCTTTATCCAGCTGCGTCTCAGCACGAAGAGGTAACTCGGGATCGACCCGATACTTCAGGCGTCGGCCTTCTTTTTTCTTGGTTACATAGCCATCAATTTCAAGATCGGTGATTATTTTCCGTGTCGCTTTCTCGGTGATGCCTATCGTCGTCGAGATATCCCTTGCGGTAATCCGTGGGTGCTGCGCAACCTGGCAGAGTATCAGAGCGTGATTGGTAACGAACTTCCATCCCGGCAAAATTACACCTCCTTTTTAAATTTAACTTTCCATGGCTAACAAGAAAATATTACTAAAACCTATTGACAACCCCAATAGATAGGGTATAATTATGTTATGAATAATAAATTATGTTTATTATAACATGAATAATCAGTGAGGACAACAAGTTCTACTATATATCAAGAATCGAAGGGACGGAAGGAGACAGAAAAGGAAAACTTCAAGAAAACAATAAAAAAACCGTTGACTCTAATATTACTATATAACTCGTAGGAGAAAGGGTAAAGTGAAAACAATATCGGTAAAACCTAAAAGCCGATTCATAAATAAATCAGGAAAGTGCTACGTAGAAATCTGTAGTAATAATAATGAAGTAGAAGAGGAACCTCCTGGTGAACTTAATACCTCTGGTAATCTTGAAGAAGATCCTCCAGGTAAAACGTCCACCAACAGAGATAGATTTTACGGAGTTATTCCAGACAGTATCTGGAACAATTGGAAATGGCAGTTCCGTAATAGAATTACCAGTATCGAGCAAGTAGCTAGATTCATCCCCTTATCGCCTGAAGAGCAAGCACAACTCAGACTGGTTACCATGCGCTATCCCCTCTCAATAACGCCCCATTACCTGTCACTAATCAATCCGGATAACCCTGATGACCCGATAAGGAAACAGGCGGTACCTTCCATCTCAGAAATGACTATGAGTTTGGTGGGTGCGGAAGATCCATTGGCCGAGGAAGAACATGCCGTGGTTCCCGGACTCGTACATCGCTACCCCGACCGGGTACTTATGGTAGTGACCAACATGTGCCCCATGCTGTGCCGGCATTGCACTCGTAAGAGAGAATGGCAAAGCGGTGTTTGGGTACGCACTCCAGCTGAAATTGAAGCCATGCTTGATTATATACGCCAGCACGAGTCCATCAGGGATGTCATTATCTCTGGCGGAGACCCTCTAGTACTGTCTACAAGTCGCCTGGAAGAGATTATCTCCGGATTAAAGGAAATAAGACACGTCGAAATTATCCGTATCGGCACCAGGTTTCCGGTAGTGCTGCCGCAGCGCATAGACCATGAACTCTGTGCCATGCTGGTCAACTATGGGCCAATATGGCTTAATACCCATTTTAACCATGTCCGGGAAATTACCCTGGAGGCTGCACAGGCATGTGACCGCCTGCTGCGGAGTGGCGTCCCGGTGAATAACCAGTCTGTTCTGCTGCGTGGCGTAAACGATTCCGTTGAGGCACAGCTGCAGCTGTGTCACGGGGTTCTCAAGATAAAAGTGCGTCCTTACTATCTCTTTCAGTGTGATGAAGTGCAGGGTACTGAGCACCTGCGTACGCCGGTAGAGGCTGGTATAAAGATAATTGAAGGGATGCAAGGGCACACATCTGGATTAGCTATACCCACCTTTGTGGTCGACTTATCTGAAGGCGGAGGTAAGGTCCCGCTACGGCCAAATTACATCCTGGCGCAGACTGAAGACGAAGTGGTACTTAAGAACTACGAGGGCCGTATATTCCACTACCGTAATCCCGTGAAAAGTGCTTCTGAGCAGCCTGTCTATCTAAGCATGGCATCCAAACAGTAATATGGACTGTGAATTTAGCTAAGGTTACCGGTTACAATTTAGGTTAGGAGGAAACTGAGATGCGGATAGGGTTGTCATATGATCTTAAAGAAACAATGCCGCTTGAGCAAGCTGGCTGCGATGACGCCTTTGAGGAATATGATTCTTTGGAAACTATAGAGCTAATCAGCAACTCACTGGAAGCTAACGGCCACGAGGTAATCCAGCTTGGGGGTGGCAGGGAGTTCCTGGACAAAATTCTTGGTGAAAAGGTGGATTTTGTTTTTAACATCGCCGAAGGGAGGGGCACCTATCGTAACCGGGAAGCACAGGTGCCTTCAGTCCTGGAAATGCTAGACATACCCTATTCCGGTTCAGACCCGGAGTGCCTTGCCATATGTCTGGACAAACCCCTGGCTAAAAAGATAGTGGAAACGGCAGGGGTGCAAACCCCGCAGTGGTGTGTGATAACTAACAGCCAAGAAGCTCGCCAGATGGTTGCTTGCGGTTTTCCTTTCCCAGCTATTATTAAGCCAGCCTATGAAGGCTCAAGTAAAGGGATTCGCCTCAGTTCCGTGGTAGACAGTCCAGCACAAGCGGTTGAGACTATAGATAGACTACTGGAGAGCTACCAGCAGCCGGTAATGATGGAGGAATTCATCATCGGTGATGAGGTTACCATGGGAATCATAGGCAACTCTCCATCTATAGTGATTGGTGTGATGCGCATACTTCCCAAAAGAAATAATGGCCACTTTGTCTACTCGATTGAGGTTAAACGCGACTATCTGGAGCTGGTTAAATATGAGTGCCCGGCTCGCCTTGAGCCGGAGGTGTTGCACAGTTTAGAAGCTTCCGGCCTTAATGTTTTCCGGGCGCTGGGGTGTCGGGATTTTGCCCGGCTGGACTTCAGAGTTAACCATAAGGGAATACCCTACTTTTTAGAAATAAACCCTCTACCAGGGCTGGGTAACCATAGCGACCTCGTTATTATGACCAAGACTATGGGCTGGACTCATGAAAAACTTACCGCCAGCGTGCTTAACGCTGCGCTTAGCAGGTATCCGCAATGCGTACGAGCGTAGCTATAGTTTATAACAAGCCATATCATTCACATTATGACGCCGTCGGTGAAGAAAAAGCGGTGCTTGGTGTGCTTGAGGCCGTGGCAGCAGTGCATCAGGCTTTGCTTAAGCTCGACTGCAACGTCGTTCGCGTTCCCCTGGCGCCACCATTAGAGCGGGTTGAAAAGATACTGGGAACACTCCGTACCGACCTGGTGTTCAATATTTTTGAAGGTCTATGCGGTCAACCCGAGACTGAAGCCATAGTGCCCGAGATTCTAGCCGCAAATGGGATAGCA
>CAZZHQ010000125.1:0-7154 GCA_964654015.1 uncultured Dehalococcoidales bacterium | reverse complement strand
AATAGCTTGCGCTTCGTTTGAACGAAGGCAGTTTCATTGGTCCGGAAGAGCACGCCCTCATCGATGACCATTGCACAACGACCGCCCTTATTAAGACTATCAATGATATGCTGCATGAACAGCACCTGGGTTGCACCAGTTTTATAGGCAAAGCGGGTTTGTGCATCTTTACCTTCTTTACCACCGAAGGGTGGGTTGGTCAGGATGACATCGAATAGAGCCGGCGCTGTCTGGAACAATCCACCGTATATTTCACCGCCAGTCAGGGTATTACCATGCCAGATATTAGGTTGGTCTATCCCATGTAAAATCAAGTTGGCCAATGCAATCGGGTAAATGAGGTTCTCTTTTTCCCTGCCGAAGAATGTTTTTTCTTTTAATGACTCAACCTGGTCGGCAGTAGCCGTTGGACCGAGTTGCCTTGACATATACTCATAGCTCTGCGCCAGAAAGCCACCGGTACCGCAAGCGGGATCGTAAATAACTTCACCAACTTTCGGATTGATAGCAGTCACCATTGCACGGATTACTTCACGTGGTGTGAAAAATTGTCCACCATCGTTATTTTTCTCCCCCATCTTTAAAAGGAGGCCTTCATATACCTGGGAAAGCAGAAATACATGCGTGGGGTCAACACTCTCACTGCTGATTTCATGCACTTTATCGAGAACATCAAGAAAATTACGCTCGGTATCGATGCGCACGTGCTCGACGCCGGACACGATTTCGTTTATCACTTTCTGGCGGGACGTCGCCCCAGGCTGCTCGCTTAAACCCTTTAAATAGGGCAATAACTCCCCATTGGTGAAACTGAAGAAAGCATTCAATGAGCCGTTCTGCAGTTGCTGGCGTTTAGTTCCATTTGGAGCTGCCCAATCCTGCCATCGAAAGGGGCTTTTCAACGATGGAGTAAATTCCGCACCCACAGCATCGGCCTGTTCCTTTTCCTGCGCTTCACGCTCGTCAAGGATACGCAGGAATAAAATCCAGGTCAGTTCGGGAACATACTGCAATGCGCTGGCGCAGTTAGAACGGCGCATGATGTCGCAAATTGATTTCACAACTGCATTAACAGACTGTTGTGTTACGAGCGATTTACCATTACCATTTTTCCGAGATCTTGCCATTACTCTTCTTCCTCGATCAATTCGGGCACGTAAACGCGTTTTAAGGGGAGAAGCCCCTTATATCGGGAGTCAAATTGCTCATAGTGCTGGAGGATAAGCATGACCAATTCGTCGCCATCTATCAAACGGAGATTGCTCTTACTGCGAGCGAAGCTCTTTGCCTGTGTGGTAAAAGTACCCAGCGTAATCAGCAAACCAAATTCACCACCTGATACCTTGCCATAAAGCGCAGAGACAGTTGGGTCACCAATGCTGCCGTCGGTACTCTTCACTTGTACTTTAATAATGGGCGGTTCAAACCCCAATTCATCTTTATGGGCAATAATATCGATCCCCCCATCGGGGCCTTCCGCTGATAAACGAGTGCGGTATCCCATGGCATTGATGAGGCTGCTTATAAATTCTGCAAGCGGATGCCCTTTTAACTCTTGAGCTAATCTTTTCAAGACGAAGTCGCGAGTAGTCTCCTCAATATCCTCTGCAACAATCTTTATGGTATCGTCATGATCGGCTGGAAGAGGTTCTATTTTCCCTTTTAACGCGGCTAAAAACTCGTCGGCGTAGTTTCTCACCTGGAACAGGCTCATCGCAGAGCCGATCTCGTAAAGAGCACCCTGTGTGAATTGAGTCCGCGGGATGGATTTCAGCCACTTAACGGACCTCAAGTTAGGGTAACTTTGTTCTATGGAAGGGTCATATTTATACTCACCATCAACAACTCCGATATGTACTTGCCGATCTCGTTTCGACGGGAATACAGCATAGTCTCCGGTTTTTATTTCATGGACAAAACGATATAACTCTCCGGCATAAGTAATAATAGTCCTGGGTTTGCTACCCGGATAAACAAGAGCTACCTTTTTCTTGAATTCTTCCCTGTCTGCTTTGATCTTTGATAAATCGCCCACCTTCAACCATCCGAGAGCTATGAAATTATGCTTGAGGAAAAGGCTATCAGCGTCACCAGTCTTACCCGCATGTATCCCCCAGATTGTCTTCTCTTGCTCAGCCATGTCACATGCCTCCTGTAAAAGCTAACCGCATTATGGCCGCTGGTAATGAACCAATCGTCATCAGTTCATTTTCCAACTTATGGATAATTGTATCTGTGAACTCAAGTTGCTTATTCAGCATTTTTACCAAGTGTAATTGCTTGTCTAATGGAGGAATGGGAATCTCGAAATTCTCGATAATTAATTTGGTCAACGCTTGTCTCGTAGCTCCTGCTTGAGAATTCATTATTAGCTTCTGAAATTGCGGTGTCGATAAATAAAACGACAAGAAATCAGGCACTAACTCCGTAGTGCACCGTATGATGCTGACGTGCTGGTTGACGTTCGCTGGACACATAGCTGAAGGGACAACGCAAACACGACCAATTGAAGCACCGGTAATATTGAGCAACACATCGCCTGAGTATACACGACTGCCCTCCATTTCAACGTCCATTTCTTTAGAGACATATGCAAGACCTTCCCCGACAAATTGATTCAAGTGAACATTTTGGCTACGAATCAACGGTATGCCAGATTTCTGATATACCGACTGGCCACCCGAAGGAGTTATGCCACTGCCAATCTTAGTAACACATTTACCTAATTGTCCTTTCGGATAGGAGCCTATATTGTTATTGAAAGCCGTTTGGATAATAGCTGCAGGCAAAGCTCTAGCCGCAGCCAGTCGGGCTTCAGCGGCAAGGCAAGCTTTTTCTACAGCCGCCATTTGATCGTTTAAAATAGTGGCGATGCGTTTTTGGTCGGCAAGAGTTGGCGGAAGAGGCACTGGGATGATAGCAGCCAACTCTTGATTCAATTTGTCCCTCGTGGAACCGGAAACTAGAGGCATGAGGTCAGGTCTTATCCTTAGGGCATGCAATAAATAGTCAAAATCTATGCCTTGATTCGGTCTCAGCACGTGTGCATGGTTGTTGACCCAATAACGTCCTGATACAGAATAGGCTATAGGTTTATCTTCCGAGCCAAAGTTTCCACCATCTTCGGCCAATAGAATGAGTGGTTCGTCAAAAATATAATCGTCTATCCAACCAACTTGACCATTTGCGCCGTAATAAGGAAAAAGATCAGCTTGAGGCTTTCCCGCAATCCGCCTTTTTCTCTCGATATCGTTTACCGGAATTCTTCTCGAATCTAAGAAACTGCATAGCTTCCCCAATGGAGCCACGCGCCAACCACTTGGCAATTGTGCTATCGCTTGTCCTACTCGATCTAGGTGAGGTGTGATCACGTTATGAACACCCTTTCTTTAACTTGCTGCAATACTTCGACTGGCGCACCAAAGGATTTTAAAGCTGAAAGGCCACCGGCTTTAACCACTTCTGGCGTCTGAAAAACATGGGGGTTCTCAAGTCCTTCCGTGCCGCCATGGGCGAATTGACCGGCCAGCGCTTTTACAGTGGCCGCCGTAGGCCCGGGTAAGGATGAAAGCCAGCCGGTATTCTTATAGTTGAAGGCCTCAGCGCGGGCCGACCGTGTGAGCGGGAGCATACCGTATCCTAATTCCCCCAAAACATCATACAGATCATAGCCTTGCATGTCTTCGAGCTCGCGTATAAGTATGGGGGACCGCCCGCCGTCAGGCAGTTTACCCATGAGATCCCGGCGCTCGGCCGGCACCGTCCAGCGCTTGCGGAATTCATCAAGTGTGGGCACTTCCTCTATCAGCCTGGCCGTTAGGCGCTCCTTATATTCTTCCACTGTAACAGGCATGGCCTTGCCGTCAACCTGAGTAACTATATATCGTCCGGCATCGGTGATGCGTACATCAAAACCCTCGACAATAATAGTCGGTTCCGGTGGAGGAGGCTGCTCGCCTTTTGGAGGCTTTTTAGGTGCAATGAACTTCGTTCTAAATTCTTCACCGAAAAGCCGGGTGGCATCGGTATAATCATATACACGGAACATAAGCTTCCCGGTTGGCGGGTCAATGCGCGTACCTCTCCCTACCATCTGGTAGAAAGCTATGGGCGAGCGCACATATTTGAAAAACACAATATTACGTACGCAGGGGACGTCTACGCCGGTGGTCAGAAGTTCGACCGTGGTGGCTATAAAATGATGGCGGGCGCCGCCCCTGAGATCAGCCAGGTAATCGCCGCCCCCGCTGGCGGCGGTGCACTTGAAAGCGTAGGGTTCCAGCCGTTGTGCATCTATTTTAGTGCACCATTCCGCGTAAAGATTATTCAGGGTGGCAGCCACATCATCTGCATGACGGTCACGGGCGCAGAATATAATTGTCTTCTGCTCGGGACCACCAGTCTCAATAAGATACCTAAACAAATCATGACACATGGCAAGCACACGATCGGGAAGTAGTAACCGGTCTTCATAATCGGTCTTCTCGTAACGGGCACGCAGTTCATGCACCATTACCGGCAATCCTGTGTTAGCATCGACAGGCTTGCGAGCCAGGATGTCTTCCAAAGTGATGCCGGTATCGTCGAGATTGACCCGCCCCTTGCGTATCTCACAGGCGGCAAGATATCCATCTTCAATACCCTGCGCCATGTCGTATTCATAAACAGGCTCACCGAAATACCGAATATTATCAGCCGTGATCTGAGCATCCGCTTGTGATTCTTTGGTCTTTTCGGAAAATATAATTTGCCTGGGAGTGGCGGTTAGTCCAACCTGAACAGCGTCGTTATTGCGCTTCAACACCTGTGACCACTTGCCCCAGGCAGAACGGTGACATTCATCAATAATAACGTGGCTGAAGTAATTCTCAGGGTAGTTAGTGGTAAGAAAGCTGGCGTCCGCATCATCAGTATCTACATTCAGCGTTTGATAGGTGGCAATCAATATGCGGGCGTTCTTCTGGGGATTGCTTCCGGATACTTCCGCCGCATTGCTGCCAAATATATTCTGGAAGGCACCAAGTCCCTGGGTGCGCAATTCATCCCTGTCGCAGACAAAAAGAGCACGTCGCAATTGGCCTGCGTCTGCAATGCGTTTTAGTAAGTTGACGGCAATGAAAGTCTTGCCGGAGCCAGTGGCAAGGGCCAGAAGAGCGCGGTTTTCTCCCCTGGCAATTTTTTCCAGGGCTGCACGGATGGCTGCATCCTGGTAGTAACGGCGGGCCGCTTCACCGCCAGAATAGCGCATTAGTAGGGGCTTAGCAGCTGGGCTATCCAGAGAAAAGCCCATCTTCTGCTCATAGCGGGAACGCAGAGCAGCCGGCGATGGGAAATCCTTTATCGGCGCAGGCGAGCTGGTGTGACCCGTATTGCGATCGAATTCAACGAAGAGGTGGCCATTGGATGAAATAACGAAGGGAACATTAAGCCGTTTGCAGCTGGCGTAGAGTTTGGCCTGCTCCAGGCCATGATTGGGAGGGAGATGTTCTGCTTTAGCCTCAATAAGGGCAACAGCTACGGGCTGAGTATCAGTGTTGACTTTAACACGCAGAATATAATCTACTCGGCCTTTTGCGCTTTTACGAGGCCTCCCCTCGTCGATAAAGATAGCGCCTGCGGTTTCCTCGCGGCGGATTAAATCTTCGGTCCAACCGCAGGCATGCAGGGCAGGATCGATAAGCTTAGCCCGAGTATCAGCCTCACCAAACATAATATTCACTACGCATAAGAATGGGCTACTGAAGACAGTATCAGCATTATAATCCTGTCGTCCAACGGAGTTCAATGCCTCGCATCACCATTTACTCAATTACCGGGTGAAGTCAATCCATATTTACATCCAAATTGTCGAGTTGGCCGAATCGCCAAAAACCCAGTGTCTCAAGCAGAAGGCGTCTGGCCAGATGTTGCACATTGGCTACCTCATAGATGGTTAAAGATCTGGCCAACGTTGAGAATTTATGAGCAGAAACCCTGCTGCGAAGCCAGCTGGCGTAAGATATTGCCTCAATTATATCTAGATATACGTCTCTCACCCTAAACCTTGCCCACTCGCACCTTTTTAGGCTGGGAGGTTTGCGCTCTCGCTCAATTCTTGTAGGTGTATCTCGCAAATGCCAGAGAATAGGTTCAGAAAGGTTTATCCCAGCTTTGTTAAGCCGCTCTTCAAGGTCCTCCTTGACCTTCGGATTCCAATGGCCATCTATTTTACTTGGAGTTTTATTTGACGCGTGGATATCGAAGGAAAGTTCTTCCAGAACTGAGTAACTCGAGATTATTGAATCAGCATAGAATACATGCTCCCTCGGCAGCTGCGATATTGCTGGGCCCGACTCCCAATCTCCTTCAGGGTCTAATGAACGTATCCCTAGGGGAACAACCGTGCAGCTCAAGAGGTTCTTGAACAGTGCGTATTTAAAAAAGTTTTTTTTCAAAGCTTTGGCAGCGATGAGGCATGCAACCGGTAAATTACTTACTGCTATCGTATGTCCGCCACCAGCCCACAATTGCTTTTCGATCTCATCGATTGTCTTGGCGCGTTTTGGAAACACTGGCACAAACTCGGATGTTAGTATTTCGCCCTTGTAAAGGCAATGGGCAGCCAACACCGCGTCAATAACATATTGTGCACGGTCTTGCGATTGTGCGTATACAATGATTTCCTTTGCAGGTTTTCCATCGGTAACAACGTGACATGACGGATTGGGCTCAAAGTTAATATGCCATCCTTTACCTTCGCAAAATAAACCTTTCTTATATCCGTTTTCGAAGATAATTAGGTTAGAGTAATATCTCAGCATTCTTTTATGTGGCATATAGGAACGTACCCCAGGCAATCTCTATAAATTTCATAGCCATCATTAGCCGTATTTTGATTACTACAATCAGGTTGTCGCATGTCAAAATCATTCGGATATGCATATACCATAATGCATGGGCAGGGAAGTCGTCAATACCTTGCTTAATACGGGCAATTGTTAATTTCATTACGGGCAGGGGTGGCGTTGACAGCTTCGTTGCGGCGGCATATTATTCTGACCAATGTCAATAAAGTATGATGACCAGGTTGAGAATTGAAATAGGAAATCCTGGTTCAAATAGGAGGCTTTATGCAGCAGCTCACATTTGGTAGAAAGCTTTCGTACTCCATGGGA
>CAZZHQ010000124.1:0-7198 GCA_964654015.1 uncultured Dehalococcoidales bacterium | reverse complement strand
GACCGACCTTTTCCAGAGGGTGCCGGTGCGCCACTATTCGGAAAAGCATATCAGGTCGGTACATGATCACGGGTTTGTTGATTACCTCTGGAAGGTCTGCACCAAACTCGACGAGGGTACGGCGATATATCCCTACGTCTTCCCGGTGCGCAACCGGACGCGTCCTCCCAAAGACCTCCCCATACGTGCTGGATACTATTGTATGGATACTTTCACACCGCTGACGGGTAATGCCTACCTCGCTGCCAAACGGGCGGTGGACAGCGCCATCACCGCCGCCAAGCAACTCCTAAAGGGCTACCGCTTTGCCTATGCCCTAGTGAGGCCACCCGGACATCACGCTGAGCCTGCCACATTCGGCGGCTTCTGCTATTTCAACTCGTCGGCAGTGGCTGCCAACCTCCTCAGCAGTTACGGTAAAGTGGCTATGCTGGATATCGACTATCATCATGGCAACGGACATCAGCAAATATTCTACGAACGTGCCGATGTTATGACCGTCTCTATACACGGCCATCCCAGCTTTGCCTATCCCTATTTCAGCGGCTTTATTGACGAAAGGGGCAAGGGTACCGGGCGAGGCTATAATGTTAATATGCCACTGCCGGAGTCTATCAACGGAGATGAATACCGGCAAGCGCTGACCAAGGCATTGAAAAAGGTGACAAGGTTCCATCCCAGCTATATCGTCGTTCCGCTTGGACTGGATACCGCCAAAGAGGATCCCACCGGAAGCTGGAGTCTGGAATCCGGAGACTTCGAATCAATTGGCAATATGATTGGCTCACTGTGGCTGCCGACACTGGTAGTTCAAGAAGGTGGTTATGATACCCGGGTACTCGGTACCAACGCCCTGCATTTCTTCAAAGGACTCTGGTCAGCCGCCTACCCTCGATAGGTCCCGACGCCATATCTGATTAATAATAGTGAGAATATATGCCTAGAAAGACTGAAATGTCTATCACCAAGGACCTGTAATTTAAAAAGGAACGTTTTTATCCAATTTGAACAAATACTCTGCTCTGTTAATCGTAGTAATGTTGTAAAATGGTTCTTCTCCTCATAATATTATATAAGCCAGTAAAACATTTCAGGAGGCGTTCTAATGGCCCAGATAAAGATACTCAATTTGAGTAGAACATTCGACTTGTCTACAGATAAGATAGCACAAATAAGTCCATCCATTCGTGTAATAGATGGGAGACATATATTTGATCAAGAGATACTTGAAAGCTGGCCACAGGAAACGGCAAACAGATATGTCTCCGCATCAGGGGAAGGTAAGACTTCGACTCAAAGCGAGTTTAAACGTGGAAAAGGCCGCCGGGAACGTGATGCACTCCTAGCTCAGGCGGATATTGCCTGTATTGGCTTCCCTTATCCTATGGACGTAGCAAAGCGTGGTTCCCGCCTCAAATGGGTACATCAAACAGCAGCAGGGGCTTCTAATCTAATATTCGGTGACCTTTATCAAAACCGCTCAGTGCTCATAACAACCTCCAGAGGTTCTAACAAACCGCTGCCTATAGCGGAGTATGTAATCGCAGCCGTCTTTGCCTTTGCCAAAGAGATACCACAAGCCGTGATGGACAGGCAGGCTCGGCACCTGGAAAGGCGGAACTATCATCTTGTCCTTATGCATGGCAAGACAATAGGCATCGTGGGCTTGGGTGGAATAGGACAGGAGGTTGCCAGACTGGCTAAGGCAGTTGGAATGAGAGTACTGGCTACAAGAAGGTCTGCATCGGCTCGCACAGATTCAGTTGATGGTGTTGATACTCTATTCCCGCCCCAAGATTTGGAAGTCATGCTAGCGCAGGCTGATTTTGTTGCTATTTGTGCTCAACACACGCCGGAAACAGAGGGTATCATCGGTAAAGCCCAGCTACAGGTTATGAAACCTACTGCCTATATAATAAACATTGCCCGGGGTGAACTGATAGACGAAGATGCTCTGGCGCAGGCCCTTAAGGACGGTTGGATTGCGGGAGCAATGTTGGATGTCTATACAGGCGAGTTCCAGAAACCGCCCCGCCAGGATTTACGGGAACTGCCAAATCTAATACTCACTCCCCATGTTTCCGGTGGTACGGATGTCCCCACGGATGAGTTGACTGACCTCTTCTACGAGAACCTAGTGAGATTCGTTGACGGTCGGGAACTAATCAACGTCATTGATTGGGACAGAGGATATTAGCCCCGTATATTAAAGCTGATTTCAAACTCTGGGAAACCCGGCTAAGCGTTTGTTTAGAGTTAGTCTGGTTAATAGAATCTGCCAGGCTGCTTCAATTCACTCCACTTGTGATACATCAGCGAGAGCTTTCTCATACTGAGAACACGTTCTGGCATCAAACAGTACGAATACCACCTCATTGATTGACTTGGCCTCTTCTTTGGCGAATTTAACCGTACTGTCAACAGCTATCTTTGCCGCATCGGCTAACGGATATCGATACGCCCCGGTACTTATCGATGGGAAGGAAATGCTCTTAAGGTTATGTTTCCCAGCTAGTCTTAAACTCTCTATATAAGCGCTGGCTAACAGAGTTGATTCATTTTTACTACCTCCGCTCCAAATAGGCCCAACCGTATGTATCACATACTTGGCGTTAAGATTGCCACCAGTAGTGATAACAGCCTTACCAGTTGGCAGCCTTCCTTGTGCAGCTACTATTCGCGTGCACTCTTCAAGAATAGCCAAACCTCCAGTGCGGTGGATAGCGCCATCAACTCCACCGCCACCCATTAAGCTTGAGTTGGCAGCGTTGACGATAGCGTCGGTGGTTTGTTTGGTGATGTCACCTTGGATTAGTGATATTGTAGTTTTATTTATTGTCCCACTCATTCTTACTTATCTGCTTTCCATTCCTATATTATCATAGTGAGTTGTAACCCGAATTATAGTGGTGGAATCAATTGGGCGTCAATAATAAAGGAAGCTTTTTTACTCACGTGCGGTAGCAAGTCAATCTGATTGGGAGTCAGATACAGTTTCTGTTGGAGATTTTAATATCGTTCCTCTTTAGATATTGACAAGCCCCCAAGAGATGACTAAAGTCAAATCTCAACACGCAAAAAGCCTCTAAAACAATAATCTCTGGGATTAGGGAAGATGATTGGGAACATAGGGTACTAGAACCACTAACAAATATTACTGTAGATGGTGACCTTTTGCTGCTTGGAACAAGAATAGGGGAAGAAGGAGGTTTATTCATATGGACGTGCTAAAGTTTGTAGAACAGTGCCTGAATGAAACGTATGAAAGACTAATCAAGTCCTTACAGGGCTTAAGTCCGGAGGAGTTGGTTTGGCGACCAGCCCCTCATGCTAATTGTATCGCTGAGATTGTGTGGCATGTAGCCCGTGGTGAGGACTCAATGAGTTATTGTCCCCATTATACTGTCAAAGAAATCGGTTACCCTTTTCACATACTCAGAGGGGTGTGTTTTATAGGCTTCGCTATGTCTGGCACCACTCACTTCCCAGAGTGTACTAGCCGGGTTCTCTGATGCCCTTAAAAGCTGGTTATTAGCCTCGAGCGTAATTAGATCATCATACTCCTCATGTATGAAAAGTATGGGGCAGGTAACTTCAGCTACAACATCTATCGGATTTACCATCTTGTAGCCATAGATAGCTTCTACTGCTAGGGTGATTCCCGGCCTGAAGAAATCCAATAGGAATATCGGGATTGTTCTTTGGGCTGCTAGGCCGGCAACCTCGTCATAGACAGTAGCAAAGCAACCATCCAACACGATACTACCAATGTTATTTTGACTGGCAAAGATGCATGTTGAGGCTGCCCCAGAACAGAACCCTATGATGCCGATTCTACTAATGGGGTACCCTCTATCTTTCAGGTAATCAACGGCGCCCCCTATGTCAAGATCATTATTAAATAGTGAGCTTCCCCTTCCTTCCGATTCACCTCGGCCCTCCAGGTCAAACAATAGGATTGCGTATCCATTTTGTACTAAATCATGTGCCAAGTTTAGAGTGTCGACAATGTTGTCAACGCGGTTTTCAGAGCCACCATGTACAATAATGAGAATAGAGTCGCCTTCAGCGGGTATGAACCAGCCTTTAAGCACTACTCCACTGTTTCGACTGACAAAGGAGGCATCTTCGTAAGTGAGACAGACAGAAGCTGGCGAATTCGTTAGGGGTTGGCAGGGTATCTCCATCATAGCAATGGCACTAGCAACTGATATACCAACATACAGAACCAGTATAACTGTAGTACTTATTGCCGTAATTTTTATGAATTTGCGCTTTTTAATCCGTAGCAAGCGATTTATTTTCATAAATAGGGTCTAAATTCTATACCAAATTGGGATTAAGCGAATAAGTAATACTATAACCATAACTACTAGCTGTCAACACTGCTGCTTTTATTTTCAATAGACGCTGTAAGGCAGTAACTATCATCCTGTATCACCTAAAAAAGCAATAGTTAAGCCTAATAAATAGCACATAGTGCTGTTTACAGGACAAAAACCCACTTACAGGTCATAAGTTTCGCAAAATACTAATTAAGTTAGTCGTTCTGCATCATCACTGGTGTAATAACCGATGTAATATTAAGGCTAATAATTAGCCACTCGAGTACCACTACAGTATCACTACAGCGCCCTTCGATTACGATAAATGTACTTAATGAGCCACTATACGGGATTTCGCGTGACGATATTTGCCACTGAACCGCTACTGAAGTACCACTGTGTTATCTTAAGCCACCATAAAACATGCGTTAGATAATTAGGTCGTATGTTCCCGACCACCTGATCCGGAGTAAGGTAAGCTGAGTATTCCTTATGGTAACAACAGCGTACCCAATTTTTGAAGTATTTCAGACATAGTCTTCTCAGGTAAGGTGCATATAAATTCAGCATTTCGGGCGCGCCAATCCAAACTCTTGACTTGGTCAGATATGATTGTCCCGGCTACTGGTAACCCCGTAGGAAGAAGCACTTCGAACGGATAGCCCTTTACCTGGTTGGTTATTGGACACAGGATAGCCAGTCCTGTCTTGCTGTTATAGATTCGCGGTGAGATCACTACGGCCGGACGGTGTCCAGCTTGTTCATGTCCTGCTTGCGGATTCAGGGAAATCCACACAACATCCCCACATTGGGGAATATAATTCTTGGGATTTACCATGTTTCATTCCCTACAGTAGAGCCAGTATCAACCTCGTGATGCAAATTCTCCTTGGTAACCTTTGTCAGAAGTTGTTTGAGGGTCGGCTTCGGTTGAGACACAGGGACAATAATAAGTTTCCCATCTGCCAGCGAGACTTCAACAGATGTTTCTCTCTGGAGTCCTACCTCGTTAGCGAAAGATTTGGGGATACGCAAAGCGAGACTGTTGCCCCATTTCTGGACGCGGGTTTTCATGTCAAACCTCCATTTATCGTATCTACAATGATGATACTACATCTGAAGGTTTTTATCAAGCTGTCTTTCATGAGTTGGACATTATTTCTTTCAGTGAGCTTACTCGATATAATATTTCGTCTTCTAGTTCAGCAAACTTGCAGGAATCAAGCTAATTTGAAAAAGAAAAATTCCGCTCTGAAATTTCTATAAATTGAACTACTTAGGCTCCCATACTGGGCTCGAACTATGGCACAGTAGTTCTAACTGGGAGTTACAATTAGTATCAATTAGTATACTGCTCCCCATTAAGACAGGGTAGGAATTAAGAGAGTAAAATGGCTGAAGAAAGAGGAGTAACAGCATGCCAAGACGCAAATGGGATCCACAGACCAAGTCCACCGTAGACTGCCATATAGGACTGAAGGCTATTCTTGGGTAACCGAAGGCAGTGGAATGCAGTATGGCAATTCTGATCACTGTCTGAAATAATAGGGTGTCTATAGCTATAGGGGTTATAGGGGAATCTAAAATTATATAACCCTGTGGCGGTTTCAACGCCTGAACCTGGTACTAGCGGGAATCCGGGGCTCATTCACTATCCGGTGGGCAGTGGCAGAGTTCATCTAAGGTTTTTCCTTTTTTCGCCCTTTTTTTCTTTAGACATAATAGTCGGCTGGACCCAGCCATTTGAACCTTCCTCGGACGGCTTCCGGTACCCTGGATCCAGCCGACTCATGGCTTCTTTCTTGTCTTTTGAGGTAACGTGGAGATAGCGCATGGTCGTATCCAGGCTTTCGTGCCCGAGTATTTCCTGTACTACTCTGAGGTCAACTCCCTCTCTAAGCAGGGTCGTTGCCGTATTGTGGCGCATGCTGTGGGCATGTATGTGGGGGACACCTGCTTTTCTCGCCCACGTGGTCATCTTCATGGAGATAGTCTTTTGTGACAGGCCGAAGAGGCTCTGATCCCGGGACATTTTGCTGGTGAAACTAACCAGTTTGCCCCTGATAAAGGGAATAAGGGGAATCACCCTATCTTTTGAGCCTTTCCCTCCATGCACAAAAAGGGTGGGATCATTTCCTTTAAGCTGCAGGTCACCCACCTTAAGGGCGGACAGCTCCCCGGTTCTGAGTCCGGTCTTCCGTCCTGTTTGGACGAGCAGGATATCCCTCTCGATTGTCTTTTTATAGGTCTTCTTAGCCCTAAGTGTGTTCTCCAGCCGCTCGAAGTCTTCTGTGGGAACATCCTGGGGCAGTATCTTAGGTGTCTTGATTTTTATCGGTAATCTCTGGCCGCTGTAGAAGTTAAAGAAAGCACTTAATATGTAGGCATATCTGGCTCTCGTGTTGGGTTTTCTGTCTTTAAACTGGCCGAGGAACTTGACGGCGAGCTCGGCAGTTGGTGGGAACTCCCCGATGAGGGCCCCGAACTTCTCCAGCAGGCGTTTCGATTCGTAGGCGTACTTTTCCGACAGGGTAGCACTGACGAAGTCATAGTACTCGGGGAAAAGCTGATTATTAGTCTTGGTTATGTTGTTCATTTTCCTCCGCCCCTCCTCCCCCAGTAGCAGAATAAGAAGATCCCTGATTGGTAGTTGCTCGAGAACCCGGGATATGGTGGGCCATTCTGGGCTCGAACCAGAGACCTCAGTCTTATCAGGACTGCGCTCTAACCAACTGAGCTAATGGCCCCCCATGTTAAATAAAAAAACCTTAACCTCTAGATAGTGAAAGGAAGGAAAACCTACCCCGAATAAATCGGGGACCGACCTAGGAGATTATAGGCTTAACGCCCATTCTCTCCCTAGAAAGGAGGTG
>CAZZHQ010000123.1:0-7222 GCA_964654015.1 uncultured Dehalococcoidales bacterium | reverse complement strand
TTGTCATCGTAAGCAACGGCCTGGTTTTCTACATAGAAGCGATTTTAAGGGATATCGGCATAGACAATATCGACATACTGGCTGCCCAAACTCATTTTACGCCTGAAGGTATTGAAGCCAAATATATAGGACCAGAGGGTAAAGAGATACAGGATGGCTTTAAGGAAGCGTATACCGGGCTATTCTTAAGCAGGGGTTACCGTGTAGTGTATATCGGGAATGGCATCTCTGATACCTCACCAGCCAAACGAGCCCAGCATATCTTTGCTACCGGTGAGTTGCTTGCCTATTGTAAGGAGACGAAGCTTAATTGTACACCCTTTACCGACCTTAATGATGTAGTCAGGGGTCTTGAGCTTCTGGCGTAGCCCCATAATTCCTCTCGCCGAATATCTTGCTGCCTATTCTCACTATATTCGCTCCCTCTTCCAGGGCAATCTTATAGGAGTTTGTCATTCCCATGGAGAGGTAGCTCATCTCTGTGTCAGGTAAATTAAGTTTTTTGATTCTTTCAAATATCCTCTTCGTTTCCACAAAGTAGGGTCTTGAATCCTCAGGGTTGCCGGAGCGAGGTCCCATAGTCATAAGGCCCATTACCCTTATGTTGTTTAGCCCAGAAATTTCCCTTACTAGTTGCTCTGTCTTTTCCGGGAATACGCCTGATTTTTGCTCCTCACGGCCGCTGTTTATCTCAACCAGCACTGGCATCACCTTGCCGATTTGGGCACATCTTTTATCAATCTCCCCGGCTAGCTCCAGGGAATCAACGGTCTCTATCATATCGAAGAGCTTCACCGCTTTTTTCACCTTATTCTTCTGAAGGTGTCCGATAAAGTGCCACTTCGCCTTGTTACCGACTGCTTCATAGGCTCCTTCCGCTTCCTGGGCATAGTTTTCCCCCAGGATTTTTACACCGGCCTCGACTGCCTCCAGGATTTCCTCGGGGGTTCTTGTTTTAGCGGCGGCTACCAGCTGAACCCCATCGGGTAACTCGCTCAGTATCCGGTCAATATTTTCTTTAATCATGGCGATAACTCGAACCTTATTCTATGCCTATTCTTTAGTCTTCTCAATAGCTGAACGAGGAGTCTGTGTGTGCTTGCTGCTCTCCCAGGGTGAACAGGGTTGCGGCTTGAGACAAAAGTAGTAAAATGATATAGTGCATTCGGATATTCTGCTTACAGATGGGGGAGTGCTGGAATTGGCAGACAGGCATGACTTAGGATCATGTGCCGCAAGGCGTGGGGGTTCAAATCCCCCCTTCCCCACCAGCGCATTTGTGAGTCCAAATTCCACGGGAAGTTCCGCTGTCAACTGCAGCCGCCTTATTTTGTTGGCAAGATGTTGACTCGGCTGCCTCTTACCTTGGGTTAAAAGGGTTACATAGGTTCGGCTTACCCCTAACTGCCGGGCCAGCTCCGCCTTTGAGATTGGCAATTCACTCATGATCACTCCTTAATTGAGCTCCAGCAACAGCCTTATCGCTATCAGGATACCCAGCAGTATGAATAGTGTTTTCCAGGATAATCTGTTCAGGATAGTTTTCATCAATAGCGTCCTCCTTAATTGAATTGGGATAATTCGTACTTCATATAGTAGTCCGGAAACTCCAGCAAAGTTACGGTGAGCATTAGCCCGATGCCGATCCTCCCCAGGACAGGCTTATCCCCGCCAAGAAATATCGTGTCCACCGAGCACATGCCTATCCAGCGCATGATTTCACGGATATCAGCATTCGTCAGGGCTTCCTTCGGCTTCATGATGTTGAGGTTGGCCCGAGCCCAATCGATGAGCTCCTAGGTGTACAGGTAGCTGTCAGGTGCTTCTGTCACTGCTGTATCTCTTCGGTCTTTTCGCGAACTTCTTCAAACCTGTCCGGCAGTTCACGTTTCAGCGCATACCAGCCGAAGGTATTCTTTGCAGGATCGACACCGAAGATGCCCTTATCTACTAGGTCTTTCAGCTCTCCCGATTTGAGGAGCGTCTGGTAGGCGTTGTTCTTGGATGGGAAGATGGCACCGGTTTGCTTATCAAGGATTTGCACCTTGCCATTGGATGCTACAGGCTTACGTTTGCGTGCCAGAGTTTCTTGAAGTTGGGTGATAAGGATAGTATGCTCTTCTAGTACGTGCATAAGGGTTTCAAGTTCCTGATGAACATACTTAAGCGTGAGTGGCAAGGTAGGTGTTTGTATGGGTGTCGGAGGTGCTTCTGGCACGGATTGTGATTCTGGTACTTCCAATGCCTCAGCCGGTGTTTCCTGAGACTTCGGTGCTTCTGCTTTGGGAGCTTGGGGGTTCGTGACTGCTGATTTCTTCTTGCTCATATTGACCTCCAAAATTTATTTATCAATATGATTGTGTCGTGAAAATCAACAATCGTAAATCATTTTAAAATAAAATTAAATTAGATAAAGCAATTCCTTTAGCTGTAAAATTATTATTTTATTAGGACAGTATATACTGTTTTGGTTTTTGTAAATGTGAATTGCTATTGGTTTTTTACGGTTGAAGTGGGGTAGAGGTTGAAGAGTAGCGGGAAATAGCCGACCGGAACTAGTGAACTTTCTGGCTATGAGTGAAGCCACAAAAAGATGAAAAGTGATGTGGGCAAAAGGGCTTCGCCTTTGTATCCAGGATGACTTTTCCATTTGATATGGCTATACTTAACATTAAGCTCAGATAGAAAATCTAATGAGGAAGTAAAAATGCCTATTGTTCACGTAGATTTCTGGGAGGGCGTTGGGGAGGAAAAAGTTAAAACGATGATACGGGGTATAACAAAAGTTATCGTGGACTTGGGCGTCCCAGAACATGCTGTAGAAGTAATCGTTCATGAAATACCCAAAACGCACTGGGGCATTGGTGGTAAGCCAGCATCAGAAAAATTCAAAGACATATTACCACCCAAGTAGCGTCTGGCCTTTATGCATTTTCCTAAACAAAGGTTCACTTTTCAGTGCTGCGTTATTTGCTAATTAGTACAGTAAGATGAGTGTCCAAGTTATTGTAGGATACTGAGCAGTCCGGATTTTCTGTTACATGAGTAACCTAATAAGGTTGCCTAAAACTCGCATAATCTCAGAATCCTTTGAAGCTCCCTGACCTTCACCGTGGCTACCCCAACCACACTGTCGCCGCCTCCGTAATATACATATAGCTCACCACCTAGGACTATATTGCCGCAGGGAAAAACGACTTTCGGCACCTGTCCCACTCTCTCATATGGAGCCTCTGGTTCGAAAATGGGATAAATGGTTCGGGCAAGAATTTTGACCGGATTTTTCGAGTCAAGGAGCACCGCTCCCACACGGTAGACCGCATCCTCAGAAACACCATGATAAAGCATTATCCAGCCTTCTCTTGTCCTGATCGGTGGAGCCGCTGCCCCTACCTTTTCGCTATCCCACCACCCTTTTCTTGGCTCTATCCAGCGGTGTTCGTTAAGCCAAACATCGCCTGTAAATTCTACATCAGGATTGGAGCAGAAATCGTAATCAATGCAGTTGCCTAACCTGTGAACACAGATGTACTTCTCCTCAATTGCCTCCGGAAACAAAAAGGCATCTTTATTATCAAATTGAGGTGGGGTGATGAGAACTGGCTTGGACCATTCCCATTTTTGCCTCAGGAAATCCTTGATTAAGATATAAGTCACAGCAACTCGAGGAGGATTCTTGCCATTGTAGGCAGTGTAGAACATGTAGATTCTATTGCCAATCCTCGTCAACCTGGGGTCTTCGCAGCCCGAGTTCGCCCCGCACACAAGTTTCTGTTCAAATTCTTCTCGGGGAGTGTAAATCGGCTCTGGCGAGCGGTAGTCAATATGGACTCCATCCCCACTCGTGGCATAGCCGAGTACCGATGTATTATCCCCAGACATCGCCCGATATATAATATGGACCTTGCCCCGAAGATACAAAGCACCGGGATTGAATGTGGCTTTGCTCTCCCATGGGTGTTCTTTCATTGGTTGAATGATGGGATTTTCTTCCGCGCGCCGCAATTTCAGGATTGGCTCTTTCTTCAGAAGTAGTCCCAATAGCCCAGGAAGTCTGATAGAGGCAACGCAGCAGGTAGTGTCAGCCGCACCGTAATAAACGTGAAGGCGGCCTCCCCTAACAAGCGCTCCGGAAGGGAAAACTACATTTGGCACCAGGCCAATCCTTTCATAATATTCCTCTGGAGTCAAAATGGGCACTTCTATTCTGCCGAGTATTTTGGAGGGGTTATCCAAATCAAGAAGAGCTGTTTCCACTCCAAAAAGCCTTTCTTTCGATTTAGAGAAGTAGTCCCTGATGTAGGAATAAAGCAGGAGCCAGCCGTCTTTCGTTTTAATAGGAGGGGCACCAACTTCGCAGTGGTCTTCAGGCCTGCGCTGCAAAGGTAATGCATATTCCCCAAAGTTCTCATACCAGGACTGCCAATAGCTTTCCGACCAGATATCCTCCTCCCTGTTAAAAGCAGCCAGACATATTCTTGCCGGCGGCTGATCGGTATGGACGGTTAGGATGGCGTATATCTTCCCATCTATCCTTTGCGGGAACAGCGCCATCGCCTTGGCATTAAATGGGGTGACGAGGTGCTTCTCCTTGACCTTTTCCAAATCATTGGTTATCGCTAAGCCAACCCTGATTCCCCCGGCCGTGGGAGGCCAGTTGGAGAGTGCCGTGTAAAATACGTAATACCTATCGTTAAATTTCGTCACCCGGGGATCTTCGCAACCGAATCGCTCCCAGGGATATTCAGGGTAAATAAACCGTCTTCGACTCGCAAAGTGGATGCCGTCTTCGCTTCGAGCAGTGCCTATGCTGGAAACGGAAAGCGCGGTATCGGTAAGCACACTGTAGTAAGGAAAAGACAAAGCTCTATAAAGAAGAGAAATGTTCTCATGTCTTTTAACCGGACAGCCATTAAAAACCGCCTGAGCCTCCCAGAGGTGATTCCTTTTTGGCCTCAGAATTGGGTTTTCCTCTGACCTTTTTAACAGCACGTTGTCCCTCCTCGATTTTAGGACCTGCCGAAAGAACTTATAGGGAAAATTCCGGGGCATGGCTGTCTCCCTCCATCAAGGCTCTTAAAAGTTCCTCCAACCCGCAACTGGCCACGCAAACATAACTATCCGATGCCCCA
The DNA here is from genome assembly GCA_964654015.1 of uncultured Dehalococcoidales bacterium. Taxonomy (GTDB): domain Bacteria; phylum Chloroflexota; class Dehalococcoidia; order GIF9; family AB-539-J10; genus JAUUZT01. The sequence goes on along the minus strand of CAZZHQ010000123.1, from coordinate 2,090 downwards.
TAATATACCAGAAGTTCGCTTCCCTTCACAACTGCTCCCGAAAGGTAGATTACCCCCGGCTTAAAGCCGCTATTCTCGTAAACCATGGTCGGCTCCAGGATAGGTGCTGCTGAACGGCAAATGACAATCCTTGGGTCTTGAAGGTCTAAAAGCATGGCACCAACTTTATACTTGTCAGAATCACGAGAAGTCATGGCATGATAGAAGATGAGCCACCCAAATTTAGTCTTAATTGGTGGAGCTCCTGCCCCTCTTACTATTTTATCCCAGGAATCTTTCCTTTCGGTGCTGTGTCCATTATAGTAGCTGCCAATGTGATTGCTCGGCTTCAAATCTAAACTCTCGTGATAGCTAACCAAAATTTGTGGACTGAGGCTGTGCAGGATGGCATATTTACCGTTTATCTTTTCCGGGAAAATGACCCAGTTCTTGTGAACCTCGCCCCGAGGTGAAATTAAAGCCGGTGTGGCCCAATCCCATCTTTTACTTAAGAAATCCCCGACCCTTATTGAGGTTAAAGCCATGCGCAAACCCTCATCGCAGGCAGTATAGGTCATATATACCACCTCGTCTCCTTCTACACGGACAATGCGGGGGTCTTCAGCACCCCCAAAACTGCCCCCGGAGGAATAAGAGTAAACAGCAAACTCAGGAGAGGTAACTGGATGTTGATACACAGGATATTCTAACCTCTCCTCAATCTTTAAGCCTTCTTTAGAAGCGGCATAGCCGAAGCGGGATATCCAGTCATTCCCAATAGCCCGATACAGAATATGGACTTTGCCTTCCAGCAGGATAGCTCCTGGGTTAAACGTTTGACGGGATTCCCACCAGAATCCCTCCCGTGGTGAAATTATGGGATTTTCTCCATATCTGGTCAAAGGCGAAGAAGCTTTAATCTCTGTCTTTCTCCCCATATCCTCGCCACTTTTCTCGCTTTTCCCTATTCTGAACATCTTAGTGCCACATGTGGGGCATATTCCTTGTGTTGCCAGTTTCCCATTCTTCATAGTTATACTCTTGGGATTTCTCATCTCTTTCTTAGCACGGCATTTGACACAGTACGCTTGCATGGTTTACCTCCTTTCCCCTAAAGTTGGAGGCTTTATCTCTATCACAACCGCAGTATAGTATTGGGGGAAAAGTGCTGTCAAATCGATTTCACGATGAGCTAGAGTGTGACATTACGGACTATTGTTTCACCTGCGCTACTTCTCTCTTGTAATAACTGAGCTGTACTTCAGGACCTCACTTATCCAGCACAACCACCTACGACCTGATTGCCTACCTTCAATATTGGTGCACAAACTGCTGATAATACGTTCCCGCACAAAAACAGAGAAGCCCCGACCGGACAAGCAAAAATCGGGGCTTCCGCCGAGATTGTGCGGCCAAGGGCTAGCCTTTATCTCATGTGCTATTGTGTGTTGTTTTAGTAAATTCGTAAACCTATAAAAGCTAATCCCGTACTGTGATTATGAGCTGGTTACTCATATAGTAAGAGATTATTCGGTGGACTTTTTTCATTGGTTACCAGTGGGTAACAGGTAAACAGGTGTTAAAACTACATATAATTAGTGGTTTTACAATTTTGCAGGCTGATTTTGAGAAGGGTCAACGCTCGCAGAAGCTGGCATGATAAAAATAGCGGGTATAGAAATAAGCATTATTACCACCGAGGCAGACAAGATTACAAAGAAAGTATGCTCTACATCATTTGTAGAATTGAGAAGCACAGTGGCAACAGCGATACCAAAAGTACTACCTAAAATGCGGAACATTCCTCTGAGTCCAGTGATCGCTGCTACCTTATCAGGCATAAGCTCGATGCAGGCATTGTTTGAGGCAGGGGTACAAATGCCATGCCCGATCCCACAAAGCCCCAAGATAATTAATAGTAGCGGGGTGGTACCGATGCGGAATCCTATTATCTCAATCCCGTGAGGTTGTAATGCAAGCAAAGCACAGCCAACCATGACGATTATTGTGCCTATTAAAATAGGTAATCGGTAGCCCCATCTTACAAGGAAGAAGCTGGTGATTGTTGAAGTAACCATCATGCCAACAGACCTTGGTGTCAAAATTATACC
>CAZZHQ010000122.1:5323-7361 GCA_964654015.1 uncultured Dehalococcoidales bacterium | reverse complement strand
GTGTTAGGCCCAATCCCTCGTTCCTTCAGCTTGTACTTCTCCACTCTCCCAGTCGGAGTTTTGGGAAGCTCATCGAGGAACTCTACGAATCTCGGCACGGCGAATCGAGGGAGTCTTTCCTGGCACCAGTCCATCAGTTCCTCCGGCGTCAGTTTCTCTCCCGGCTTTAGCACCATATAGAGCGCCATATTGTCCTCGGCGCCTTCCTCAAGCTTAATCCCCAGCACCGCCGATTCGGCTATCTTCGGGTGTGAACTAATCGTTGCCTCTACCTGCATTGAGGAAATATTCTCGCCGCCCACTCTCAAGTAGTCTTTCTTTCTATCAACAAAGTAAAAAAATCCGTCGGGGTCCATCTTGCCGTAATCCCCGGTATGAAACCACAAATTTCTGAATACCTCAAGAGTTTTTTCCGGCATTTTATAATAGCCTGACATCATGACATTGGGAATTTTGGGTCGGGAAACAATCTCGCCTACAGTCTCGGGCGGAACCTCGTTGTCGTCATCGTCTACTATTCTTACATCAAATTCAGGAGCAGGCTTGCCAAACGAGCCAAGTTTGGGGTTCGATTCGTCATAAGGGTTGATGGTAAGAAGGCCTGACTCAGTCAGGCCATAACCTTCCAAGAGTCTAATGTTGAAGCGCTTTCTGAATTCATGGTAGATACTTTTAGAAATAGGACCTCCTACGGCTAATCGAGCTGGCTGGTCAGCGTCATTTTCTTTAGGTGGCTGTTTATATATGTAGTTTAGCATGGCACCTATGAGATTAAACTGCGTAGCCTTATATTTTCTGATATCATCCCAAAAATGGGAGGCACTGAACCTCTCCGCAAGCGCTATCGAAGCACCAGCCATAAGGCCGGGAAGAGCAGTTGCCAGTTGCGCATTCTGATGAAAGAGCGGCAGACAGGTATATAGAATATCGTCAGGAGATGTTCCACGACTTTGAATATCAACTCTCGTCGCATGATAAGAATAACCGTGAGTTCTCATAACCCCTTTAGGTGGCCCCGTTGTCCCTGAAGTATAGATAATTGCATCCAGGTCATACTGGCCAACTTCTATCTTTGGCGAGGTATCAGGTGATTTAAGCAATTCCTCGAATGGGATTATCTCGAATCCAACCTCTACTTCACTTTCTCCGCCAAACAGTATCACCTTTTCCAGTTTAGGCAATTCCTTTTCTACGAGTTTCAGACGCTCCAGGAACTGATTATGCATTATTATGGCTTTGGAGTCACTGTGATCGATGATGTAGCGAAGAAACTCCCCTTTGTACAGGTTGTTCACTGGCACAATTACTGCCCCGAATTTCGCTAACCCGAACCACGAATACAGAAACTCGGGGCAATTGGGTAACATAATACTTACATTGTCTGCCTTCTTGACCCCGAGTTTGAGGAGACCATTACTGACCCGGTTGGAGTTAGCGTTCAGCTCTCTATAGCTTACCTGTTCATCCCTAAAGTAAAGATAGGTTTTGTCCCCATACTTTTTCGCCCCTTCTTCCAGCAGTTCGCCAATAACCCGAACAAGCTTTTCCATTTATTTTACTCCTTAATGCTAATCTCGCCGACGTTTCAGACCCTTCACGTTGTTTTTCAAGACAGTTCCAACCGCTAAATAAACCACTGCTGCGAGAGCAGGCTAAGTTGAAGACAGCGAACAATCAACAGCCGCTTTGACAACAAGCCTCACCCGCTGTATAGAAAATAAGGAGTATTATCGCGCTAGTAAAAGAACAGACCGACAATTAGTTCTTCACCCCGAGAGTTCAATCGGGTGATTGATGTAGTATCCTCCTTGAACTGCGATAGAATCGCTGGGCCCATCGGCAATCATGATAGTCCGGGCGTCCCTGAAGAACTTTTCCACAGGTACTTCATTTGTCAGCCCCATGGCTCCAAAGATATGGATTGCATCATTACTGACTTCAAGGGCAATCTGGGTCGCGTAGCTCTTGGCTGCAAGTGCGTGCAATAGTGAACGCTTTTCAGGTGGATTGCTATAGTTGTAAATGAAGGGGGCGCGGG
>CAZZHQ010000122.1:0-5223 GCA_964654015.1 uncultured Dehalococcoidales bacterium | reverse complement strand
CCTTGGGCACGTGAACATCATCAAAAAAGATCTCACCATGATTGCATTCCCGCATACCTAGCTTCTCTTGGGGTTTCCCCTTGGAGACCCCTGGGCGGTCCAACTTGAAGATAAAGAAACCGCTGCCGGCGAATCCCATCGCGGTGTCAATCTGGGCATGCAAGAGGACGGATTTGGCGATTGTACCTCCGGAGACCCAGGCAGACTTCTGGCCGTTGATAACCCATTCGTCCCCCTTCAGGCGGGCTGTACACTGGGGCTTGACGTTTGGGTCTCGGAAGAAGGGAAAAAATAACATGCCTGTATCCGACCCGTGCTCAGGCTCCGTGACGGCCCAGCAACCAACGACGCTGCCGTCTTCGCATTGGCAGTATGGAATGGTAAACTCCTTAATGAGCTCTTCGGACCCTGCCATTGCCATCACGGCATCAAAGCTTGTATAGAGGGACAACGTCAGGCCGATACTCCCCCAGGCCAACTCTTCCATGACAATCGCTGTCTGCAGTGGTGTAAGGCCAGCTCCGCCAACTATTTCCGGGAAAGGGAGCTTGTGGTAGCCAAGCTCGTATGCTTTTCGAAAGAAATCCCAAAACGGTGATTTAGGTGCAATAACCTCCTCTGCAGTCATCTGGTCGAGCTCGATTGAAATAGGGCGCATGATCTCTTTGGCAAACTTGTTAGCGTTTGCCTTTAGGATAAGTTCTGTTTCTGATAAGCTCATGTCTAGTTCAAAATAACTCATTGTCTTTTCTCCTTTTATTTCATAATACAAAGGTGCTGGGGTATCAAATCTTCCTGACGACTTCGTTGGCGCTCAAGATTGCCTCGTAAATGCCTTTAGATTTTAGGCAATCCCCGATCTTGTATACTTCAGCCACCTTCTTCTTCAGTTTATCAAAGAGTAAATCGTTTGATTTCCGCTCACCAAATCGCTGTGCAATAACAAGTGTATCGAATGGAAGAACCTGCTTCGTTCCTTTCTCATTCATTACCTTGACTTCTCTGGCAACAACATTCTCAACCTCTACATTACATAAGACTTTTGGATTGCTTACCCTCATCTCTTCAGGGCTCTCTCTGACAATATTCATGTCGGTGAGTTTCCTCAAAAGCCAGATACGCCTCGCGTCAGAAACATCGCTTCCTATCGAACCTTCATTGCCCCTGCCGATGAGAATTACATCCTTGCCTTGCTCGGCAAGTGAGATGGCTAATTCAGCACCAAAAAACCCGGAAACGACAACTCTTTGGCCAATAGCCTTCTGTTCCTTTAGAGCCCTGTCAAGGGTTATCACCCCTGGTTTTCCTTTGGCTACCTCAGGTATCATTGGTGATGAACCGGTGGCTAGTATGATGACATCTGCTTTAAATTCTTCAATGCTAGCTAAGTGAGCCTCCCTGCATACCCTGACATCCACCTGTAGCTTTCTCAACTGGGTAGCTAGGTAATCAATAATATGCCTAAACTCGGCAGTCGGTGGGTTAAGTGCCAGTGTAGCCACCATCCCCCCCAGCTCAGGCTCCTTCTCCATCAAAGTGACTTTATGACCCCTCAATGCGGCTACCCTGGCCGCTTCCATGCCGGCTACGCCACCACCTATGACTAGTACACTTTTTTGTTTTTTTGCCGCGGTCAACGGGATGGGCTCATCGTGGGAGTCGTAGTTAATGATACAGGGTCGGCCACACATGAGCGGCTTATCCCCTATACACTTCCTAATATCCTCTGGCACTCCGTCAAAATATTTCTTGGGGGTTTCAGGGTCGGACAGTAATTGGCTACCCAGGTGAATGATGTCAGCTTTTCCTTCCTGCAAAAACCTCTCTGCCATATCCAGGTCAATAATCCGGCCGACACCAATCACTGGTAGCTTGGTGACCTTTTTTACCGCTTCTGCATGGTGGATGAAACACCCTTGCGGTTGGTACAAAGGAATAGCGATTCCCTGGGGAGAATGCGTCATAGATCCTTGCGAAATATCAAGACAATCCGCGCCAGCCTTTTCAAAGGCAGGGACGATATACTTGACGGTATCGTCCAGTGTAATGCCGCTTTTACCTAGTAGTTCGTCACTGGAAGTCCTGACTAGGATAGGATAATCGTCGCCGACCGCCTCTCTGATCTGCTTTATCGTATTAACGGGGAAGCGAAGCCGGTTCGTCCAGCTTCCGCCATACTCATCAGTCCGCCTGTTGTAGAATGGCGAAAGCATTGTTCCACTAAGATTAGCGCCGCCGTGGCCAGTATGGAACTCCACGCAATCAAAGCCGGCAGCCTTCGCCCTACGGGCGGCTGCTGCTATACCACGTTCAAATTCCTTTAACTCCTCAACTGAAACCGCCTTGACGGGCAATATACGCCCCGCCATAAGGTCAAAAAGGCCGAACCGAGCATGAGTCTCGTCGGGAAAGGGTGCCGGTGAAGGAGCTAACCCCAACATGGGCCCAGGAGCCGCAAATTGAGCCCCAATCTTAACACCGTATGAGTGAATCACATCTACTAGCTTGGCCCAACCTGGGATGTATTTGTCATCCATCAAGTTAAGATTTTTCCCTGTTACTCCAATTTCTGCAAGCTTAGCAGAAAAATCCGCAAACTCAATAGTTCCGGTTATTATTAACCCAACCCCACCTTTTGCCCTCATCTCAAACCATCTAATTGTCAGGTCGCTTACATAACCTTCTGGGCCAGGTGGCTGCAGTAGCCACGCTGGAAAACCTAGCCTGTTCTTGAGTTTCATCCCCTTAATCTCTATCGGTTCGAAAATCTTTTTAGTCACGCTTCTCCTCCTAACCAGCAGAACACTCTGATTTTAGCTCATTTTAGCATACTATGAAAAATAGTCCAATAGTTTATAAGTGCCCCCTTATTTGTTGAGACAGAACACGTTAATCCCTCAATTGCTTATCTTCACCTTATAGCGTATTCTCTTATCTAGTGGGCTAATGCCCATAAAACAGATTGGGTAACCAAGTGACTAACTGAGGGAAAAACACTATCACCCACAACAGTGCTAAGGCTATCAAGAAGAAGGGAATAATGCCACGGAAGACCTCCTCAGGCTTGGTATGTGCTATACTTGCAACAACAAAAGCTGATAAACCTATGGGAGGGGTCATAGCCGCAACCTCACCCAGAAAAGCCAAAATAACAAGCACAGCTATCGGGTCAAAACCAGCAGCTAGCAGAATGGGGAAAATAAGGGGGAAAGTAATTATAGCCATAGACAAGAACTCAAAGACGCAACCAAGGGCAAGATAAAGAATTACAATTATAAGCATAAGCAGATACGGAGAAAGATTGGCGGCGGTTATTAAGTTTACAAGATCCCTGGGTAGTCCACTGATAGCTATGAATCGAGCGAATACAAAGCCACTGAAGACGAGGGGAAATAGCTGTGCATTTACCAGGATTGTTTCGTAGAAGCTATTAGTAATTGTCCGCATCTTTACTCGACGCACACCGGCGTATATAAGAACACCAGCAGAACCAATAGCACCAGCGACCGTAGGCGGGAAAATTCCGAGAAACATTCCACCTATTACTAATAAGAAAAGGAACAACACCGGCCAAATCATTCCTAGCGATAAAAGTTTTTCTTTCCAGCTGACTTGAACAACCGCTTTAGGTATCTTTTTAGGGTTTAAGGTTCCTATCACCCATATACCTAGCATAGTGAGCAGAGCAAGAAGACTACCCGGAATAATTAAACCCGCTAAAGACCTGCCTATTGACTGCTCCGTTAGAATAGCAAGAATAACCATTCCAATACTGGGGGGGATTAAACCTGATAAGGAGCCTGATAGGCATATAGCACCCATGCTTAGTGACTTATCGTAGTGTTGTCTATCAAGCTCGGGCAGAGCGATCTTGCTAAATACTGCTGCTCCCGCTATACCTAGACCGCAGCAAGCGCCGAAAAGGGCTCCTGCTCCTACGGTAGTCATTAAAACCCCCCCGCGAAGCCCACCCACCCACTTGGAGACAGCTTTATAAGAAGACTCTGCTATCCCGGACTCTCCGGCTATTATACCCATTAATACGAACAAAGGAATTACGGCAAGCATGTATGAAGCCGAGATAAAGTAAGGTGCAGTACTAAATTGTTGAAAAGCTAAACCAGCCCCACCAACCAACCAAAAACCCGCAAGAGCCCCGACTAACATAGAGATGAAAATTGGCACTCCCAGCATGACTAACGCAAACATGCCAAGAAAACACGATAGGCCAACCCATGCGCCGTATTCCATTTTTGTCTCTTCTTCTTCTTTTCTTCAGGTAATACCTGAATTTATTGAGACTCCGATAGAATTGTAAGGAGGTTAATTCACTTAGTTGGACCAGCAATTAATATTTTGACAAGGAGCAACAGCCACGAAAGCGCCAGTAAGCCGAATCCTAAAACAATCGCTAAATTTGTCGGCCATATAGGAATAGATAACGTACTCGTAGTTAGGTTTACATTCATTGCATATTGCATTTGCAAAAAAGCTCGCCAGGTAAGGAAAACCATTACTAGCGTTCCCAGCACGTATCCAAGGACCTCAAGGGCAAGGGCTGAGCGTCCCGCTGAGGCTATGCGCTCTACGACCATAGTGATACGAATGTGCCCTCTTTCCAGTGCTATAAAAGCAATCGGCAAGATGCTCACAAGTACCATTAATTGCTCAGTAAGTTCCAGGTGACCTAGAAGCGACCAGTGAAACCATTTCGTCCCTACTACCTCTATGATATTTATTAGTAGCATTGCTGCTAGACAAATTGCACTGACAATTGTCACCCACTTGGTCACCTTTGTTAATATGTCGGTAACTGTGTCAACACGCATTGGCACGGAGTTACTTTTCATCTTCGGCTCCTGTTACCAAATTCTCCCCTTCCTTATGAGCAGGTTGTATCTTTTATATGCCAATACCTTCGCAGGTGAAGAGTCTTACTGATTCAGTAAGGCTCTTCACCTGCTTACATATTAAATTAGGTATCAGGTTACGTGCCCTCTTATCAACGACTGCTTGGAGCAAGTCTTTCAGGGAGAACTAGCTAAAAGGCTGCTTCTTCTACCTACCGTACGCCGCATCCCTCCAGTACTCTAACAATACCTGTGCCTCATCACCAAGTCCCGCTGCATTACAGCTGCTCACCCAATGTTCTTCTACGTTGTACTTCATTAGCGCCTCGAACAACTTCACTGTATCCTCCTCCGGCGCATCCCCAACATACAG
>CAZZHQ010000121.1:0-7387 GCA_964654015.1 uncultured Dehalococcoidales bacterium | reverse complement strand
ATTGATATATTCTCAGCAGCAGGGTTGAAAAAACCTGATATCTCCATTCTTTCTGATGATTTTCTCCAGGAAGTACGCTTGCTACCGCATCGCAATCTCGCTGTTGAAGTATTAAGAAAACTTCTTAATGATGAGATAAAGCGGAAGTCACTGAAAAATGTCGTACTGGCCCGTTCATTCGCTGAAATGCTTGAAAAAGCAGTTCAGAAATACCAGAGCCGTGCAATTGAGGCATCACAGGTTATTGAAGAACTTATCCAACTCGCAAAGGAAATGCGGGAGGCACAGAATCGAGGGCAGAATCTTGGGCTGAATGATGACGAGGTTGCTTTTTATGATGCGCTTGAGGTTAATGATAGCGCGGTGAAGGTCCTGGGGGATGAAACACTGAAGACCATCGCCAAAGAACTCGTGATAGCAGTACGCCGGAACGTAAAGACTGATTGGACGGTTCGTGAGAACGCCAGGGCACAGATACGGGTTATTGTAAAAAGGATTCTGCGTAAATATGGATATCCGCCTGACAAGCAGGAGAAGGCAACACAAACAGTGCTAGAGCAGGCAGGGACACTTTGTGAAGAATGGGCAGTAAGCTAATAATTCTCTATAGGGAGATTCTGGTTACAGTCGGTGAAAGTGGTAAATATATTCAATAGGTACAGAATACAAATCGTTGATTCAACATGCCGTTGCATAGAACTTAACGGTCAAGAAATATCACATTTCTTAGCACCAGATACCAAAGCTGGACTACAGAAGCTTTATGTTGTCAAAGATGGTAGAGATATCTGCTATGTCGGAATCACGTCTCAGCCCATAAGCTCCAGACTTAGAATAGGATTAGTCGACAATGGACATTTTGGCTATCACGGGTACAAATGGAAAGATAAACTCAAGAATGCAGAACTGCTGATCTGGACCTTTCCAGCCCTAAAAAAGGATAGCGTGGAAGCGATAGAAGCGGAACTTGTCTACTATATCAGGAAAAAAACAGGCAACTGGCCAAAGTACCAGATGGAAATTCATTTTCACGGAGCATCAGAAGCTGAGAAACAAATAGCCAAGTCGATACTCAGTCAGCTGTTAGATTAATTAATATGCAGGGGGCGTAGAAGAAATGAGAAATATAGAGTTATTGGGATCACCCGACACAATAGATAAATTTATTTCCGTGTTTGCAAAGAACAATCTTGCAGGGAATACCATTTTTGAGTTATTACGAAACACTATAGAGCTTATTGGCGAAGAAGTTCCATCAAAAGAAAATCAGGAAATTATTATCAGTGACCTTGATCAAGGAATAACAGATGTTCAAAATAATCAATCTTTGCCACCGGGCATAGGTAAGCTAGTCAAGGCTGCTATACAATCTCTTGAGGGTGTAATTTCACCAGTTTATTATTATGAAGAGCAGGAAGGTATATATTATGAAGACGCTGCTACTACGATAGAATCAATCCCAGATGAGGTATTAGAGTCTGCTGTTGAATATATCAGTTCTAATTGTCCTCCGGACATCTCTATTAATGCTGGTGGTGAACTCATATTTGAACCTTTGACAGACACTAAGAAATTAAAAGCACAACTAGTATTTTCCGAGGCTTGCCTTTGGAGCAGAGCAGGTATGTCATACTTAACCAATGCCCAGCTTGGAACCGATGGATTTGAAGACAGTAAAGATGACGTTATTAGGTGTTGTAAGAAAGCATTACAATTGCTTAACGAATTGGGAAATAACGTTCCAGATTTCAGAAATGATGAGCAATGGCAAACATCCTCTACACTAACAAGATTATATCTAGCAGGTGCTCTAATTGGAGATGCTGAAAAATGGGAAGAATGTGTGCAGCTTTATGACGAAGCCTTAGATGTAGCATTCTTCAATTGCAATGTAAAAGGAAAGGTACAATATAAAAATGCGTGCCTAATACTGGCAACAAATTCGGCTGACATTGCTCCATGGGATGGTTTATATCCTTGTCCATGGTCACACGAGGATAGGTTTATATTTGAAGATGTAATTATTTATGAATTTTGTAAATTAGAAGACGTGAACCTTACACGTTTTATGAAACTCAAAGCCGAAAAGGGAACAATGGTTCTAGAAACTATTCGATCTGAGTATAGTGACGGATGGGAGTTGCCTCAGCCTGAAGTGACATGCTTACTTGCTACCCTCAGTCAGCTTTACCTGGACATTGAAGATTATGAAAAATGCCGAAATCTCATAGGGGACACTAAATTTGATATTGACTTTATGATGGATTGCTCTTATCGTCTTCATGATGCGTTTGGAGCATCATTTGCTTTCAGGGATTTAATTGAAAATATAGGATTTGCTAGAGGCAGACTAAACAAGCCTGATGAACATCAGGGATCCTCTCCTTTTTATGCTGATTTTTATGCTGAATGGAAAGCATCTCAGGAGAAAATGAGGCTTGACCACGCTAAGATGATTCATCATATGGAAAATTTAAGTATTCCTCCCTCTCTAGCAAAGGTACGAGATGATTTGACCAGCAGAAATCCCTGGCTGGATTCTGCAGTTGACAGAGGGTCAATAGACAATGCCATACTTGTATATAGAAACCTAAAGGCAAACAATTGGGGAGAGGTTGTGGCTGGTTTCACAAATAGTGTCGAAGCAGAACTTAAACTTATTTGGCTTTCTTATCAGCAATATTTAAAAATACACTGCGTGGAAGAATATAGAATAGAAATAAATAGAACTGGCAAGTCCGGCAGTCGCTCAGCATTAACACGTTTCAGTGCTTACAATAAAAAAACGGAAAGCAAATGGTTTAATAACTTTTTCAGAGAAAGAACTCCAAACAATAATGCTTTTGTCATTAGTGAACTTCCTGAAATATTGGATGAGCTAGCAAATCCGAGGCTTAGTGGAGACTCAAGACACGGAAAGATGAAGGATGAAGAGAAAGCTGAAAGGGCACGAGAAATTGTACTTGGGACAGGTACAAAGAAAGGCTTGCTGGAGAAGCTAGTCGCCACCAATGAGGAACTAAAAAACAATAAATAAACAGCAACCATAGTAACTGATAGCCGTCAAGTCCGCCGCCATTCGCTTTTCAGTCTTTCCAGTTCCTCGCAATGACGGGGGAAACGCATTCGCAATACCCGGGTAGATTCCTGCTACCTGCTTTCGCAGGCACAGGTTTAGCAGGAATGACAAAGAGGAAGGCAGGAAGGACACAGGATATTAAATTCTAAATCCTAATTACTAAATCCTAAACAAATTCAAAGTCATAAATACAAGACCTGTTGCCTCCACGCCACGTCTGCCCAGATTGCTTCGTCGCTGCACTCCTCACAATGACGATGATGGAGTGAGATCCTTCGGTCGCTTATGCTCCCTCAAGGATGACAAGGCATGAAAGGCTACCTCGCAATGACAAGGGAGGGAGGAGACACATCGATATCATTTCGAGCCGAAGGCATGACAAAAGGCATAGCCATCTATGGAGAGACATGGACAATCTCCAGGATAGCGGAAACAACAGACAGGCTAGATACAAATTGGATGCTTTGCCATGCATGAGCTAACTTCAGCAGTAGAGTGGTGCCCCAATCTCCCAGGATCGAACCTTGTATCTGCCCTCAGACGTGGAACAAACCCCTTCACCATTGTAATTCCTATCTCCCTATACGTTTTAACCCTCGATTAACCGCATCCATATCAAAATGTTTGGGGTCGAATCCGCCTCCCAACCACTCCATCATTCTCTTGTATTCCTCATCTTGTGGATTGCCTATGATTCTGAGCAAGTTAGCATAACCTCCGGTACCCCCACAGTCCTCAGGTGGGCATGCCCGCTTTCCTTCGATGCATACGGGACACTTCAATTCCTTCTCCGAGAGCAATATCCTTTCTATAAGTACCTGGTGTATCCACCCATCGCCAAAGTCGTAAATATATGTAAACCTGGCGCCCTCAATAGTGAATACATCGTCTACCTTGAAACGTCTGGCGCTCTTTACTTCAACCTGATGGTCAGGGTCAGGCTCGCCGTAACGTTGTTCGCCAACCCGAAATTCATACAGGTGATAATTGTCCCATCCCATAACCGTTTGCAGAACACGATGAAGTTTGTAGAGAGTGATACGGCCTGGTACATGAAAACGCCTCCAGATAGGAGGTCGGTAATCCTTAAGGCTCACCTTCATCTCGTAGATGTCATAGTAGTTCTCGGATGTGAATCGATATCCTGTCTGAAAGCGTTCCCTGAAACGGAGGGTGGCATTTAGTACATCTGTGGCTAATGTGTTATTCGGGTTCGCCTGGATCGCTCGTTCGGCGAACTCCACTGCTTTATCAGAATTACCACTTTCTAAGTAGATGACAGCAAAGTCTGTGAGTATGTTATCATTGTGCGGGGCATTGCTAAAAGCCCTATTCATGTATTTCAGACCCTCGTCTTTTCTGCCAGCACTCCAGAGAGCCCAACCCATTCCTCGCAGGTATTCCGCTTCGTCTGGCTCCTGCTTCAATGAGACTTCAAACTCCTTGATAGCCTTATCCCACTGCCTGGAAGTGGAATAAGTGAAACCTAATAAGTAGTGGGTAACTGAGTTGAGTGGGTCATAGCTAAGGGACTTCCTGAGGTAGTCTTCAGCCAGATTAAGTTTCTTTAAAATTAGATATATATCACCAATGCGGGCATACGAATATGCACAAGCATTATCGTCGTCCTTATATCTATTGAGGATATCCTGGTAAATGGCAATAGCTTTGTCATAATTGCCATTGTTGCTATAGTCTGCAGCTTTGTAAAACAGAGCTTCCAGTTCGCCACTAATCTTTTCCATTGAGTCCTCCAAGAGATTGATTAGCATTTGGGTGAATTCATGCTTATAATAATAACATAGTTGTGGCATAGCAGAGCCAAAGGGAGAGCAACAGATACGCCCCCTCCCTGGATTCATGTTACCTGCTTTCGCAGGCACAGGTTTGGCAGGAATGCTAAAGGGGGACGTAGTGATGGCATCCACTCTACCTCCATATTATTGCTATACTAAAGGTAACTTATGTGGCGACGAATTACAGGCGTAATTTTACTTGTTTTCGGAATAGTTATGCTGGGGGCAGAGTTGTTCTCTATCATAGCCCTCGATTATTACTTGCTGCTTAATACGGCTTTCATTGTTTTTCGCATAGTAATAGCGATTACATTAATTTCACTTGGCATCAGACTGACGAAAGCGCATAATCAGAACACCGATGAAACGGACGACTGGGATGATTGGGAATAAGCTAATATCGATGCTGGATAATTCTGCCCGGCAGGTAGCCCTGCGAAGTAAGTAGCTGGATATGCTGAACAGGATAAACATACAAACAGAATCAAGGTTTGAGTTTCAGGACATCACCCCGCAGGTGAAGAGCGCCGTAGCTAAAAGCTCCATCAAAAGCGGAATATGCCACGTTATCACTCTCCACACCACGTCAGCGATAACAATCAATGAAAACGCCGACCCCGATGTCGTAAAGGACATAATTGATGGACTGGATTCTCTTGCCCCCCAGCACGTCCACTACAGCCACCGTGAGGGAAACTCTCCTGCCCACATCAAGGCAAGCATCATTGGCAATTCCGCAACAGTCGTCATTGAAGATGGCAACCTGCTCCTTGGTACCTGGCAGGGCATCTTCTTCTGTGAGTTCGACGGCCCCAGGAATCGCACCGTGCTGGTAAAAGTTATGCCAGACTCCCGGTAGCCCCCTGGTTAATAAGGCGAATTTTTCTTGCCATCAGGGCTCCATATAGTAGAATAGAATGGTGAGAACGAACATTGTCCTCATTCATGGTATGTGGTCTACATCCTCCTTCTGGGATAACTACAGCGGCTTCTTTACCAGCAAGGGATTCGGTACTACTGCGATAAACCTCTTATATCATCGTGACTCAAAAGATAAGCTAAATAACGTTCATGTTATGGATTATGTCAAGCAAGTGGAAGCGGAGCTAGGCAATATGAAATAGAAGCCCTTTCTCATTGGTCACAGTATGGGCACAATGATAGCCCAAAAACTTGCCGAGCTGGGTCATGCTGCTGGACTTATCCTGCTTTCGCCTCTTGCGCCAACGGGGTTATCAATAACAAGCTATGCAATGTTCAGGACGTTTTCGGCAAATATTTGCGATATCCTGCTGAAGCGACCATTTATCATTCCTCTGTATAATGCCGCTTATGGTCTGATGTAAACCAGCTGCTACTGACTCCACAACCCAACATCTTTCATTTTGGCATATTCCTCAAGCTGAACAAATAGCTGGCTGTAGCGTTCATCGGAATTAAATATATATGCTGTTGCCAGTCCTTCTGCTACCAGTTCAGCATTGACAAAGGTGCCGTCAACAAAGACAAACCTCAGAAGTCGACCATAGACATCACGGTCTTCCAGACCGGTCCACAGCTCTACGATCTTACCCTCTACCAGTTCCCTGTTTCGTCTGCTAGCCTCATCATAGTAATCCTCACCCAGCTCAGGCGTATCTATACAAAGATACCGTACACGCTGTCCATCTAGAAGTTCCACGGTATCTCCATCAATGACTCTCGTGACCAGTGCCTCTTCGTATGCCGCTGTATCACCATCACATCCCACAAGAAAGCCTGCGACACTACCCATAATAAGAAAAATCAGCGCAATGGCTATATAACGCATGCGATTACTGTATTTCAATCTGCTCAGGGTCTGAAATGACAATCTCCGCGCATCCGTCGTATTCCTGGACCAGTCCCGTTACACATATCATTTTACCCTGGTAATAGTCTTCAGGTGGCTGTGGAAATGCACTTCGATGGTCGTCCCAGATTAGCACAACAAATCTGTCAGATGAGGGGTAGTCCTTGCCCACGTTGATGAATGTCGGCTTGCCATTACTGCTGCTGGCCCAGTGTGTGCCGATAACCGGTCCACAGATAGTAGTTATCTCGCCAACATGGTCTATAGCGACTTCCCATGAAAATTCATCCCCTGAATACACCGAAGAAACAGGACTGGTTGACGGCACTGGTAATACAGATGATGGATTGCCATAATCCTTTTTGAAGGCCAAACCGGCATCATACCCTTCTTCATATCCAGCCAACTTACCCTGCTCGTAACCACTCTGATAGGCCTCGGTTAACTCATCTGTCGAAGCTGAACAGCCAGAAAAAAAGATAGTAAAAAAAGATACCGCGATAACACCAAGAATTAGGGTTCTCCTATCACCCACTAAAGCTATTTTTAGCATAGAACGCTTATTAACCAGCATATCGATAATAAAACCTGGCACAATTATCCCGCAGGAGCAATCTATAAAGATTGCCACTGCTCAATTTCATTCTATCACTGAATTGAAAACTGTCAAGGATAGATAAA